>JACRCP010000003.1 GCA_016218965.1 Deltaproteobacteria bacterium | reverse complement strand
CTAAGGACATGTGCGGGAGCGAGAATCACGCGAGAGACGGGCTGTGGACGAGGTGGTTTGTACCGGGTGGCCCCTCGTACGGCTGGGAGAGGTTCACCTCTGTACGTCAGGTCTGGAAAAAACGAACCGGGACGGCAGACCCGAGCGACTACTACGGGATGTTGAATTTCGAGAATATCACGCCAGTAGCCGTGGCTTGGTAGGAAGGAGGCGCGCCATGAAGATCACGTGCGTGCGGACACAAAGGGTGATGGCGACGGTAGTGATGGTCGCGATGATGTCTGTGGCCTGCCAGGAAAGGTCGGTGGAAACCCGGCAGGACGGTGGTGAAGGCAAGGAGGAGTCCCAGACAGCGCGGCACATGATAGACCCCGGCCTGATGTTTGTGTGGCCGGCGGAGCTCGAGACAAACCGCAGTGTGAGCCGTTCGGTCGAGATCGGTTTCCACGGCATCCCGGAAGGGTACCTCATATTCGAAAACGAGATGCCCCCTGACTGGGCGCAACGGATGAAACGCATCCTTCGGTTCATCGATGTGGAGACCGAAGCCGACCTGCCGTATGGGCTGGAGAAAAAGCTCGGCCGGCCGGAGAAGATCCGGCTGAAACCCGAAAAGGGCATCGAGCCCGGCAAGGGGTACCGCGTTGCGCTGGACTTGTGCAAGGGCGGCAGTCCGATTGCGGGCGTGAAGATACTGGACCAGTATCTGTTGGAGGTCACGAATCGCCAAGTCTCGGTCGAGTTCTACACGTACAGCAGGCCGATGCTTTCTAGAGTTGGGTATTCCGAAAACCACGGGACGATCGACTTCGAATTCTCCGAGGCATTGCGTGTCGACGAGATGGTCAACCGGGAGAGAGTCGTGTTCGTGGTGGATGGCGTCACGATGGATCCGTGTGCGGATCCCTACGATCGCGACTGCCTGGACCATCCGATTGGTCACGGACCATATGAACACAACGGGGAAATGATCGAGCTCACCGGGGGAATACTCCTTTCGTTTCCAGACGGTCTTGGCGCGTTCTCCGAGATGTCGCTCAGACTCCCTCATGCGATACGTGGGTTGGACGGGAGTCTGCTTGACGGTGCTCCCAACAACCGCGTGGCGACGCTCGACGGCGATTTCATCGTTTACACAATCAAGTTCGCCGACATGCGCGAGACACAGCCGGGTTTGTGGGAGTGGAAGTACTGAGCGCCGATCTTCGCCAACAATGTAGGCACGGCAAAAAGATGGTCGCGCCCGGGCGCCGCGGCGTTCGGGCGTGACCCAGCCCACCGGCTCGGGGTCGGGTTTCAAGCGCGTTTGAGCGCGAGCGACAGTCACCCACCAAGAAACGGCCCGCAAAAAAAGGCCGCTTGGGGCGAATTGGGGGTGGTTGCTGCTTCCTGTTGGCAATTCCCTGTTGCGGGGCACAGGCAATGCGCTAGAATGAACCCGCGTGGCGCCCGTGAAACGGAGGGGCAATTGACGAGACAACGCATGGTTGCCGGTGTGGTCATTGTAGGCGCGCTCGCGCACGCGGCGGCCCTGGCAGCCGGTACTCCCGTCCCAGATGCGGAGCCCCCGTGCCTGACCCGCGCCGCAGCGGCACTCAACGCCGGCGACAACAAGAAGGCGCTCGAGGCGGCCCGGCCCGGGTGTGACAAGGGGGTGGCGGCGTGCTGCGGGGCGGCCTCGGCGGCCTCGTACCGCCTCAAGGACTACGCCGACGCGGCGGCGCTGGGGGCGCAGGGGTGCAAGGCCGGGGACGTCACCGCCTGTGTGTACGGGGCGGCCGCGTTCCAGAACCTCAAGAAGCACGAGGAGGCGGCCAGGCTTGGGGCCGCCGGATGTGATCTGGGCGGCGCACCCGCCTGCGGCACGGCAGCGGCGGCCCTAAACAACCTTAAAAAACACGCCGAGGCGGCGGCCATCGGGCTTCGCGGCTGCGACGGGAGGGACGGTTTTTCATGCGCGTACGCCGCCGACGCTTTCATTGAACTGGGCCAGATTGAGAAATCGGCCGAAGCGGGCGAGAAAGGGTGCGCCATCGGGAACGGCGCGTCCTGCGCCAGCGCCGGCGCGGCGTACGTCGAGCTCAAGCGTCTGGACAAGGCGCTGGATCTGTCGGCGCGCGGGTGCGATGCAGGCGACGCCCTGGCCTGCGCCGGCGCCGCGGCGGTGTACTTGAGCGGCAACAACAACGCCAAGGCCGCCGCGTACGGCTCCAAGGGCTGCGACAAGGGGAGCGCCACCGCCTGCCGCGCCGCCGCCGCCGCGTACCAGAAGCTCAAAAACCGCGCCAGATCGGCCGAGATGTACTTGCGCTGCTGCACCTTGGGCGACCTCGAGTGCTGCAAGAAGTGAACAAGACCATCCCGGTGCCGGAACCGGACTCCTGCTTTGATCCCGTGTCTTGACTCTCGCGCGCGGATGCCGCAGGCATGCGGCCCCGTTTCGAGCGCTTTCGCCGGCAACTCAATTGGTATAGCGGCGGACTGTTAATCCGCAGGTTCGAGGTTCAAGCCCTCGCCGGGGAGCCATTTTCAAGCCCCCACCAACTTGGTGGGTCGAACGGTTTAACTGGAGCCTCGGAGCCAGCGCTTCGAGGCTCCATGCTTTTTCGCCAATAATCACGGGCTTGTGCGAGTATCAGTACTATGGTTGTGTTCTCTATGGGCTACGGCAGAGAGCGCGGGCCAGATCGTCGCTGCCGTCTTTCGGACCGGCGCGCGCTCTCTAAATGCAGGTCTTGGCAGAGAGCACCAGAGAGCATTTAACAGGGCTGGCGGGGGCGTTTAACAGCTCGTGCCGGAAGCCAATGGCGGCCCAGTCTTGCAAGCGCCTCCACGAAATGGAGGTTATTTGGGCGGTTGAACGCGCTTGAAGGGCGCACGCCCAAGGAGTATCATCGGTCGCGCTGGAGGTTAAGCATGGAGAAGAGTACACGGTTGCTCGTCTGCGCGCTCGCGGGTCTTTTCGCTTTCTGGGCGTCGGACTGCACTGGCGGCGGCGGCGAAGAGATCGCGGACGACGGGGGCAAGTGGGATGGGAATGGCGCGAACGAAGCGGACGCTGGCGGGGAAGATGCCGAGACCACCGACGCCGGACCGGTCTCGGACGCGGGAGGCGATGGCGACGCGGCGCAGCCGGCCGACGGTGGTGCGCAGCTCGACTACACCTACCGCGCCATCGCCGGCTTCTCGATGGGCGGCTTGTCCGCGGCCATGCTTGGTCTGAAACACGAAGAGCTGTTTGATGTGGTCGCCCCGTTGGGGACGTTCCTCGACGGGACAGACTTCCTACGTTTCTTCTCCGAGGCCATGTTCGGGGGGTTCTGCGTCCCGCCGGAATCGGGGAAGATGTGTCCCAGCCCGTGGGCCGGTGAAGACTACGAGCACATGGACTTGGGCGACTCGAGTTCAGGCACTACCCATAGATGGTCCTTCGTCAAGGTGGCCCAGGATGCCGCGGCGATAGCCGGAAACCCTTTCCTCTACAATCCGGCGAGCCCGTACCTGCCGCCGGGTGTCGGTCCCGACTATCTTGGGCAGGACGCTGCTGGACGGTGCGCGAACCCACGCGTCGTGCCCGGCCTTTTCGATGCTCGCTTCAACCCCAAAGGGGAATTTGACGCCATCACGTTTTGCGATGGAGACGGACCGGAGATGGGAGTGTTTGATCAGGATGGGCCGCACGAATTTCCGCTGGATATTCTTCTGGCCATCGACCTCAACGGAAATCGCGTCCGGGACAGCGGTGAACCAATTGTGATCCAGTACGGCGAGCCTTGGAGCGACGTGGGAAGCTGGCCGGACGACGTTTTCCACCCGCTGACGAACCCGTTTGGGACGGTGGGGAATGGCCGCTGGGATCCCGGCGAGCCTTTTGAAGACGTGGGACTCGACGGTGTTCCGGGTACCGGGGATTTCGGAGAGGGGAATGGAGTGTACGACAGCAACCCGAATCATGCGCGTTTGTGGGAACTCGATCCGCGCAGGTTGTTGACAAAAGCGAAAGACCTGGATCGGCTAAGGTTCTATATAGATGTCGGCATCCGCGATCATATCCGCAACATGGAGATGACCGAGACTTTTGCCGGAACGCTCATGGCGCTTGGGCAGGAGGTCGGAATCTACGAGGGTTTCGACGCGCTGGGCGCGGGGTCCGGAAAGCAATATGAGCCCGCCAGAGTCGCCTGGGGGACACTGAGCGCCAACGTGCTGGTCAAGTACGGCAATCCGGCGGCGAGCGCGTCAGAGATCGAAGCTGGCGACGGCGGTCATAGCGGCGGATTGGATGGTCTTATCAAACGGTTCATGACGATGGCTTTCTTTGTAGCTAATCGGTTTCCCCGGGGCGACATGAGAAGGGCGCCGAACGACTACGGCCACGTGGTAAAGGAGAGCTTCCACAGCCCGGTGCTTAGCGATAACCGGGAATACCATATCTTCCTGCCCCCGGCGTATGAAGAGAACATGGACGAAAGATACCCCGTGCTTTTCATGCTGGGCGGCCACGGGATGGAGCCGGGGGATCTGTCCGGTCCAGTGGCGTTGTTCCTGGGCGTCGAGATGAGCGAGGGCAGGCTGCAGAAGATGCTCGTAGTGTTCCCGGACGCCAGGTGCTACCACGGCGAATGCGCCGAGGCGGCCGCCTATGCGAACATGGTCGGGCGTTTCGGTGATGGGCCGCAGTATGAGGACAGCTTCGTCCTCGATTTGATCCCGCACATCGACGCTGTGTATCGCACGAAGGCGACAGGTCCCGGGGACACGGCGCCATAGCGAGGGGACCACCGTGCGAGGGAATTACTGAAGTGACCGGGCCTCTTTATGGTAGCGTCTCGCCCATGCCGGAAGACATCGTCATCGACATTGCCGCCATGCGTGTCGCCTTCCGCGACCTCGTTCCCTTCAACAGCGCCCTGGGGTTGTCGCTGGAAGACGCGTCGGCGTTCCCGGCCGTCGCCGTCTTGCGGCTGCCCTGGGCCGAGCACTTGATCGGAAACCCCGAGACCGGCGTCATACATGGAGGCGCACTCACCACGCTCCTCGACGCGGCAGGCGGATTGTCGGTCTTCTTGAAGCTCCAGCAGCCCACGCCCATCGCCACGCTGGATCTCCGTATCGATCACCTCAAGCCTGCAACACCCCGTCGCGATGTATTGGGCCGGGCCGAGTGCTTCAAGACCACGCGCAACGTGGGCTTCGTGCGCGCCATCGCCTACCACGACGACCCAAGCGACCCCATCGCCACCTCCACCGCCACGTTCATGATAGGGCAAGGCAGTCACCGGGCACGAGGTCTTCGGGCGAAAGGAGACGCCGTGATCCCGACCGTGGAGGCCATCGCCGAAGCCAAGCGCACCGGCGCATGGAACCGACTCATTGAGACACTCCCCTTCATGCGCTTCCTGGGGGTGCGGCTGGAGGAGCGCGGCGGACAGCTCCTGGGGCGCATGGCGTTCGCCGAGCACCTCGTCGGCAACCCCGGCCTTCCCGCGCTCCACGGCGGAACGCTGGGCACCCTGCTGGAGGCCTCGGCGCAGGTCGAGCTGCTCTACCGGGCCGAGACGGTGGTGCTTCCCAAGACCATCACGATCACTGTGGATTTTTTACGCAGCGCCAAGCCCGTCGAGACCTTCGTGCGCGCCTGCATCAAGAAGCAGGGCCGGCGGGTCACCACCGTGCAGAGCGTGGCGTGGCAGGAGGAGGAGAGCAAGCCGGTTGCCACCGCCACCGTGCACATGCTCATCATCGGACCCGAGCAGGACGCCCCCAATGCCGGGTGAGCGGGGACATGGAAGCCGGTGGAGTATTTTCAAGAGAGCAGTGTGAATAGGTGGAAAAACGCCTTCCCAATTCCTCACGCCCGACTGTTTATATGATAGAAGATGGAGTTGAACGAAATCACCCTTCTGTACCGGCGGCTCGGGCCGTCCGTGTACAGGCGCTGCCTGAGGCTCCTTTCGGACCCCGAGGAAGCCCGCGACGCCACGCAGGAGGTCTTTGTGCGCGCGATCCGCCATTGCGGGAAGCTCACCGACGAAAAGGCCTACCTCCCATGGTTGTGCCGCGTCGCGACGAACTACTGCTTGAACCGGCTGCAGCATAGGGGGGTCGTCGGCAAAGTCGTGCAATCGACTGAACGCCCTTATGGAAACAATCAAAACGACTTCCATGAGAGGGTCGCCGATTCACCGGATTTGGTTGAAGCCCGGAACCTCCTATCGATCCTCTTCACGAAATATGACGAGAGAGCGCGGCTAATAGCGGTCCACAAGTACATTGACGGAATGACACAGGACGAGATTGCCGGCACGATGGGGCTCAGCCGGCGCACCGTCGGCAAGGAACTTGCGGAGATCCACCGTGTCGCGTTGGAGCTGGCGGGCAGATGAGGAGGGTGCGATCATGAGTGAAGAGTTTATGTGCGCCGGGGCCGCTGTCGGCGGCTGCCCTTCCGACCTGGTGCTTGATGTTTTCATGCTGGATGCGCAGGCGGTCGGCGAGCCCGTCCGCGCGCACTTCGGCTCCTGCGGACGTTGCGTGCGACGCGTCGTCGAGTACGAGAGGATAAGGGAAACCTTCATGACTGAGGTGGCGCCATCGACCGAGGGTCTTGTCGCCGGGGAACTCTCAAGGGGCCGGAACCTTCTCACGGCCATCTTTGACGCCCTTGCGCCGATCGGCAGGATTCCCCGACTCGGCTATGTCTCCACGGCGCTCACGGCAATCCTCCTCGTCGGCCTCTGGAACCTTGCCGGGAACGAACCCACCTACATCGGCGCCAAGGGCGGCCTGAGCGTCGAGGTTTACGCAAAGCGCGGGGAGCGGGTCTTCAGAGTGAAGGATGGCGATACTCTGCGGCCCGGCGACATGCTCAGGTTCATTTCAGGCGTGCCGAAGGCGGGGTATCTGATGATCGTTTCAATAGAAGAGGGCGGGGCTGTCAATCTCTTCTATCCGCAGAACGGGGAGTCGGCCATGAATGTGAATGAAAGAAGTTCCGGACCGCTCGCCGGGAGCGTCATACTTGATGAGAAAGCGGGGTTGGAAAGGGTCTTTGTGCTCTTCTCGGAGCTGCCGTTTGATTTCAAGGAGGTGCGGACGGCCGCTCGCTTACGGCTTGATTCCGTCCCCAGCGCAATGAATCTGACGAGGCTGCCGTCAAAGTTCGAACAGACGAGCATCTTGTTCCGCAAGGGGGGCAGGTGACATGGTCAACCCGCACAGAAAACCTTGTGTAATCACCTTCGCCGGATTGCTGGCGACGGTCCTCTTGAATCTCCTCCCATCATCCGCAGATTGCCAGGATCTCCGTTTCGCCCTGATCGCCGGAAGCAACCGCGGCCTGGAGCGGCAGTCGGCGCTGCGATACGCAGAACGGGACGCCGACCATTTCGCGAGGCTGCTTGCGGATCTGGGCGGATTCGCTCCGGAGCGCGTGACCGTCCTCAAGGGGGCAAAGGCCGCCGATTTCAAGGCGGCTTTTTCAAAGGTCGAGGAGGACATGCGCCGGCTCGGCGACGCGGGAGGCGAAAAGGCGCTGCTCGTTGTATTCTACTCCGGCCATGCGGACGGGAAAAATCTGGAGATGGGATCCGATCTCCTGTCCTTCTCAGAGCTCAAGGACATGGTGTCCGCCTCGTCCGCGCACCTCAAGATCGCCATCATCGATTCATGCCAGAGCGGGGCAATCACCGCGACGAAGGGTGGCCGACCCGGGCCGGGATACGATCTGGCCCTGACCGACACCGCGGACACCGACGGGACGATCATCATCACTTCCAGCTCGGCGGGGGAAAAGTCGCAGGAATCGGCCGACATCCGCGGGTCATTCTTCACCCATCATCTGATCTCGGGGCTCATGGGCGCCGCCGACCAGAACCAGGACAACAGGGTGTCGCTGGCTGAGGTTTACCAATACGCCTACAACTACACAGTAATCGATACGTCCCGCACGACGAGGGGGGCGCAGCACCCTTCCTACGAATACAGGATCTCCGGGAGGGGCAACGTGGTGCTCACAGATATCTCGAGCCGCAGGTCGGCGCTTGAGTTCGGACCGGAGACCGCCGGCACGTTCCTTGTCGTGGACGCCGGCACTAGGGGCATCGCGGCTGAGATTGCCAAACCGGCGGGCGCCAGCCGGCGCCTGGCTTTGCCAGGGGGAAGCTACATCGTCATACATCAGTCCGGCGAAAAGGTGCTGTCCCAGAGAATACTCCTTGCGGAGGGCGCGGAGGCGGCGGTCAGGACCGTTCTCATGAACAGGGACGACGCGGTCCTGACCCTCGTGAAGGGCGGTAGGGAAAAGCGCAGCGGGTGGGGCGTGTTCGGCCACTATGGCCTTTCAAGCGGTGCGCTCAACAGCTACGGTGCGGTCCACCAGGGATCCCTGGGTCTTCGCCTCGATCTGGGGCCCACGTCACTTTTCCCGCGGGTTTCGTATTCCCAGAGCCATGTGGATGAAAAGGGCCTGGCCTATGAGCTCAGGTTTTACTCTTTCGAGAGTTACCTCGCGTGGCGGTTTGAATACTCCATTCTGGATCTCTTTGCCGGTCTCAACATAGGGGCGAACTATGGAACCCAGCGTCTGATGAATGACGAGAGCCGGGCCGGAGGCGCCTTCACCTACGGCGGCGTGGGAGGGCTCGACTTTCCGGTTTACAAGGGCGTTTCCGTCCAGACGTTCTGGGAAATCGGCGCGAACGCGTTCCGGATGAACGAAGAGTTTGAGCAGAACCTGGTTTTCAAAGGGGTGGTCGGGGCATGTTACGAGTTTTAAGGTGTATGAATTCCCATTTCGGCCGCCTCACCGGTTTGTTACTTCAGAGGCCGAATTTGTCGTACCAGATTACTAAAGGAGGCGTGAGATGAGAAGGCAAGGCATGAGGATGGCGTTCCTGGGCGGCGGAACGGTCGCAGTTGCGGCACTGGCGGCATGCACGGCGCTTGTCCTGGCTACCTCCTCGGGCTGCGAAAGCTTTGTTGACAGCACTGGCGTCACCAACGTCCGCGGTATAGGTCCCGAGGGCGGCACCGTCTCGTACCTCTCGGCGCGGGTAGACATACCGGCCGGGGCGCTGGACAGGGAGGTCACGATTGAGATAGTCGAGGCGATCGGCGCCCCCGGCGGGAACGTCGGAAAGGCCTTCCACTTCGGACCGGATGGTCTCAAGTTCACCAAGCCCGTGACGATCTTTTTTGGCTACGACCACGCCGCGTTGCCCTCGGACATCACCGAGGACTTTCTTCGGGTCGGCACCGTGGCGGACGGCGCGTGGCAGATCCTGGCAGTATCGTCCGTGGATGCGGCGGCAGATCAGGTCAGCGGCCAGACCGATCATTTTTCCACATATGGCATCATCAGCGCGCAGGAGTGCATGGCGGACAGCGATTGCTCCGCAGGAAAGGTCTGCCGGGGGAACCTGTGTGAGAATCTACCCAAGAACCCGTGTGAGAACACGGGCGGAACTTGTTACGGTCCAGGAGATGGCATCTATCCCGGCAACTGCCCCACGGGTCAGCACGAAGAACAATATGATTGCGGCATGGATGGTGCGGCCTGCTGCCTGTCGGGGTGCAAGGCGGACAGCGATTGCGCTGCCGGAGAGAAGTGCCAGAACGGCGCCTGCGTCTGCGACCCCGAGATCAACCAGAACTGCGCGCCGGTCTGCAAGGCCGACGCCGACTGCCCCGCTCTTCCCGGCTGGGCCTGTTGGAAGGGCACCTGCGTTGAGACCTGCGGAAGCGGGGTGGGGACATGTTACCCAGAGACCGACAAGTGGTCGTGTATCTGCGGTACCACCACCCCACCAACAGAATGTGTCGCTGTTCTTTCGTTGACGTGTGGCGAAGCCCTCACGACCTGCTGCTTGAACTCCGCATGTGCGAGCGCCAGTGACTGCCTTGCCGGCCAGATCTGCGAGAAGGGCACCTGCGTTTCCCCCTGCCAGCCGGAAATCTGCGACGGCATTGACAACGATTGCAACGGCCAGGTGGACGAAGGCTGCGCGACCTGTTCTCACCGTTGCGATTGTCCGCAGGGCTCGTGGTGCGAAAACGGAACCTGCCGGAACACCGGAGAAACAGAAGGAGTGTACTTCTGCTGCGAGAACCCGAGCTGCCCCTCTGGCGCCCCCTGTGAGTTTCGAAATGGCGACCAGAGCTGGTGTCCCGACGGAACCGGAGTGTGCGACTGTGCGGTCGGGCAAGTCTGCGCAAACGGCCAGTGCCTTGATCCCTTCTGCGAAAGGGTGGGCGGCAAGTGTATTGCCAGTGACCCGACAGATGGCGGCACAGACGGCGGAACTGACGGCGGGTCGGAGTGCGACCTTGGCGGCCACGTCAACAGCGACGACTTCTACGAATGCGCGAAGGGCTGTTGCATCGGCGGCGTGCCGTGTCAGACGCACAGCGACTGCGGTGGCGCGCAGAACAGGCTGTGGTGCATCGAAGGTTCGTGTCTGAGCGCCGACACGCCGTGCGAAGCGGCCGGCGGCTACTGCACCATCGAGGCCCAGTGCATTGGCACCTACCAGCACCCAACAGATCCCGTCTACCTGAACTGCGCCTACGGCGGCTATTGCTGCCTCCCTCGCGGGTGCCCGGACCTGATGGGCTGCCCCGCGGACATGGTCTGCGACGCCGCCGGCTACTGCTCGCCGCCCAAACCTTTGGGTTTGACGTAATTGTGCCGGACCAGTGGTGCTTTTTATACCCGAGCGGGCGGTTTTGAACAAAAGCAATCCGGCCCGCCCCACTCATTTCTTCGTCGGTGTGATCAGTGTGATATCATGAGGATACCACGTGAGGGGACCGGGATGAATACGAATGTTTCAGTATCGACGCTATTGGCGGTCATGTGCACCGCGCTTCTGTGGCACTGCGGCGATGGAGCTACAAACCAGGGAGAGGCTGACAAGGGCGCAGGCCATGAGGGAAAAGACACCGGCGGCGGGGAGAAAGATGCAGGACACGAAGACGTTGGCACGACAGATGTAGGCAGGGACACTGGCCCACAGGATGGCGCCGCTGAGGACGGGGCGGTCGAGGATCGCGGACATGTGGATGGTGCCACCGACGCTGGTGAGATCAAGTGCATCAGCACCGCCGACTGTCCGGTAGGACTCGTGTGCAGCGGCAATCTGTGCGTGCCCTGTACCGGCGACGGGGACTGTGGGCCCAAGAAGGTCTGCGAATCGGGCCTCTGCAATCTCGGTTGCCGGACCGACCCACAGTGCGACGAGGGGCAGTTCTGTGACAACATGAAATGCGTCTCCGGATGCAGAGACAACATGGACTGCGCTCCGCAGATTTGCGATACAACCACGCATCAGTGCGCAAACTGCGTCCCCGGGGGTTGCCCCGGAGGACACATCTGCCGGGGAGGGTACTGCGGACCCTGTAGTTACGACGATGACTGCGGGCATGGGAGCATCTGCTGCGTGTTCGACTGGGGTACTTCAGACCTTCGCTGCGTCGCGGGCGACTGCTGTACCTCGTTCGCCTGTCCCGAGGGGCAGGGGTGTGTGGACAACGTCTGCGGGCCCTGCCAGACCGACGCTGACTGCCAGGAAAATTGGGGGTACTTATGCGAGGCGGGCCAGTGCGTGACTGGGTGTCGTACGACGGAGCAATGCGGATATGGGTCGGTCGGGTGCACATCCGGGGGAGCATGCATGTGTACACCTGAAACGGGGTGCTACTTCGGGGTGTGCCACGGCGGGACATGTACGGAGTGCCAACAGGACGCCGATTGCCCCGGTGATCCTTCCTGGCGACGCTGCTGCGGCGACGGCCGGTGCTACGATTACGCCAGCGAGTGCTGTGACGACCTTGATTGCCCGCTTGGGCAGCGCTGCGTTCAAGAGTCTGGGGAAAAGAGGCGTTGCGCGTGCGACAGCTCGGCACAATGCCCGGGCGGGGAGATCTGCTGCGGCGTCGAATCCACGTTCCTGCCCGGCACGCCGATAGGCGAGGTCGGCCGCTGCGTCCAGGGCGAGTGCTGCACGACCCGCACGATGCCCGTGGGCTGTCCGCCGGGAGCCTACTGTGAGGGCAACCTCACCTGCGACCCGGGGCATGCCGACTGCGGTCTCTGTCGGACGTCAGGTTGGCAGCCGCAGGACAGCGGGACCTCGAGCGATCTCTACCGTATCGCGAAGGTGGACGCATCGATCATGGTGATCGTGGGTGGAGAGCGGGGGACTGACGGGGTGGCTCGGCCGGTGATCGTGCGAAGCGCGGATGCGGGGAACACCTGGACGCCGGTACCGCTGATGATGGGCGTGGAGGCCGTTTTACGCGCCGTGGTGTTTTCTGGCGCACGCGGCTGGGCCGTCGGCGACAGGGCGACGGTGTTGCGCACAGAGGACGCGGGTGCGACGTGGGACAAGGTGTTCGAGGCCGACGACCGGTATATCCTTAGTGATGTATATTTCGCTGACGGCAACCACGGTTGGGCGGTAGGCCGGCGTGACCCCGGTGGCGGCCTGCTGCTTTCGACGGTGGATGGTGGCGTCACATGGAGCACACTCATGGAAGGTGTCTCCACCACGCTCAATGTGCTGGCCTTCCCCAATCCGCAGACCGGTATCGCCGCGGGCGGCAACCCGGGCATCGAGGCCGTAGTCATCCGATCGAGCGACGCAGGGCGGAGATGGTCGCAGGACGACCTCGGCGGCGACATGGCGTCCACGCTTTCGGAAATAAGAGACATGACCTTCGCCGACTCCCATACCGGCTGGCTGGTCGCCGAGTCTGGGTTCGACCCAAACACCGGACGACCGATAGCCCAAACCTGGGATGGCGGTCTGACTTGGCACACCACCGCCACCACAGCCACCAAGGATTACTGGGGGATATTCTTCCTGACCCCACAGCACGGTTGGCTGGTAGGTCGAATGAACTACATCATGGTCTCGGACGACGGTGCTGCGAACTGGCAGCCCCAGCACCTGGCCGTTCCCATGGTCGGGCTCCTGCTCCGCGACGTGTTCTTCGTCGATGCCGACAACGGGTGGACGGTGGGCACCGGAGGGACTATCCTGAGGACTGCGACCGGCGGGAATCCGCTGTAATCTCGGAAGCGCTCCGAAACCTGGAGCAGCTGCCCGTGCACTTGTGACTGAACAATTCTGCTGTGACAGATCCCGGACCGAGCATAAGGAGATGGATGCGATGAAGGCAAAACTGAGTCGGGCGCCATGTTGGGGTGTTCGAATCGGAGTTCCCCTCATGCTGATGGTTCCGATGACCCTTCCATTCATGATTTCAGGGTGCGACTGCGGGGGCGAGACCGTCGAATCGGGTGATGCAGGCGCGGGCGGCGATGTCTGGCCGGCGGACTCGGGTGGTTTCTCGGACGACACGGGCCGGGACGACGGCAACGCGCCTGACGGGGGTGTCGATGGCGGCGGAGATGCCGGCGGGGATACGGAAACGGATGCAGGTGCCGCCGACGGAGGGACGCCGTGCACCGCGGGCTCTGCCGGCGGAAGGTGGTTGTTCACCCTGACCGAATGGAGCGATGACCCGCAGGGATGTTCGGGAACGACCGACCACACGGGCGAGGATGTGTGGGTGGACATCCAGGTTCAAGGCGCTGATGCGCTGGTCTGGGCCTACTTTCCTGAAAGCATTTCGCAGCCGCCCTACAAGGGGACCGTGGTGCAGAACGGTTACGAAATCGACGGCGCTTCAGGCGACGTGTGCAAAGGCTACAGCTGGTGGATCGTCCTCGACAACTTCTGCAACCTGACCGGCATGTTCGGCGAGGGATCCGGCGGCCCTCCTCCCGGTTGCTGCCAGCGGACAGCGCATTTCACCGGCGAGCGACAGCAGTGAGACAGGCGCCAGACGCAAGCACGGAGGCGGCTGATACGCTCTTCCGAGAGACCAAGAAGCGCGGCTTTGGGTGAAGAAGGGAAGGCAGGTTTGTGTTGTGTCCATGAAAAATGCATCCCCGCTCGTCGCTTTTCTTTGCCTGTCCGCTGCGGCTTGTTACGGGGAACGCGCTGTGGACCTGAACGCCGACACAGGCACATCGGACGCCGGAGAGGGGCGGGACGCCGGACCGGTTGACGGCGGCCCGGATGCAGGCGGGACGAAGGAGTTTCCGCGCGTCGAACAGGAGGGGGACGAAGTCCGGCTGGTAAACGGGATGTACACGGTCGTCGCGAACCTCAAGACCGGGTATTTCGATGTTTACCGGGATGCCGT
>JACRCP010000075.1 GCA_016218965.1 Deltaproteobacteria bacterium | reverse complement strand
GGAGGCGTAATTGACTGACAGTGAGCCGCTCACAAAGCCAGGCGTTCTCCTCGGAGAACCATTTTCGGCGCATGGAGTCCTCATGGCACCTCGGCACTCCGCTTCCCTCGGTCTTCACTCGGAACTAAAGAGATACAACGCGACAAGGTCGTGACGACCTCGCTCCAGTACGGCGTGATGAGCAAGTACACCTCGTTTCTGGTTCTGGAGAGCGAAGAACAATACAAGGAATACAAGGTTGGAAGGCTCCGCGAGGCCGAAAAAACCGAACGCGCCGACTCGCTCAAGACGGTGCTCAAAAAATCAGGCGATTCGCTCCAGGCGGTGCTGGCAGTCAAGGAAGGCGCTGGCACCACGGGCCCGGCGGGAGCAAACACCGAACGGTCGCCTGCCGACATTTTCAAGCGCTCGGCAACCAAATCCATCAGGGTCGAAGGGCGCGAGGCGGAGGTACTCGCGATGGAACTCCCTGGACTCTCGGAGAAGGTGGCGGGGTTGCAGGCAACCGAGACGCGCGAACCAAAACCTAGCTCGATGCGTGACTTGGCCGAATCGGAGGCGGCAAACGACGTGGACATTCTTCCTGACTCGGCCGGGAGAATCGCAGAGAAGGCCGAGCCAAACATCTCTGAACTTCGCGACGCCAAAACACTGGACAAAAAGCCGAACCGGCAATTGCGGCAGAGTGGTTTGTTGAGCACGGGGCTCGGACAAGCGCGAGATTGGGAACTCGAGATGATCGCCGAAATGGAAGCGCGGAAGTCCCGCCTCTCGATGGACGAACGGATCGAGCTTCTCACTCGTTACCTGAGCAAAGGCCTCAAGGCCAAAGCCGACGCCTGGACGCGCGAGATGGCGGCGTCGTTCAAGAGGCTCGAGCCCGTCGAGGCATCGGTGCAGTTGCACAAACTCGTTTCTTCCGCAACCGCGCCCGACGTTTTCAAGCACGCCGATTCTCTCGCAAAAGCCTGGATGGCGGCGCACCCGTCCCTGGAGCAGCAATACGCCATGCTGACGACTGAACCGAGACTCAAGGCGCACCTTCCTGCGCGCGTTTTCGACGCGGCGTGCGGGCGCGTCCTGAAGGGAGAGACCGCGGCCGGCGTGGTCGATGCCTGCATCGGCGCCGCGGCGGCAACCAAGCGGGAGACATCCATCGCCGATCGAGTGCTCGAACTGTGCGAGGGCGCGGACGAGGACAACGAGAAGTGCCTCGACTGGATGTCGAAGCTGTCGGGCGACGACAAAGTTCGAAAGCGCCTTGCAGTCCTTCTGAAAAAACCCCTGAACGCGCTCAAAAAGGCGCGCGAACAGGACGTCGGCAACCCTGAGCTGATTGTGAAACACGCGAACATGCTGATCCAGACGGGCGAACTTCAGGCGGCGCTCCGGATGCTTTCGGAGATCGTCGAGTTCGCCCCGCAGGACAGGGGCGCCCGGCAGAGGTACGCGCGGGAGTTGGTGGCCATCAAGCACCCCGTCGCGGGCTGCGCACAGCTTGCGACCGTCGCCCAGTTAGACTCCTCCGAGCGCGACGTCTTCAAGGAGATGATGTCTCTTCGGCGGGCGGAAGCGGACATCGCCGCCGATGTACGGAGTTGCATCGTGGACGGAGTGTCCAAGCTCCCGGTCGAGCGCGCGATCTCGCTGGTACTTGCGTGGGAAGACCCGCGCGCCGACATCGACCTTCACGTTTTCGAGGCGGGGGGCGAGGAGGTGTTCTTTTCGCACCGCGAATCCCGAAACGGCGGTTTCCTGTACTACGACATCATCACCGGCTACGGGCCCGAGATATACACCCTCGGAACCGGGCCGAAAGGGAGCTACCGCCCGAGCGTGGTCTACTACGGCGGCGACGCCCCCGAGGTCAAAGGGACGCTCACGATCCTTCGCGAGGCAGGCACCCCCCGCGAGACGCGCGAGGACCGCCCGTTTTTGCTCCGCAGGACGGCGGGAAAGGCACCGGTGCCGCTCGGAGAGGTGCAGTTGTAGCGAAGGCGGAATCCGACGGACCTGTTCCGGAAGAGCTACACCAGCCCCGCCAGGAACTTCGCGGCGGGGATGACGCGGACGCCGTTTGATTCGAAGTCTTTGTTGGCGTCGCGGACGACCTGGTAGAGAAACGGGATTTCGAGACGGGCGCCGAAGTATCTCAGGGCTGCGGCGGGTTCCGTGTCACTGAGTTTCGCCTCGACCGCGAACCAGGGTTTTCGGTTCACCGTGACCAGGAAATCGACCTCGCGCTTGTCCTCGTCGCGCAGGTAGTGCAGTTCGGCGCGGTGGCCTTCGGCATCTTCCAGCAGGTGGCAGAACTTCAGGAGGTGCGAGGCGACCATGTTTTCGAACCGCGCGCCGGGGTCTTCGATCATCGACCAGTCCCATAGGTAGTACTTGGGGCCTTTCTTGAGCGAACGTATGAGTTTTGCTGTAAACGGCCTCAATTTGAACACGAAATAGAGCCGTTCGAGCACGTCCATCCAGTGCGCGACGGCCTTGTGGCTCGCGTCGAGGTCCTCGCGCAGCGAGTTGAGCGAAAGCGGACTCCCGACTTTTTCGGGGACCAGGTCCGAGAGCAATTGGATGGACGACATCTCGCGGACCGCCTCGAGGTCGCGGACGTCTTCGCGGAAGAATCGGTCGACGCGCTCCTTCTGCCAGCGCCTGTGAACCCGCTCCGAGCGGGCCAGCGCCGGCTCGGGGAAACCGCTGAAGCGCAACAACGCATCGAGCGTCTCCGCAGCTGCCGCGGAGAATTCGAGCGGAGCAAACGGCCCCGGAAGCGATCTCCTGCCCGCAAGTTCTGCGACCGAGAAAGGGTGCAGGCGGTAGTGGTGATACCGGCCCTGAAGCGAGTCGCCGCCCTTGCGGTATACGTCGAGCCTCGCGCTCCCGGTCACGATGATCCGCAGGTGGTCGCGGTGCTTGTCGAACTCGCCTTTGACCCAGCGTTTCCACTTCTTGTACTTGTGAATCTCGTCGAGCACGACGGTCGAGGGTTCCACGGGCCAGCGCGCCTTCATGATCTCGCGCCTGTCATCCTTGTTGTCCCACAAATAGTACGCGCCGCCGCCGCCGCCCTTCAGAATCTCCTTGGCAAGCGTCGTCTTTCCGACCTGACGCGGGCCGGCTATGAAGACCATCTTTTCGGGGAGGTCCGAATGGACGAACGGCTCGATGTAGCGTGCCTTGAACACGCCGAAAATTTTACCTCAAGGCGAAAAAAGGGGCAAACTTTTTTGCCTTGAGGCAAAAAATCGGGTGCCGGCTTCGCGGTAGCGGCCGCCGGTCACCTTTGACCGAATCGCAAAAACGCATACCTCACGCAAAGACGCAAAGGCGCCAAGTCGGACCGTTCAATTTCGCTGGTTTTCTTTGCGGTTTTTGCGCCTTTGCGTGAGACATTCCGGGTTCCTGAGAACCGGACGCCGGCGTTCACCGCTCGCAGACGAGCGTCACGAGCCGAAACGACCAGCCGTTGCCTGTCGTCGCGATGACTGCGGCGTCCCACGTGCCGCTGTGCGGCGGGGTCCATGTCACCTTCGTGCCATCGACCTCGGCGCCCGGGAGGCCGAGGACCTCGACTTCTGCGCCCGCCTCGGCCGTCTCCCACGCGAGCGCCTTCCCGGTCGTGCATCGGTCCGGTTCGAAGATCGCAGGCGCAACGAAGCCGACGTCAGCCGGTTCGACCCTGCCGACCTCGCGGTAGAACGAGTCCACGGCGCCCGCAGAGTAGACGAATCTGTTTTCGGCCGACTTGAGCGACGCGCGCTGGAAGTCGGGGCCGTACTCCGCGCCGTCGCGGCCCGCGAGCCTCTCGCCAAGGCTTGCCAGCGCAAACAGCCCGGCCTGGCCGTCGTACATGACTTTTTCGAGGGGGAACTCGAGCTCGTCGACCAAGTCGGCATCGAGCCGCGAGTGCCTGACCTCGGATCGGAGCGTGGCCATCTGCGCAAACACTCGCATCGCTGCGGCGGCTTCCGATAGCGGAATCGCAGAACCGTTTTTGACGGCGGCGACGAGCGAGTCGATGGCCGATTCCATGTCCGGGTACCGCGCCTCGCCCATGGCGCCGCCGGAGAAGATCGCCATCACCACGGGAAGAAGGCTGGAGGCTGGAGGCTGTAGGCTGTAGGTTTGCGGCAGAAGGCCGTCGCCAGCCGGACAGTCAGGCGCGGGCGGGGCAATCTCGGGGAGGGCATGGAGGGTGTCCTCGAGATCGGAGGCGCTCGCGCGCGCGGCGTCGGGGTCCGAAAGCGTCGGGTCGCCAAGCCATGCGCCGAAGGCGCCGAGGTTCAAGCGCGAAAGCGATCCCTGAATCATCGGGTTTTGGCAGATCCCCTCGACGGCGAGCGGAAGGTCGGGCCCGCGGCCCAGAAACGGGCCGAGGAGGAGCTTTCCCTGAAAACCGTCGCCGGCGTCGTTGGCCCAGTAGTTTTCCCAGATGACGGGCTTTCGCCCCGTCGCTGCCGTGACCGCCTCCATGTCCGAGGCCGTCATCGTCGCGCTCGACGTTCCGGGACCTGTCCACATTACGCCGATGGCGGGGTCGAGCCCGGCAAGCCCCTCAAGATACGCCCGGCCGCCCTCCCACGCCGTCGCGCGGTCGTCGGAGTAGACCGTTCCGACGAACCACATCTTTAGGTCCGGTTGGCTCGCCTTCAACTCCGCGAACAACCGGTTGACGGTGTCGACGTGGATCGCCGCCAGCTCGGCGCCGACCTCGAAGCTCGTCGCGAATTCGATGTCGTCGGCCATGACCACAAACGCATCGATCCCCGCGCCAAGCATCGTGTGAAGCTTGGACTTGAGAGTCCGGAAGTCAACGTCGGCGGACGCGTCGTAGTCAATGAACGGGCTGATGCCGAAGAAGAACGAGACGCCGGTCCTCTCGGCAAGCCCGGCGAGTTCCGCGAAGGCCGCGACTTCATCCTCCGAATACGCCTCGCGCCACCGCTCGCGGTGCTTCAGGTCGAGCTTGGGACCGTACACGTACGCGCCAAGGCCCAGCGCCGCCATCGTTTCAATCATGTGCGCGCGCTCGCGCCAGGACCAGGGCGCGCCGTAGAAACCTTCGACGACGCCGGAGCGAGGCTGTAGGCTGTAGGTTGCAGGCTGTAGGGGCGGCACGAGCGAAACGAGGCCCGCCCGTGCCGGTGGAACGGAGCCAGCACGTGGGAACGTGAACGCCTCGCGCGTCGTGACCGTGAGATCTGTCAGTGTCATCGCCTCCGTCGTACCGAACGATATTTCGACACATCCGGCCCGCGCTCCGCCGAGGTCGACGTTGTCGGGGAATGCCTTCCATTCGAGCTGCCTCGATGGCTTGCCGGCGCAGCCGTCCACAAGGTCGACGTTTACTTCCTTGGGGGGCGCGCCGGAAAAGGCCCCCGAAAGCGTCGAAAGCGCCACGGCGCGGCCGAGCCACGGCTGGAGGTCAATCGAAACGGTCGATTTCTTCCCGACCGGCGCCTTCCAGCCGGTCGCCGGATCGTCGTCCCTGACCGTGGCTATGGCGTCCTCGGCCTCGCGCGGCCACGGAAGCCCACCTCTTGGCTGCGTGTCGCTCGCATACAGGCGCGCGTACGGCACGAGGTCGCGCTCTTCTCCAGAAACGACTTCGGCGTCGCATTCCTGTCCGGCGTCGGCCCCGCCGGCATCGGCCGTTGCCGCGTCGAACTCGCCCGTGCCGACGGCCCTCGGACCGCAGGCGGCGACAGCGGACATTATCAACAGACTTGCGCACAGAGACTTCCGCATGTCCGGGCATATACCTCCGCGGGCCGGCGGCAGGCAAAACAATTCGTGTTTTCGTTCTGCAAGACGGGCGGATATGCCCGATTGTTTTCGTGATAGGATGTCACTGGAACGGCAAGGGGGGCCAGCAAGGGGGTGCCGAATGAGGTTGGTGACGGCTGTTGCCGCTGTTGCGGCGGTCCTGGCTTCGGGCTGTGCGGGTCCAACGGAAAACGCCGACGGCGCTGGCCCTCGCGAGTGGGACGGCGCCCGCGACACCGGCGGAACGGGAGACGCCGCCTCGGAGGACGCCGTCCCGGAAGAGGGGCCGGTTGACGTTTTCGTTCGGGATGCGGGGGACGGGGACGGCGGGGCGGAGGGCGACCGTCCGTTTTCCGACGTTTCCACGATCCCCGTTCCGACATGCACCATCAGGGCGGATCCGGTTTCGGCAAAAAGCCGCGAACCCATGACGCTCACGTGGACGTCGGAACATGCCCAAAGCTGTTTTCTTTTCACGGACGGGGGCCAGGCCGAGCCGATGCAGAGCTGCTCGGGGACGAAGACGTTTGCGGCCGGGGACGTCTATCCACCCGGCGCGCACACGCTGGTCATGACTGCGAAGGGCCTTGGGGGCGAGGGGACCTGCTCGACGGAGTTTGACGTCACGGCCGATTCGCTGACGATAAATGATCTGCAGACCCTCGACTTCTGCGGCGACTTCAGAAACGTGCTCCCTCGCGCCAGGATTGCCGGCGGGAAACTGCACGTGGTCTGCGCCAACAACTTCGAGGTCGTCTACGGCCGTTTCGCCAGGACGGCAACGGGCGGGCAGACGCGATGGGAGATGGAGGGCGGATACCCGTCGAAGGTCGGCCCGGCCAAGGGCCACTGGCGCTTCGTGCGGCCCTCGATTTCAATCCGGAACGGCGCGCCGCACGTCGCGTGGACCACCGAGAACACCTACTTCTGTCCCAACGCCAACGGGCAGCCCCAGGGCTTCCACATCAGCTACGCGCGCCTCGAGAACGGCGCCTGGCAGCTAAAAAGCGAATTCACCCCCGAGCCGGACTACTGGCTGAAGAGACTCTCCATCGCGCACAACCCGGCCGGAGGCCTGCTCTTCCTCTACGGTGTGGTCACCGACTGGTACGAGTGGGAAGGCGCGGTATGCAACAACGTGGGCGGCCCCGAACACCACCGCTATTTCTACGACGACCCGGCGCAGGGGCAGAACGTATTCTGGGACGACGGGCAGGAGGGAATCGCCCGGGTCAACGACCCGTACGTGCACCCCGACGCGGCCGGGGATTTTCACGTTGTCGCCATGGCCTCCAACGGCGACTGCAACGAGGCCGTCTATTGGAAGTGGCCGGGAGGCGCGGGCAAGCCGGAGGCCCGGCGGTTCTTCTTTGAAAAAGACGACAAGCCGGGCGGCATCTGCATCCTGAACCCGATGGTGGAAACCGATTCGGGAAACAGGGCGCACATCGTCTACGCGGGCATATTCTCGCACGACTGGAGCACGTACGGCGACACTGCCTACTACAAGAAGGTGAGCTACGTCTGGGACGACGGGACGGACTGGCGCCACGCCGTCCTGTACGAGGTCGACGTCCCGGACCACATGAACGGGCCTTTCCCCCACGGGTCCTTCGCATCGATGGCCCTGAGCCGCGACAGGATGCTCGCGGCGTGGATGTACGAGGGGACCGTCCACTTCCACTTCAGGTCCGTCGCGCCGCCGTACGCGACGCACGAAGGGACGCTGGGGACCTCGCTTGTTTTCGGCTCGTCCGATTTCAACGACCCCGACTACATGCCGGTCGTGGCGGCCGACGATGCCGACGGAAGGTTCTACGCGCTGTTCAGGGTGGAGGGGGGATTGAGGGTGGTGGAGGTTTTCGAGTAGCCGCGCGTCAACTGACGGTGTCGGACCCCGGGGCCGTTTCAATCCGCCGGGACTGCCCCGTTTCCCAGACGCTGCGCCTTGTAGAAATACCCCGGCGTGCCCGCGGCCTCCACCCCCCGCAGGGTGAGCTGCCAGACGACATCGCCTTCCGGCGTGACCTCGATCATGGTCGATTCCTCGTCCATCGAATCGGGAGCGGCGCTCGTGCGCTGCACGCCGACGATGAGCGTGTTCCCGTTGGGCAGCCGGTCGCAGTCGCGGGCTGTGCGGAAAGGGGTCGGATGCCGATAGGCCCAGACGACATCCCGGGCGGGATCCACGTCCGTTCCGGCGCTTGCGACGATCTCGACGGCCTGGTACGGAGCGTCCTTTTGGAGACACACGAGCAGGTTGCCGTCGGGCAGGAGGTTCGGCTCGTGGGGGTCGGTTGCCGCGCCGAACAGACCGTAGCGGTACTCGCGAACCACGTGGCCCTCGCTGTTGACGATGGTCGTGAGGTAGAAGTCGCGGGGGCTTATCAGCGTGTCCCCGTTGTCGAGGCGCTCCACGGCGTTGACGTGCGCCCAGTCCGGGCCGGTGTCGGGGAACTCGGCGCCGTACGCCGCGGACGCCGCCCACTCCCACACGACCTTTCCGTCCGGGGCGATCTCGGTGACGACGGTGTCGCCCAAGAGGTCGTTCATCCCGAAGACGAAGATCACGTTGCCGCTTGCCAGCCGGTCGGCGTCATGGTCGATTGGCGCGATTTCCGCGGACCAGACGACTTCCCCGTCCGCGCCGCCGTCCTGACCGCGGCTGACCTCGACGATGCCGAAGCTGCTCAGCAGTACCTGGACGTTCCCGTTCGGAAGCATGTCGGCCTCGGGGGGACCTTGACGGGGACCCAGGTACTCCTGGGGCACTTTCCACTCCCAGACCACGTTCCCGTCCATGTCGACTTCGATGACCCTTGAGGTGTAACTTTCGGCCAGCAGCGTCGTGCCGCGGAAGGCGCGGCTTGTGTCGTGGACCTCCACCACAAGACCCGGGGTTTGGCCCGCGTCGATGCCCGAGTCACCGTTGCCGGAATCGTCACCGAAGCCTGCGTCGCCGACCGAATCCCCGCCGGTGTCTTCGGACAGATTGCCGCCCGTGTCGGAGGTCGCGTCGGCTTGCACCTCATCGTCTCGGGGTAGGCTTCCATCCGAACACGCCGACGGCCAGACGGAGGCGAAGGCGCCGGCCGCGAGCACCGCCGCTGTCAGTGTCCCGAGCGGCCCGCCCACGCCGGACCGTTCAAGAACTTTCATCGGGGTTTTCCTTGGAAGTGCACATGGCCTTTATGTTTTGTGCCGGTCTCGCTCCGCCCCACCTGTTTTTGGTCTTGTCTCACCCTCGGGCGCATATTAACACGGCTTCGAACACCGTGTCACGACGAGCGCGAGGGGGGACGGGTGACGGGTGACCGGGAAAACAAATGGTTGCAGCTCTTTTCGGCGGGGGTGATACGGGTGTGATTTCAAGAAATTGAGCATGCAGAAAATCTGGCAAGGGCACCCGCGCGGGGCACGTACGCTTTGCGGCAGACGATACGTACCGCCGGGAGGTGTGGGGATGAACCACGAAGTGGTGAACGTGAATAGCCGGGGGTGCAGCCCTGAGTCCTTCGAAGGGCGGAACCCCCGGATCGGGTGCACAAGGATTCCGAACCCCTAAGGGGTGACAGTCTTCCGTCGCCCCTGTCGGGGCTCGGATTCAATTTCTGACATCGATCCGGGGGTTCCGTCGCCTGCGGCTCCGTCACCCCCGGCTATTGACCGACAGCCCCTTCGGGGCCATTCAGGGCGGTCGCCGGGGCAGCGCACAGCATCCAAGTGTCGACGAGACGGTTTGGTTGCGGCACAGCCGCGCCAGGAGAAATCGATGTCACCAACGTCCATCCGTCGAAAAGAGCCGCACCCAATCAATTTTGCCCTCGGCGGTATAGATGGTCGGCGCGGATACCGGTTTGGCGCCAGGTACCAGTTTGGCGGGTGGTGGGTCGACAACTTTGTCGGATCATGAGTTGACAAACTTGTCTGTTGGTAACTTCTCAAAAAGTGGTGGCGAAGCGCTTGCAGATTTCTTGACTTGGGCATTCGGTGGCTGAATAGAT
>JACRCP010000076.1 GCA_016218965.1 Deltaproteobacteria bacterium | reverse complement strand
GGCCCCAGCGTAACGAGCGACCCGTGGACCGACGTGAAAGGGCGGCCAATCTGAAGGAGTCCGGCGAGTGGTGAGCGGGAGGCGGTTTACAGAGTCCGAGGTAGAGGAGAGCTGCCTGTCCTGGCTCGAAGGGCTGGGCTATGCGGTTCTCGCCGGGCCGGAGATTGCCCCCGGTGAGCTGTTCGCCGAGCGGAAGAGCTTTGGTGAGTGCATACTGGAGAAGCGGTTCCGGGCGTCGCTCGCCAGCATCAATCCCGGCATCCCGGCAGAGGCGATTGACGAGGCGGTCAGGAAGGTCCTGCGCATCGACTCGCCCAATCTGGTCGAGGCCAATCAGAACTTCCACTGGTGGCTGGTCAACGGCGTGCCGGTCGAGTACGCCCGCATGGACGGTTCCATTGCAGGCGATCAGGTCAAGCTCGTCGATTTCGAGAATCCCGAAAACAACGACTGGCTCGCGGTGAACCAGTTCACGGTCATCGAGAGCGGACACAACAGGCGGCCCGACATCGTGGCGTTCGTGAACGGCCTGCCGATCGGGGTCATCGAGATCAAGAACCCTGCCGACGAGAAGGCCACAGTCCTGTCGGGTTTCAGGCAGCTCCAGACCTACAAGGCCGAGATCCCGTCCCTGTTCACCTGCAACGAGGTGCTTGTAACGTCGGATGGCTTGCAGGCAAGGATCGGGTCGCTCACCGCCGACTTCGAATGGTTCATGCCGTGGCGCACGATCGAGGGGGAGGAGCTCGCGCCAAAGAGCATGATCGAGCTTGAGGTCCTCATCAAGGGCGTGTTCGACAAGGCCCGCTTCCTGGACCTCGTGCGCAACTTCGTCGTCTATGAGGGAGACAAGGGCAAGCTGCCGGTAAAGAAGATGGCCGGTTATCACCAGTTCCATGCCGTCCGGAAGGCGGTGGAGACGACTGTGGTTGCCTCCCGGCCTTCGGGCGACAGGCGCGCCGGTGTCGTATGGCACACGCAGGGCTCCGGCAAGAGCCTCACGATGGTGTTCTTTACGGGGAAGATCGTGCTCCACCCCGACATGGAGAACCCCACCATCATCGTGCTCACTGACCGAAACGATCTTGACGATCAGCTCTTCGGGACGTTCACCCGATGCCAGGGTGTGCTCCGCCAGTCACCCGAACAGGCCGAGAGCCGCGAAGACCTGCGGCAGAAACTGCAGGTTGCCTCAGGCGGGATCATCTTCACGACAGTCCAGAAGTTCATGCCCGAGACCAGAGGCGAGAAGTACCCGCTTCTGTCCGACAGGCGGAACATCATCGTCATCGCAGACGAGGCACACCGGAGCCAGTACGACTTCATTGATGGGTTCGCCCGCAACATCCGTCTTGGTTTACCGAAGGCATCGTTCATTGGGTTCACCGGCACGCCCATCGAGCTCACCGACAAGAACACGCGGGCGGTGTTCGGCAACTACGTCAGCATCTACGATATCCAGCGCGCGGTGACTGATGGGGCGACGGTCCCCATTTACTACGAGGGCCGTCTTGCGAGGCTGGAACTCCGCGAGGACGAGAAGCCCCGCATCGACGCCGAGTTTGAAGAGGTCACCGAGGGCGAGGAGATCGAGAAAAAGGAAAAGCTCAAGGCCAAGTGGGCAGCCCTCGAAGCCATCGCCGGAACCGAGCGGCGGCTGGCACTCATCGCGAGGGACCTCATAGACCATTTCGAGAAGCGCGTCGAAGTCATGGACGGCAAGGCGATGATCGTGTGCATGAGCCGCCGGATCTGCATGGACCTCTACGACGCGATCGTGAAGCTCCGGCCTGGCTGGCAAAGGGAGAAGGACGAGGAAGGCGCTATCAAGGTCGTCATGACCGGTAACGCCGCGGAAGGTCCACGGGTCGCCATGCACGCCCGGAGCAAGGACCGTCGTGAGAAGCTTGCCAACAGGTTCAAGGACCCGGACGATCACTTCAAGATCGTCATCGTCCGCGACATGTGGCTCACCGGGTTCGATGCACCGTCGCTCCATAGCATGTACGTTGACAAGCCGATGCGCGGGCACGGGCTGATGCAGGCGATCGCCCGTGTGAACCGCGTCTTCAGGGACAAGCCCGGCGGGCTCGTCGTTGACTACCTCGGGCTGGCCGACCAACTGAAGAAGGCGCTCGCTGCTTATACTGAAAGCGGTGGCGAAGGTTCGACTGCGCTCGATCAGGAAGAAGCGGTCGCCATCATGCTCGAAAAGCACGAGATCTGCACCGGGCTTTTCTTCGGCTTCGAAAGGTCTAAATGGGAGACTGGAACGCCGAGCGAACGACTCGGTCTGCTTCCGGCCGCACAGGAATTCATCCTCGCACAGGAGGACGGGAAGAAACGCCTGTTGCAAGCGGTGAGCGATCTCTCGAAGGCGTTCGCCCTGTCGGTTCCTCACGCTGAGGCAGAGCGTATCCGGGATGATGTGGCCTTCTTCCAGGCGGTGCGGGCGGCTGTCGCCAAGACCGACGGCGGAACGGGAAAGTCGCCCGAAGAGCTCGACTATGCAATCAGGCAGCTCGTGTCGAAGGCGATAGCCCCTGACCAGGTCGTGGATATCTTTGCCGCTGCCGGCCTGAAGCGCCCTGATCTCTCAATCCTGTCCGACGAGTTCCTTGCCGAAGTGAAGGGGATGCCGCACAGGAACCTCGCGGTCGAACTGCTGAGGAAGCTCCTAAGCGGCGAGATAAAATCCGCCTCGCGCAAGAACGCGGTGCAGGCCCGATCTTTCGCCGCGATGCTCGAGAAGGCCATCCGTGCCTACCAGAACCGTGGACTTGAGACAAAGGAAGTCATCGAGGAACTCATCCGGCTCGCCAAAGAGATGCGCGAGGCGGGGCGACGAGGTGAACAACTCGAACTCACGGACGAAGAGGTCGCTTTCTACGACGCGCTGGAGACAAACGATAGCGCGGTCAAAGTCCTTGGTGATGAGAAACTCAAGACAATCGCCCGCGAACTGGTCGAAACCGTCCGGAAGAACGTCTCGATCGACTGGACGATGAAGGAGTCGGTGCGCGCCCGGCTTCGCACGATGGTCAAGCGCGTATTGCGGAAGTACGGCTACCCTCCGGACAAGCAGGAAAAGGCGACGGAAACCGTGATCGAACAGGCGGAACTTTTGTGCGGCGACGTAGTGGCGGGAGCGTGACTATGCGGCGTTGTGCGGCTAGAATGCCGGCGGACCCGGTGGGAAAATGACGCTCCCCGTGCTTACAATCCGCGTGCGCCTCATGCTCGCGTCTATCGTGCCGCTGCTCGGCATCACGGCGGCGCTTGCGTTTCTGTCGTACCGCGTGGCGAGCACGGGGATGGAGGAGGAGCTGGGCCAGCGCCTGGTGACCGCGGCGGGCGCCGGGGCGGCACTCCCGGGGATCGAGTACGCCTTCGACCTTGTCCCGGGCGAGGAGGGATCGCGCCGGTACGCCAACGTCCTGGCCAAACTCGACGCCCTCCGGAAGACCACGACGGTGCGCAGCATCATTCTGCTCGAGCGCGAAGGGAAGGTCCTGGTGCCGAGCGGAGGCGCCTATCGGATAGGCGACCGGCTTCACCGGCTCGCCTTCGACGCGACCGAGTTCAAATCGGCCGTCGCCGGGGTCCCCGCTGCGTCGGTGATGTTCGAGGGGCGGGACGGAGCCATGTACAAGGCCGCGTATGCCCCGGTCATCGACCCGGACACAAAGGAAATCCGCGGGGTCGTCGCGGTCGAGGGCGCGGCGCGGCAGTTCGAGCTCTTGGGCGCGATGAAGGAACAGTTCGTTGCCATCGCGATCGCGGGCGTACTGCTCATGGCGGTGGCCATGTTTTTCGTGGCGCGGATGATCACCCGCCCCGTTTCGGACCTGGCGGCGGCGGCGCGCGCCATCGGCAGGGGGGACCTCGCGACACCGGTTGCGGTGCGCGGATCGGACGAGGTCGGGTTCCTGGGAAAGACCATGGAGGAGATGCGGGCCGAGATAGAAGGCCGCGACCGGCACATGCAGATGATGCTCTCGGGCGTGGCGCACGAGATCCGGAACCCCCTTGGCGGCATGGAGCTGTTTACCGGGTTGCTCAGAGAGGACACCGAGGGGAACGAGGAGGCGCAGAAGAAGGTCGTCCGGATAGAGCGCGAGCTCCAGTATCTCACGACCGTGGTCAACTCGTTTCTGGACTACACCCGCCGGACCGTTCCGGACCCCCGGGAGTTCGACCCACGTCCGGTGCTCGAAGACGTCCGCTGGTCGGTCATCAGGGACGCCGAGGCCCGCGAGATCGAACTCGTGTTCGACTGCGCCGGCCCCGCGGTGAGGTGTGACCCCGAGGGGTTCAAGCGGGCGGCGCTCAACCTGGTGCGCAATGCGGTGCAGGCGACCGGAAAGGGCGGCCGGGTAAAGGTCACGCTTTCGTGCGGCGACGGCGGCTTCGATCTCGCAGTCGATGACACAGGTTCGGGCATTCCTGCAGAAAAGTTCTCCGAGGTCTTCAAACCCTTCTTCACCACTCGCGAGCGCGGCACGGGACTCGGCCTGGCCTTCGTGAAAAAGTTCGCAGACGAACACGCCGGAACGGTCGAGGTCCGCTCCGAACCCGGAAAGGGATCCACGTTCGTGGTAAAAATCCCTGTCTGAATTGAACTGACCCGTTTCTTCGCGCTTCACGGCAGCAAGCTGCCGCGGAATCGAAAGCGGCAGCAGGCTACCGCACTCCAAATCGACCCTACGTCATCTGTCCTACGTCAGTTGTCCTAGACACCTCGGCGGATTCCCGCCGCGCCACCGCTTTGCCATACTTGAGTCGGGAAAGGAGGTGCCGCGATGAGGCACAGCACAAAAGAGAAGGTCCTGAGGGTGGGCGTCATTTTTGGCGGCCGGGTGATCGAGGAGAGGCTCTTCAAGAAGGCGGAGAACGTCTCCGTGGGCACGGCGAAATCCGCCGTGTTTGCGGTGCCGGGCGCGGCGCTCCCGGAAAAACGCGAGGTGATCGTGGTGAAGAGGGGCCGGTACCACCTCGCCTGCGGCGACGACCTGTCTTACCGCGTGACGAGCGCGGGCTCGACCTCTGAGCACCGCGCCTCGGACCAAACCTCCCGCCTCCCGCCTCGCTTGTCCGTCGCAGCCTTGGCGAAGGCGGATGCCTCGCGCCCGCTTTTGCCGTTGTCCGACGACGCCCAAGGGCGGGTGCAGATCGGAGAGGTGACGGTCCTGTTCCAGTTCGTCACGCCGCCCCCCGAACCGCCCACGCTTCAACTCCCGGAGATGACCATGGTGCGTTGGTCGTCGCGCGTGGACCGGCCGTTTCTGGCGGTGTTCTTGTGGACGGTCCTTCTGCACGTCGGGGTCGTCATGGCCGTCCAGAGCGCCCCGCTCCCGAAGGAGCCGACGGGAATACTTGATGATCGAGGCCGCATCATCGACGTGTCCACGGTGATTCCACCAAAGCCTCCCGTAGACGAACCGAAAGCCGGCGACGGGAAAGGAACAAAAACGCCCGAGAAGCCAAAAACCCCGAAATCGCCGACAAGGCTTGCGGGCGACGGCGGAGGACCGCAGGACATCGGAGCCATTCGGGACAAGGTGCGCAGTGCTGGAGTCATCGGGATCCTCTACGCCAAGGCCCCGCTGGACAGCGCTCTGAGCAAGGTCATCGGAGGTGGCAACACCGTTGATGCAGCCGCGGTCCTCAAGGATGTTTCGTCCGGACAGCTCGCGTCGCTCGATGAACGCCTCGCGAGAGGCCCCATCCAAATCGGCCACGGCGAAGGCGGGCCGGTCGGCATAGAACCGCTGGAAACCGGCTCACGTTCGAACCCCGGCGGCATGCCGGGGCCGGGGACCGGCGGGACGAAGACGGAGATCGACATCGCCAAGGCCGGCCCCCAGTGGAGGTTCGAAGATGAGCCGCCTCAGGTGGACGGTTGTCTGGACCCCACCGTCATCTCGAAAACCGTGAAGTCACGCCTGAGATCGATCCAGAGTTGCTATGAGAGGGAGTTGAAAAAGAACCCGGCCTTGGCGGGCAAAATCACCATTGCGTTCACCATCTCGTCGGAAGGCGCGGTCGTTGAAACACGCGTCGAACATGACACCATGAACAACACGGCCGTAGCCGACTGCATCATGGGCGCGATCCGAAGGCTCAAGTTTGCGACGTCGGAGTGCGGAAACGTGCCTGTGTCGTACCCGTTTGTGTTCGTCAAGACGCAGTGAAAACGAGTTGGGGAGTCGGGGAGTGTCGAGACTCCTCGACTCACTTCGCTTCGGTCTTGATCTCGTACGCGGTGAGCTCTATCTCGCCCTGCGGCACGTATTCTTTCTTGTTTCGGAGGATGAAGTTGTCCATCCTGACCAGGCCGACGCCGGGGGCGTAGGTCCACTCGGTCACGAATTCCTTGCCGGCATCTATCCTGTTGGTGGCGCGGACGACGACGCACCCCTCGAACCGGCCTGCTGCGACCGATACCGACCGCCCCGTGTCGGTGATCTCGAAGTGCTCGACGCTCGAAACGGACGCGACGCTCATCCACGTGTTGCCCCTCGAAATCGGGCCCTTCAGCAGGTAGCGCTTCCTGTCGCGCACACCCTCGCCGTCAAGCATGAACTCGCCCTGCTGATCGTCAATGTAGATGGGGCCGTCCTTCCTGACGACGGTGACACGTCTCTCGGCGGGCTGGCCGAGGAGCTTTCCCTTGTATGTCCAGGTGTTCCCGACGGCCAGCGGGTAGTAGCGTGCGACCTCCGCCGGGTCGGATTTCGCGACCGCCCTGGCGGCCGGTCCGGGCGCCTCGGCCGAGGTCGTCGCGCACGAGGCCGCGACCACAACGGCGCACAAGAGCGCAAACACCCGCCCGAATTCCCGACTCCGGTCCGTTTCACTCGGCGGCAGTGCGGTGCTGTCCGGCTGCCTTTGCCTTTCTTCCTTCGAGTTCATCGAATGCCTCCTTGGCGGCGTGCGCGATCTGCAGGTCGGAATGCCCGGTAGCCATCACGAACAGATATCCCTCGGCCACCGGTCCTCCCAACTGCGAGACCGCATAAAGAATCTGGATCTGTGTTGCGGCGTCCTTCCCGCGGGCGAACTCGATTATCGGTGCGGCGACGGCCGTGTCGCCGGCCGCGACAAGCGCACCCACGGCCTTCATCGCGACGGATCTCTCCGGGTCCTTGAGCTTGAGCAGAAGCTGCGGGGCGGCCTCGCGCGAACGGCGCCGCCCCAGTTCTTCGACCGCCAGCTCGCGCCGCCAGGCCTCGTTGGCGGCAAGTTCCTTGATTAGATCGGCGTGTTCGAACCCACGGAGTCTCATCTGCGTCCTGATCCGCGAAAGTCCTCCTGCCACGAGCGCCGCCACCTTGGCCTCGGGATTCGCAGATGCCCGGAGGGCGCCCATGTCCTCGGCGGAAAGGGCGACGACGACCGCATAGGCATCGAGACCGGTCTTCTCGTCGTGCCGCTGGAGTTTCACGTCCATCCGGAGTGCTTCGTCCCCCGGCGACGGGGCGGCGCCGGACGCGACCGCGTCAACCACCCCGCGGAGACCGATTTTGAGCGTCCAACCGTCCTTGGCCCCCGGGTCCACGCGAAATGGCGTCGAGCCCGAGGCCTCTTTGGAAATGGCGTCACGGATCTTTCCGCCGGCAAGTCCGGACTGGGCCGATTCGGGCACGCCGGAGAGCATCACGCGCGAAACGCAGATCCGCTCGCCGCAACCGCGGCACGACACCGCGGCCGCCAGGCCGCCCAAAGCCACGGCGACGAATGTCCGAGTGAACGTCAATCCGCTCCTACGCCCGCCCGCGTCCGCACCGCCCGATACCTGCACGCGAGGCCGAACCCCGCGGCCACGGCCGCCGCAACCCCGGGTGCCGCCTCGCGCGGCGGTACCCGCCCGCCCGTCAGCCTCTCGAGCGTGGTCAAACGCCCGCCCCTCATCCCGCACGGGGCAATCGTCTCGGACCCGGGAAGCGGCCCCTCGAGATTGAGGGCGAATCCGTGCGTCGTGATTCCGCGTGCCACGCGCACACCGATTGAGGCGATCTTGCCTCCGTCCGGCGTCCACACGCCGGGAAACCCCTTCTTCACGATACATTCCGCGCCGCGGTCCCCGAGCCACCGGATCAATGCCTCTTCGACGGCGAGAACGAAGATCGGGACCGCGAAGTGCAGCACCCGGAGATCGACGACCGGGTAGCCCACGAGCTGGCCCGGACCGTGCCATGTCGCATCCCCGCCGCGATCGGCCCGCCAGAGATCGACACCCCTTGTAGCAAGTTCGGAGGGCGGGATCAAGAAACTGGACCCGCGGCCGCGGACACCCAGCGTGACGATGGGCGGGTGCTCGAACATGAGGAGCCGGGGACCGGCTTTTCCGGCGGCCAGGGCTTGCGCCGCGGCGTTCATGAGCGCCACGCCTCGCGGGTAGGGAACGCGCCCGAAGAACGCCGCATCCAGTCTCAACTGTTTCAAATCCCCATGTGCAGGCGCTTGGCGAACGCCGCCGGGAGCCCCGCCGCTGTGATCTTGGCGCTCGCCCGATCGACGTCGTACTCCACGCGCTTGAACTCGAAGATCCGGTTCTCCGTGTCGTAGATGGTGTAACAGGCGCGCGTGTCGTAGTCGCGGGGCTGGCCGATGCTCCCCGCCGATATGACGTACTTGTACCCCTTGCGGAGCCCGAACTTCTGGGCAATGACGTCGTTGACCTCGTTCTCGACCAGGGCGAAGGTCTTGCACAGGTGCGAGTGGCCGACAAAGCTGACCTTTTGCAGCGAGGAAAAACGCGGCAGGAGCGTCCGGGCCTGCTCGAGCGAAAAGATGTATTCGAACTGCTCGGGGGCGGCCGGCGATCCGTGGCAGAAGCACATGTCGTCGAAGGCCGCCATGTACTCCAGCGACCCGAGCCAGGCGCGGTTTTCCGGGGAAAGCGCGCCGGCTGTCCAGTCCAGGACCTGGTGCGCGGCGTCGTAGTAGTACGAGTAGTCCATCCGACCGCAGACTGCCGCATCATGATTGCCCAGGACCGTCACGCCCGCCAGCCTCCGCACGATCTCACAGCACTCATTCGGGTTGGCGCCGTAGCCGACGACGTCGCCCAGGCAGACGAGCCTGTCCACCCTTTCGCCGGAATAGGCAGCAGCGACCGCGTCTAGCGCCTCGAGGTTGCCGTGGATGTCAGTGAAGATGCCGACCCTCATTTCGGGCCGATATACACCACCGACCGGCGCAATGCAATCGACATCATCTCGCTGCGCGAACTTCTCCCCCGGGGAAACGTCACGCGTAGACTAGTCGTCGAGCTCGGGCTGCGCGCCGATGAACTCGCGCATGACGCCGGCCGTTTCCTCGGGGACCGAGATGAACTTGAGCCCCATGCCGGGGACCTCTCCGGCGGCCCTGGCCGTGTCGCGCTTCCACACGACCTCCATCACGGCCTCGTGGTCACCCTGCGTCCCGGGAAAGCCCCATCGGACCCGGACCTGATCGCCCGGGTTGAAAGGCGTGTGGGTCTTGATGAAGAGGCCGCCGAGCGAGGCATTGCGGATCTGCACGTACAACGTGACGTTCCGTCCCTCGCACCAGCACCTGCTCTGGAACCCGATCCGCCGAAATCTTCTGCGCTCCTTGTACATGCGTTCCTGCGTCTCCCCCTCCCTGATGCCGTTTCCGGGGGGTTTTCGCTTCCAAGAGCATGATACGGTCGGGTAATACCGTTGTCAAACAATGCTCTCTGGAAAAGGGGCCGGCGTAAGGTAACGTCCTCATCCGGGGGATGGAGCAACCGGAACCGGCATTTTTTTTGCCACAGAGGACACAGAGAGCACGGAGATGGTCTTTGCATGGCAACAAGAAGCCCGGCATTGGTGACAAGGAGATCACAAAGCGGGTCGACGCCCGCCGGAATTCGGAAGTCTGACGAACTCTTTCTCTGTGTGCTCTGTGAACTCAGTGGCAAAAAAACCGCTCGCCGCCGCAAACATGCCGTTCCGGGAAACCCGTCCCCCACCCAAGACTGAATGATCACGTCAGAACTTCGCGCCGGCGCCGAGCGACACGACGTGGACCGTCGACTTGTAGGTCCCGGGGAACACGTTTTGGGATTCGTCGACGGTGCGGTCGAAGACATAGACGTACATGTAGGCGAGATCGACATTGAACGTCCCGAACGAGTAACCCCCGCCCGCGCTCACGTCGATACGGGTCGCGTCCGGGAGCATCGGGTCGAGCGATTCGTCGGGGATCGGGTCGAGGTCCAGGATGATCCCGGTGCGCACGGTCCACTTTTTGATGCGGTACTGGCCGCCCAGGCGGAACTGCCAGGCGTCGCTCCAGTTCTTGACCGATTCCGCGGGCGCCATCTCCGAGAACTCGAACACGAGCTTGTTGTAGGAGCTCCAGAAGGCGTACACGGCGTCGAACTCCAGAGCGAGGTCGCCAATGGGTTTCAGGCGGGCCCCCGCTCCCAGGATCTGCGGCACCGTGATGCCCGTCTTCACGTCCTGGTCGTTGAGCATGCCCGAAAAGGACGCCGGGAAAGTGAAATCGACCGCGCCCGGATCGAGCTTGACCTGGATCTGGCTGCGGTAGATGACCGCGAGCGACAGCAGATCAATCGGCGTGTAGTGAATTCCAAGGTTGGTTCCCCACCCCCAGGAATTTCCGCCGAGCCTCATGCGGGCCGGGGTCCCGTCGTCGAGCCGCAGGCCGGGGTATGCGCGCCTGATCTCGACCGATCCAAGAAGGAAATCGAACCCGCCGCCTATCGACAGGCCGTGCCACGGCCCGAAGGCGATCGAAGGTTGGAGCTGCGTGCTCTGGAGCGAAGACTCGACCGCGAGGAACGACCCGCTCCAGTCGTCGGGCCACTCGATGCTTAAGCCGAACGCGGTGTACATCCCGAAACCCGCCGCCAGCCAGGATAGCGGCTTCCAGGTCGCAAACAGCGCCGGGACCGGCTGCGGCATTGCGCTCGCCGATTCCGAAAGTCCCGTGGGGCTCACGTGCTCGGCCGTCGGGATGTACGTCGTGAGCGTGAGCTGGAACTGAACGCCCGGGAGGTGCGTCATGGCCGCGGGGTTGTAGAAGACCGCCGACGGCTCGTCCGTCCCCGCCATCTGGGCGCCGCCCATGCCGACGCCGGCGGCGCTGACCTCGTAAATGAAGAAACCGTTGGCCAGCGCGGGCGCCGGGATGAGCGCAAGGGCCAGGATTGCCGCAGATCGCACGATGATTGCCTTTGTCATGGCCCTCTCCTTACTCGGCCGCCGTCGTAAACGACCACAGCGCCGTGATCTCCGCCCTCGGAGTCCCCGCCTTGACCGTCGCGTCGAAAAGCGGGGCGTATCCCTGCCGGAGCTTTTCGAGCCCCTCGAGGTTCACGATCAGGAACCCGTAGGCGCTCTTCCACGTCTGCTCGTCAGCGGCCGTGGGGTCGCCCCCGAGCGAGATGAGGACGTCGAGGGTGCTGTCGAGGAACGGCGAGTTGAGCTTCACCCGGGTCCTGTCGAAATCGGCGGGCACGATCGGCGGATCGATGAGCGAATTCTGGTACCGGCAGATCGAGAAGTACGCGAGCGCGGCCGTCGGCACCCGGGTCACCAAAGTGAGGATGGCCTCCGTCGTGACAACAAGGTATTCCTGCGACGGCTCGAGCGCCGGCGGCGTGATGGTCAGTTTGTACAGCCCGGTGTCGTCCGGCGCGGACGCCGCCTCGACGGCGATGTCGAGTTCGTTTGTTCCCACGTCCCTTGTCCACTTGTACATCCTGACGCCCGCTTTGACCGTGGACGGGTCCACCGCCTGATCGAAGTAAACAGAGGGTTTCGCGTCGAGCGGCGCCTTTGCGGGCGAGCCGGGCGGGTCGTCGATGGGCTGAGGGAGTCTTCTTCCGATCAGTGTCGGGTTGAAGACCGCGCGGGCGCCGGACTGGATCGAAAATGCAGTGAACGAAACCGCGTCGGAACGGACGACGCCTGCGCCCTCAAGGGCCGCGAACGCGGGGTTGTAGAGGGCCGAACGCGCGAGTTCGAGAAGGGCGGCGTCGGCGTCAGGGAGCACGGTGAGCGAACGCCCGCGCGAATCGGCCAACGGATCCTTCGACCTCAGGAAATCAAAGACCGGGTTTTCGGTCACTGCGTTCCCGTCGGCGCCTTTCAATCCGTTCGTGATCATCGCCGCGTAGGTGTGTCCGGGGATGAACTCCTTCGGAAGCTTGAGCGGCAGCGGGTCGTTCGGATCGGGTTTGGTTTTGACGGTGAGGTAGTACGGTTTCTCCTTTGCGGGCGTCAGTCCGACGTCGAACAGGACGTAGTAAGTCGAGGAATCAACCTTCGTCGCCTTTCCGGCGGCGGTGTCGACGTCGTAAAGCTGCACCGTCTCGGGGCCCAGCGACGCGGGGTCAATCTCGCCGTCGAACGGGATCGTGATTGTCATCGATGTGAGCCAGCCGTCCAGGCGCGAGAGGCTGTCTTTTACCTCGAGGGTCAGCGGCGAGTCCGCGTCCGACGGGGGCAGGTAGAGCTTCCCGGTTGCGGGGTTCTTGAGGACGTCGTTCGGCAGGGGAATCACGCCGGCGACGGTGTCGAACATTGAAGTGACGCCGAGCTGTGCCGCCTCGTCCTTTGGAATGTCCACGCACGCGGCGAGCGCCACGCACGCGGCGAGGGTGCAAAACGAGCGCGCCGCGGCTTGTGTAAGAGTCGATCTCATGTCTGCCTCCGGAAAAAATTCCTCATGAGGCCGCTACCATAACTCACCGCCCGACATTGTCAAATGCGTTCCGGCGCGCCCTTCCACCCCGGCCCGAGTTGACACGTAGCGGTCGGATTTGGCATTCTTCGGATGCGGAGGGTATCTTGTTGCCGCGAAACTTCCGAATAGCCGGGTTTTTCGTCGTCCTCTTGACGCTTGCGCCGGCCTGCGAACGGACGGTCGACGTGCCGTCTCAGGTTGATGTCCCGAAGGGAGACGGAGGCCCGGGCGCGGCCGATGCGGGCACCGCCGGCTTCCCCGACGCAGGTCCGACGACCCCGGACGCGGGCGAGCGCGAGCCAGAGGTCGTCAAACAGCCCGATGCCGGCTCACCCGACGCGGGGGGCGAATCTTCAGTAGTGCTCGAAGTCGCCGCGGGCACCGCCGACGATCAGGTCGCGGTCGAGCCCGGGGCCGACGATGAACCCCCGCGGGGGCCCGAGAGCTTCGACATCGACGCCGACGGGAACGTGCATATCCTCGATTCGCCCGGCGCGGCGCTGAAGGTGTTTGCGCCAGCGGGCGGCCTTCTGCGGCGAATCGGTCTCGGCCCGGACGGCCGCTCATTCCTCGACTTCTCGGTCTCGCCCTCGGGCGAGGTCGCGGTCGCACACGCGCCGTCGCACCGGCTCCACGTGCTCCCGAAATCGGCAACCGACGTCGCGCAGGCCGCCCGGCAGTTGGGCCTCCCGGTCATCGCGGGTTTCGACGGCGTGTCGTTCGACTCGGCCGGAAAGCTCTTCGTGCGCATGCTCGGACAGTGGACGTACGCGCTCGACGGCGACCCGGGGAATCCGTTCCTGGCCCTTCTCTCGATGCACTCGACGGGTTTCTTTCGGGTCCGGCGGGTCTCGGCGGCGCTGGCCGTGCTCTTTGCGAGTGACAGCTACGAGACCGACGGCATCTCGGGGAACGCCAAAACCGTGTACGAGATATCGCCCGGAATTCAGATAGGCTCGATCTCGTTTCTCGATGCCGACTCGCGCGGGCGGGTGTTCGTGAAGATCGAAACGGTCGGCGAACTTGCGTCGGGCGAGGTGGACGTCCGGCGTTTTGTGGTGCGACTCGGCGCGAGCGATTCGGACTGGTCCGCGCCCATCGAAATACCGGCCGACGTGTACGCGCTTCCGTTCCGAGACATCCGCGTGGGTGCCGACGGCTCGGTCTATGCGATGCTTGTCTACCAGGACCGCGTGAAGGTGATGCGATGGACCGTCGACTAGGCGTCACAGCAACCGTGTTTGCGGCCGTGTCGGCGGCCGCGTTCCCGGCGCTCGCCGTCGATCGCGACACCGTCGTGTTCATCGCGGCCGACTACGCGGCGCACATCTGGACAAGCACCCAGAAGAACGTGACGGCTGCGTGTTCCTCCTCATACCGCAGCGACTACTCGCCGGGGACGCACGTGGGCGTGTGCTACGACTGGGGAGGGTACAAGACGCTTGCCGAGTTCGACGCCGAGATCGCCGCGGGGCAGGGCGCCGGCTCGCACTCGAAGGACGGCGTTCTCGAGTGCACCACCGGCGTCGACTGCTCGGGCTACGTTTCGAAGTGCTGGCAAGAGGACAGGTACACGACCTCGACCATCGACCAGATCTCGACCAAGATATCGTCGAGCGACGCAAAAAAGGGCGACATCTTCAACAAGGCGGGGAGCCACGTCGTCCTGTTCTCGCATTTCGCCAAAAACGGCGCCCCGGTGTTCTACGAGGCGTCGGGGAGCGCGAGCAAGGTAAGGCTCAACACCAGCGGCGGCTGGACCTATCTAAAGGGATACACCGCGCGGCGCTACAACCGGATCGAGGAATCGGCCGCCCCTTCGTGCCCCGCGCCCGCCGAGATCGCCGCCTTTCCGTACAGCGACACGCGAGACACCGGCGTTTCCCCGTGTGATCAATTCAACTATTATTCGTGCGCGACAAAGACGAACGAGGGCGGCCCGGAGTATCTATATAAGGTGGACATCGCCCGGCGCGGGACGCTTGTGGCCTCGGTGAGCTCGGGACCGGGGGTCGACATAGACATCCACCTGCTCCGCTCGCTCGATCCGGCCTCGTGCACAAACCGCAACGACAAAAAGCTTTCGGTCACGCTCGACCCCGGGGTCTACTACCTGTCGGCCGACACGTACGTCGGGTCGTCGGGCACCGAGTATGAAGGCCCCTTCCGGCTGGACGTCGACTTCACGCCCGAGGGAACCGTCGTCCCCGACGGCGGCACCGGCGACGCCGGTCGCCCGGACGCCGGGACGGACGGCGGCGGGACGCCTGCGAACGGGATCGCCCGCGGCGCAGTGTATGAGGAGCAGGGAAACGGCGACATGTCCAAAAGGGTCGCGGGAGCCCAGGTCAAGGTCGTCGAGACCGGCGCGACCGCGACGGCGGCGCAATCCGACGCCTCGTGGTCGTTTGCGCTCGCACCCGGGTCGTACAACATCGAGGCCTCGGCGGCGGGTTACGTCACGGCGCGAAAGCCGTGCGACGTTCTGTCGGGCGACACGGTCTGGTGCTCGATTGGGCTTGTGCGGGCGGCGCCGGAGTACATCGATATCGCCTCGTTCCCGTATACCGATTCGCGCGACACGAACGACTCGGCGCACGACCTGTGGGATTCGTATTCGTGCGCGCCGTCGACGGGCGAGAAGGGGCCGGAGTTCATCTACCGGTTCACCGTGGGCGCGGCCGGAAAGCTCACGGCCACCGTGACCGACGGGACCGGCGTGGACATAGACATCCACCTGCTCTCGGCCCCCGACCCCTCGGCGTGCATCGCCCGAAACGACACGACCGTGGCCGCCGATATCGGCGCGGGGACGTACTACCTGTCGGCCGACACGTACACGAACAGCAGCGGAACGCAGTACCCCGGCGCGTACACGCTAAACGTCGGTTTTGCCCTCGCGGGCACCGGCAAGGGGACGCCCATCGGCAGCATGTGGAACACGTATTACTACGTGTCGTACGAGGGCGACTTCACCGGCGTCAAGGACACGAATCTCTACGACACGGGCTGCAAGGTGATCGCGACGGTCCCCGCCAAATATTCGGACACGGTCTGCATCGAGGGAACCGGGAAGCTCTCGGACGGCCGCGTCATCAACTACGCCGACACGTGCTCGTGCGGCCGCCCGTGCCCCACCGGCGGGACAATCTGCTATTCCGTCCTCGATCAGGCGACCTACCCCTGGGGCATGGGCGTGCAATCCAGGCCGCTCGCGCCGCTCCGCTCGTGGGCCGTGGACAAGGCGTTCATCGCGATCGGGACGATCCTTTACGCCGAGGAATGGGACGGCGCGGGCATCCCGTCGGCCGACGGACTTGGGGGTTTCGTCCACGACGGGTGCTTCGTGGCTGACGACGTGGGCGGCGCGATCAAGGACAACCACTACGACTTCTTCGCCGGGACGAAGTCGATGTGGCAGGCGCTCGAGGCAATCTTCCCGACGCAGAGCACCTTCACCGTCTACAAGGACCCCCCGCGCTGCAGCCATCTCGGTCAGTGACGGCGACACGGCCGGGGAAACCCGGATGAAAAAGCCGAACGGATGCCCGCCCAGGGTTCTTGCGAGGCGCTCAATCTTCTTCAGCCGGCTCGCGCATCGGAAATGGCCCGGGATACTCGGGCGGGGCGCCGCAGTTCGGGTAGTCCTCATCGCACGAAGGCGCCGGGCGGTCGAAGTCGAATTTGCCGAACGTCGGCCCGATTGTCATCATGAAGGAGTACGACGTCCCGTCGTCTCGGAACAGCGCCAGAAACGTGGCGAACCCCTCGATGCGGAGCCACGGGACGACCTCCTTTGAAAAACCCACGCGCGGCCCGACCACGAAAAAGGGCGTTTCGTAGACGGTAGTTGCCCGCTCCCACGGGTCGCTGTTGTCGTAGTCGTAGCCCCCGCCCATCATCCCCGTAGTACTCGACATGTCTTTTACGGTGTACCCGCCCGCGCCGAGCACGATGCCCAGCGGGAGCATGAACGAGCGGCCACCGGGTTTGAGCAGCATGTCAAGCGTCAACCCGCCCATCCCGAGCATCGATCGGAACTGCCGGGCGTCTTCGCCGGACGACGCCCCGATCCCGAAGCCGCCGACTCGAAGTGATTCGAACTCGGCGTACCCGAGCCCGCCGATTCCGAAATAGACGCCCCCGGGCGCGAAGTCGGCGCCGCCCGTGCCAAAAGCCTCGGTCGAACGGATGGCAAGCGGACCCGCAAAAGGCCCTCCTCCCGCGCCCGTGAGCTCGGCGCGCGCGCCTGTAGCGGCAACGGAGATCAAAACCGCGACAGTGATCGCAATGGCTCCAACCGTCTTCATCTTCCCGACTCCTTTCGCCGAACTTCGAACAAGGCACATTTTGCCACAGAGCACACAGAGATCACAGAGATCGATTCTTTTCGAATACGGAAACACGAAAAAGAGACAGGCGACGAAACCACTTCTCTGTGAACTCTGTGGCAGAAGTCTCCTGGTGTGGCACTGCACCGCGAGGACCTTCGTCGCAACAGCCGATCGCTTTCATCGTTTCGCCCATCTTCCGGTCCAGTACGCCACCCTGAAGTCGACTCCGGGGAGGAGGTTCTCGCCGCCGCCCTCGCCGTTGGGTTTGTACGGGTTCGAGCGCCAGTAGTAGTTGGACGCCGGGCGCACACGCATGGGGATCGGCTCGTCGGCCACCAGGTCGTCGTTCCAGCCCACGTTCCCCAGGAGTTTGACCGGGGTTTCGTCCAGAAGCATGCAAGTCCCCGACGCAATCTCGTCCCCGTCGCAGTTTTCCACCGGTTCGTCCCAGAACGGCGGGAACTTGAACTCCTTGAGCGTCTCGATCCCGCGCGCCAGCGCCGCCTCGTCGGGCGGGGAGATTGGCGGGCCGAAGACCGACCCGCCGGTCATGCTGTAGGCGAAGATCACGTCAAACCAGCTCTGTTTCATCTCGACCGGTTGGCGGTCTGAGCCGGGGACGTCGTAGAGCGCCTTCTGTGTTGCCTCGGCGAGCACCGCGCGCGCGTCGTCGTCCGGGGTGTAGCGCAGGGCGAGCCACGCCCCGGTGAACGCCATGTTGTAGTTGCTGAAGTTCGAGTGCGGCCCCATGTTGACCCACTGCATCGAGTCTCGCGCCATGATGTGGAGCTTGCGCCTTTTTGTGAGCTCGTTTGTGAGGTACTTGTCGAGGTCGGGGTCCCCCGCGGCGAACGCGAACCCGCCCACGATTCCCAGGGCCATGATGGCGTAGAACCCGTTCTCGGCGCCTTCGACGTACGAGCGGTCGATAGAGTTCTCGTTCAAAACCCCGTGGTACGTCATGCGGCCGTCGGCGTCTCGGATCTCGAGGTCGTAGCCCGACTCGCGCTTGATCGAGAGACCCAAACCGATCTGCCGCGCGTCCTCCCTGAGCCTCGCCTTGAGCGTTTCGTCGAACGCCGGGTCGTCGCCAATGACCTCCCAGACGGCCGCGTACGCCTGCGCCCAGCCCACGAGCATGTCGCGCGAGCACGAGTCGTTCCATATCCAGTCGGGGTACCTGCCCGAGTTGTCCGCGCGAAGTGTCCCGTTGTTTTTCTCGGGCGGGAGCGGGTTGCCGTTTTCGTCAAAGAGCGGAGTGGGCTCGCGGGTGTCGTTGCCGGGGAGGTCCCGGCGGATGATTGCGCGCGCGATGACGCCGGGGACGCCGGTGATGTCGGTTGCGATGTGGAGCGCATCGAGCACAAGGAGGAGGTGCTCGCGCGCCCTCTCGATCTCGGCGCAGTCCTCACCGCGATCGCGAAGGGTGCCGTATCGATACGCGTCGGCCGCGGCGCCCGCCCCGCCGTACATCCCGACCGAATCGCCCCAGCCGTCAATGACCTCGGCGGGTTCTTTCCCCGAAAATCCCTTGAAATCCCACGAGTCGGTTTCGGAAAGAAAGCGCGTTATGAGATCGCGGTTTTCGGGGTTGGACCTCCGGACCGTCGCGTCGGCGTTCATGCCGAACGGGGCGGCGTTGAAGATCGTCCAGCACCGGTCATACGCGCGCGCGAGCTTGTCGAGGTCCGCGTCGAAGCCCGGGTCGTTGTTTCCGGGGATGAGCCCCTTCCATATGTATTGATATGACCCGCACGCGGGGTAGGCCGGTCCGGCATCCGGCGGTCCCGCGTCGGGGATCCCTCCGTCGGTGGCCGCGCCGGCATCGGGAACCGCGCCCGCATCCTTCCCCGCCGCGCCGTCGGCGGTATCGGCGCCCCGCCCGCCGTCACAGCCGAATGCGGCGAGGACGACGGCGAAAAGGATCAGACCTTCCGGGCATACGTTCTTCATTGCTGCACCTCGCGAGCTGTCGCGGGGATACTACCACGCTACCGCCCACTGTTTCCACTGCCTCTGGACTTTGGGGTGCATGCCCGATATTGGGGTTGTCGTCGCAGGGCCGACCCCCTTCCAGTCGCGCGGCCTGAACCGCGCGGTCGGTGTTTTCGGGTACTCCCGGGGGCGCGCGCCGGACAGGCAGGCCGCGCTCCCGGCAGGCGGCCGGCCCTGCGCCCCAGTTTCGGGGATACGCCCTGGACTTTGCATCTCCCCTCCGTATAATGGACCGGGCATTGCGCAAAGAGAAGGAGAGACTCCATGAAGGGACTGCTGGTTGTTTTGCTGCTTGCGGCCCTGGTTGGGACGGCCCTGGCGGTGTCGTGCGGTGAAGAGGACGAAGAGGCCGTCGATGCCGGCGGGGCGACCTCGGAGCAGACCGAGGCGTACTTCGGCCTCTCGGGAACCAGAGACTACGAAGGGGAGCAGACGGTAGACGGGAACCCGGTGTCGACCAAGTTCTCGATCGAAATCGCCGAAGATACCGCCAGCTTCAACCGACGCACGATAGCCCGAACTTGGAGAGCCACGCTCGGCATACCGTTGCGAGAGTGGTTTGAGGCGAAAGGAGACAAGCTCTACTACCTCCGTTACTCGTACAACGATGCCGGCGGCAAACCGATCGACGTTATCTTTGATGCGCCTGTGCTCTACGGCAAGAACCCGTGGACCGACGCCGACGCGCCGCTTGCGACCACCGCCGGCTCCGATGCGTACGAGTACAGCCTCATCAAGGAGGAGGTCACCGTGCCGGCGGGGACGTTCGAAGGCGCATACAAGGTCGTCATGAGCGAGGCCGGACGGACCGGGTCGTACCACTGGGTGCCCGACGAGGGCGTGGTCAGGTTCCAGTTAAACAACCACCCGGCCCTGGGCACGCTCCAGATAGGCCTGGCGAAGTAGGACTGGAAGAGGACCGGCAGTGCAACCGCAGAGAGCGCGGAGCGCGCAGAGGAGGATCTTGAGCAGCGGGCTTGTTTCTCCGCGTGCTCTGCGTTCTCTGCGGTTGAGTGGGTCTTGCGACGCGTTGGTGTGACTGAAAGATGAAGCGTTCACGCGACATCATTGATTTTTTGGTCATCGGGAGCGGGGTGGCGGGGCTCGCTTTTGCGCTCAAGGCCGCGCGGCACGGGCGCGTGGTCGTCGTCACCAAGCGCCGCGCCGACGACTCGGCAAGCGGCCGCGCGCAGGGGGGTATCGCCTCGGTGTTTTCCAGCGAGGACTCGTTCGAGACCCACGTCGAAGACACACTTTCGACCGGCGCCGGGATCTGCGACCCCGAGGTCGTGCGCCTTTGCGTGACCTCGGGGCCCGGACGCATAAAAGAGATCGCTTCGTGGGGCGTCAAGTTTACAAAAAAGCTCGACCGCGAGAGCGGGCCGGATTTGGCCTGCGAAGCGCCCCGGCGAAGCACGGCCGAGCTGGACCTGGGGCTCGAGGGCGGGCATTCCAAACGCCGCATCGTCCACGCCGGCGACATCACCGGGCGCGAGATCATCGGCGCGCTTGTCGCGGCGGCGCGCAAGGACCCCAACATCGAGATACTCGAGGGCAGACAGGCCATAGACCTCATCACCACTTCGCGGCTCGGCCGCCTGCACGTCCCGAACGAGTGCCTCGGCGCGTACGTCCTTGACACGAAGACATCGGCCGTCGCCACGATGCTTGCCAGGATGACAGTCATCGCGACCGGTGGGGCCGGGAAGGTCTATCTTTACACCTCGAACCCCGACGTCGCGACCGGCGACGGGATCGCCATGGCGTTTCGGGCCGGGGCGGCGGTCGCCAACATGGAGTTCGTTCAGTTCCACCCGACGTGCCTCTTTCACCCCGTCGAGAGGTCGTTCCTCATCTCCGAGGCCCTGCGCGGCGAGGGCGGTGTGCTCCGCACGATCGCCGGCGAGGCGTTCATGGCGCACCACCACCCTCAGGGCGACCTCGCCCCGCGCGACACCGTGGCCCGCGCCATTGACATGGAGCTCAAGAAATCGGGCGACGACTACGTGTTGCTGGACATGACCGGCCTCAAGAAGGACTTCATCCCCAAGCGGTTCCCGAACATCCACAAGAAGTGCCTCTCTTTGGGGATCGACATGCGCGAGCGGGCCATCCCCGTAGTCCCGGCGGCGCACTATTTTTGCGGCGGGGTCGTGACCGACGATCGCGGGCGCGCGTCGATTGCGCGGCTTTCGGTCATCGGCGAGGCGGCGTGCACGGGCCTGCACGGCGCAAACCGCCTGGCGAGCAACTCGCTCCTCGAGGCGCTGGTGTTCGCCGATCGCGCCGCCGCGTGCGCCCCCGAGGTCGCCGGGACCACGCCGCCCCCGGCCGCGGGGATACCCGACTGGGACGTGGGCCGGGCCGTCGCGCCGGACGAGGCGGTCATCGTCTCGCAAAGTTGGGACGAGATACGCCGATTCATGTGGAACTACGTCGGCATCGTACGCACCGACAGGCGCCTCGCGCGCGCGGCGCGCCGCATCGAGGTCATCAAGGAGGAGATCCGCGAGTACTACTGGAACTACCTCGTGACGCTCGACCTGGTGGAGCTCCGCAACATTGCAACCGTTGCCGGTCTTGTGATTGAATGCGCCAAGACGCGCCGCGAGAGCCGGGGCCTGCATTTCAACATCGACCACCCCGAGCCCGACGACGAGCGCTGGAGGCGGAACACAGTGATAAGGCCGCACTAGAGCCAGCGGCGAGTAGCCGGTAGTCTTGGAGTGCGGCGGCTTGACGCCGCCTTGGTCTTCGCGCCGGCTTGACGGCGCGCGGGGAGAAAAAGATGAAACGAAGACGCTTCTTCGCCATCGCGATCTGTGT
>JACRCP010000002.1 GCA_016218965.1 Deltaproteobacteria bacterium | reverse complement strand
ATCAGGTCGCCGGCTTTTGACGGCGGCTTCTCCTCGGCGCAAACGCTCCCGCCGGCGATGAAAAACACGACCGTGATGAGAATCGCTCTTGCCACCATTTTCACGCTCCAGCGTGAACATCCGGTGTCGAGCCTGCCGCCAGACGCAATATAACACGAACGGAGCTTTTTGGGCAAAGTAACGAGGGCTACCTTCCGAGCGTTTCGGAGATGCTTTTGGTCTGGCCGGGCGCTATGGTCAACGGTATGATTTTTTCTATTTCCTTCTCGCGGTTGACCAGGCGCATCTTGTACGACCCTTCGAAGATTTCGTAGTTCTCGAACGGTGTCACGCCCACCTTTTTCTTGTTGATGTAGACCTCCGAGGGCAGATCCGTTCTTACGTTCAGCACGCCCTTCTTTATGGCGATGCTCTGTGACGCCGTCTGGTCGGGGGCGACCGCCACCGAGACGCGCTTCTCAAACCCGAGGTCCGGATTTTTGAGCACGAGTTGGAGTTTCCCCGCCGGGACCCTGAGCTTGATGAGAGGCGTGTCGCCCAGTTTGCTCCCGCCGGACCAGACCTCGGCCCACGGTTCGCAATCGAGACTCAAGAACCCGTCGCCTGCCGGCTGGACCTCCTGCACGGGCGGAGGGGGAGCGGGCGGCAGTGCGGAAGCGACCGCCGGCGGGGACGGTGCTTCGACCTTTTTGCCCGTCTCCGGGCCGGCCTTGGTTTGGGCGGACGTTTCCGCCTCCTTGGCCGCAGCAGGCGTCTTGGCGGGCTGCTTGTCGGTCTTGGCGACCGCGTCCTTGGTTGTCTTGCCGCCCTCCTTTTTCGGCGCCTCTTTTTCGGTTGCCTGTGCCGGTTTTGTCACGGCGGGTTCAGGTTTCTGCGGAGCGGGTTCGGCTTGTTTTGGCGGGCTTGGGTCGGCTGTAGCGGGCGCCGGCGCAGGCGGGGCGGTTCTGGCGGCCTTTGCGTAGGGAGCCGCCGGTTGCACCTTTTCGGCGAAGAACTGCGTGTAGGCGACGTACGCCCCCCCACCGAGGACGATGAGCGCAAGCGGAACGACTATCAACAGCGCCTTGGATCTCGTCGTAACGGGAGTGGAGTCTCCGAAGTCCTCCTCCGCCCGCGCCGCCGGCAGCGTTGCGGGTGCGGCCTGTGCGGCGCCGTTGTCCGTCTCGTTCATGTCGAGCACGACGCTCTCGCCCGTCGGCCCCATCTCCTCCCCGGCGTCCGCCGCTTCTCCCTGTTCTCCTGCCGAGCATTCTTCGGCGGGCGGAAGCGGCACGATATCGTCCGGTGTCGCCGTGGCCTGCCCCGCCGGCGGCGGGGTCTCCGCGACCGCCTGGCGCTCGGGCTGGCCGGCGCAACGCTCGACCGCGTTGACCGCCGGCGGGAGGCTCTTGCTGTCGCTCTGAGGCTCGCGGTACGCCGCCGCCGAAACGCCCGAGATCGAAGAGTGCCCGCGCGTCGAAAGATTCTTCTCCGGAAACAGGTTCCGCAGAAACTGCGCCACCTCGGACGCAATGACGGCGGCGCCCTGCGAGGCGAGGTATTTTTCGAGGTCGTCCCCGAGCTCGCGCGCCGTCTGGTACCTGTTGTCGGGGTTCTTCTCGAGGGCCTTCATCGAGATCCGTTCGAGCTCGTTGGAGAGGCCCGGCCAGAACTTCCTGGGCGAGGGGATCTCGTCCAGGAGGATGGCCTTGATGGTCTCGGCCTCGTTTTCCCTCTTGAACAGCCGCCGGTACGTGATCATCTCCCAGAGCACAACGCCCAGTGAGAAGACGTCGGAGCGGTGGTCAATGCCCTTCCCCGAGATCTGCTCGTGGGACATGTACCCGAACTTCCCCTTGAGCGTACCCGTGGTGGTCTTTGTCGTTCGTCCGCGCGCCTTGGCGATGCCGAAGTCGGTGATCTTGACGGTGCCGTTGTATGCGATGAGGATGTTCTGAGGGCTGATGTCACGGTGCACGATGCCCAGCGGATGGCCGTTCATGTCGGTCATGAAGTGCGCATGGTGGAGGCCCTCGCACGCCTGGCTGACGATCCGGAGCGTGAACCCGAGCTTCATCGGCATCCGCTTGACGCGTCCCATCTTGAGAACCGTGGAAACGTCCACGCCGTCCACAAACTCCATCGCGATGTAGTACCGGCCTTCTATGGTGCCGAGGTCGTAAATCTGCACGATGTTGGGGTGGTTGAGCGAGGCCGCCATCCGGGCCTCGTCGAGGAACATCTTCACGAAATTCTGGTCGCTGCCGAGGTGGGGAAGGATGCGCTTGATGACAACGGGTTTTTCGAACCCCTGCATCCCGGTCTGGCGCGCAAGCCAGATCTCGGCCATGCCGCCGGTTGCGATTTTCCGTACGAGTTCGTATTTGCCGAACGTCATTCCCATGCGCCTCGTCACCGATACTAGTTTGGCGGCACTGGCAAGTCAATTTTGCGCGTCGCCATTCAAGAACCAAAGACTTTTGCGGCGTTACGTGATAAAAAGGCCGCCATCGCCACGGGGAAAAGGTGTTGCAATGCCGACGATGAAAATCCCAAGCAAAGGCGCTTCGCGCGAGGAAGTCCTTTCGGCCATGACAAAGATCGGGGGCCGGGATGCCGACTGGCGCGGGGGGCGGACGTGGTCGCTCGTGTACCATGCAGACGAAGAGACCTCGGCCATGCTCAAAGACGCCTATTCGATGTTCTTTTCCGAAAACGGTCTTTCCCCAATCGCATTCCCGTCGCTTAGGCGTTTCGAGAACGAGGTCGTCGCCATGACGGCGCACATGCTTGGCGGCGGGGAGTCCGCGGCGGGGACCATGACGTCGGGCGGGTCCGAGTCGATACTGATGGCCGTCAAGGCTGCCCGCGACTGGGCGCGCGAGCGTTTCCCAAAAGTCGATCGTCCCGAGATGCTGCTTCCCGTCACCGCGCACCCGGCGTTTTTTAAGGCGGCGCACTATTTTGACGTGAAACCGGTCCTCGTTCCCGTGGACGCCGGCTTCCGGGCCAACGTCGCCGCCGCGCGTGCGATGCTCACGGGTCGAACGGTCCTCACGGTCGGCTCCGCCCCTGCATATCCGCACGGAGTCATCGACCCGATCGAAGACCTCGCGGCGATCGCCAAAGCGCGCGGCATCTGGATGCACGTGGACGCGTGCCTTGGCGGGTTCATGCTCCCGTGGGTGAGAAGACTCGGCCATCCGATCCCCCCGTTCGACCTTTCGGTGGACGGCGTTTGCTCGATCTCGGCGGATATCCACAAGTACGGCTTTTCGGCCAAGGGGGCCTCGACCATCATCTACCGCGACGCCGGCCTGCGCCGGCACCAGTTCTTCGCCTGGGCCGACTGGCCCGGCGGGCTCTACGGCTCGCCCAGCATGACCGGCACACGCCCTGGCGGGGCGATCGCGGCGGCGTGGGCTGCGCTCATGCACTTCGGCGAGGAGGGGTATCTTGAGATCGCCCGCGGCGTCATGGACACTACCCGTCGGCTTTTGGACGGCATCGGCGAAATCCCCGGCCTTCGCATCCTCGGCGAGCCCGCCATGTCGGTCTTTGCTTTCGATTCGGACCGCGCCAACATCTACACCATCGGCGAGGTCATGGCGGGACGCGGCTGGCACATGGACCGCCAGCACATGCCTGCCTCATTGCATCTTATGGTGACGCCAGCGCACGCCGCGATAGTCGAACCGTTCCTTGCCGACCTCCGGGCCGCGGCGGCGCAGGCCGAGGGTACCGGCGCCTCGGAAACAACGGGAATGGCGGCCATCTACGGCATGGTGGGCGCCCTCCCCGACCGCGGCGCCGCCGTGCCGATGATTTTGGATTTCCTCGACCAGACCTATGCCCTCGAAGAGTGATGAGGCCAACCGGAACGGCGGCGATTCTTGCCACAGAGTCCACAGAGATCACAGAGAAAGACGGCGCTCTTGGAGATCCAGGGGCCGGAAACCCTCCCTCTCGGTGAACTCCGTGCACTCTGTGGCAAAACCGTGCGACGGCGTGCCGGGGCGGATTTGCTCCTGGCCAAGGGTCTCGTGAATGCAGCTTGAACCTGTCACCGTCGCCCTCCTTGCCGGGATCATCCTCGCGGCGCAGACCGTCGAAACCGTCACGGGGTTCGGCGCGACGGTCATCGCGCTGGCGCTTGGCGTCCATCTGGTCTCGCTGCCGGCGCTTGTCGTCACACTTGTGATGATCGGCATCGTGCAAAGCTCGTGGATTGTTGTGCGCGGTTTCCGTCAGGCCGCGTGGCGGACGCTGCTCACGCGGATCATTCCGATATGTGCGGTCGGACTCATTGCAGGGAGGCTCTTTTCGGCTTCGGCCGGGGTGGACCGGCTCAAAACGGTTCTGGGCGGCTTCGTCGTGGCAGTGGCGTCGCTTGAGCTTTCGATTCTGCTCCGGGGCGCAAGACCGCCCTCCCCGCTCCCCGCGCCCGCCGGGATCGCGCTTCTTGCCGGAGGCGGATTCTTCCACGGGGTCTTCGCATCGGGCGGGCCGCTCGTGGTCATGTACGCCGGGCGCGCCATTCCGGAAAAAGCGGCCTTCAGGGCCACGCTCTCGGTCCTTTGGCTTGTGCTCAACGTCGCGCTCCTCGCGACCTTCGCCGTGCGTCACGAGATTGACGCCGCCTCGGTCCGGCTGGCGGTGTGGCTGCTGTTCCCGCTGGCCGCCGGGATAGGCGCGGGGGAGTTGATCCACCGCCGCGTGAACGAGACGGTCTTCAAGGTCGTGGTGCAGTCGCTTCTCCTTGCAACGGGCATCTGGCTGCTGATATGAAGGAAACACCTATGCGACTGGTCCCCGAAGGGGTTCAGGTTAGTAGCCGGAGGTGCAACCCCCGGATCGGCTTCGTGGTTCGTCGCCGTCCGCTCGCGAGGAACGTATTGCCCGTCGTGTTCGCCTTGCTCTCGTTCGGGACCGGCTGCTGGGAGGCGGAGCAGCCGGCGCACGTCGAGGTCATCACGCTCGAGGGCGCGGCGTACGAGCGGGGGTACGCGCACGGGCACGCGTTCGGCAACAAAATCCGGTCGCTTTACACAAGCCTGCTCGACTCGTCGATCCTGCCGTTTTTGAACCGCGAGCAAACCGACATCGCCGAGGTGCTCACGACGTATCAGGATCCGGCCTACGGCGGCGGCCAGTTCTCGTACCGGCTCATGCTCGAGAGCGGGCAGAACCTGGCCAACTTCATCCCGCAGGAGTACCTTGACGAGATGCACGGCATCGCCGACGGGGCCGGCCTGCCGTTCGAGAAGGTGCTCGTCCTCAACACGTTCCTCGACACGATGCTCGGCTTCCGCTCGATGACGTTTTTCATACGCCAGCTCCAGTCGCCGTTCATCAGAAGCGTGCAGTTTTCGGGGACGGAAGCCGACGGCGCGGACAACGACGGTGACGGCGAAACGGATGAGGCCAGAGAGGGAAAGATCGATCTCTATGAGCCGAAAAGCCACGCGCACATGACCGAGGTGCCCTCCGACACGACGGTCACGCTCGTCCTTGGGGACCGGGCGCTCAACGCCGAGCCCGAGGGTGTTGACCCTGTGTCAATCCGAATCCAGCTCGACAAGAAGCAGTACGTCGCGGGCGACCCTGCCATCAAGACGATCGAGAAGGTCGACCCGGGCGGCGGCGAACGCACGCTTGAAGTCACGTTCAGGCCAACCGGAGGGTTCTCGGCCGCCTCCGTGCACTCGATGATCATCCAGGCCGGCGACCTCGCGGTGGTCACGGAACCTCCGCCCGCGCACGCGAGGCTCATGCGTGACGAGCGGATCGTTTTCACAACGAGAGGCTTCGGGAAAAAGCCATACGAGGTCGAAAACCGCGGAGAGCGCGACGGGAGAACTCAGCCGCCATCGATCGCTTTTGCTGTCCGGGGGACGGCCACGCCAGGAGGCGAGCCGATCCTCGCCCACCACTTCGGCCTGCTCGACTCGAACACCAGCCACAAGCACACGGTGCTCTTTGTCCACAAGCCCAACGGCCGGACGGCGCACGCCGTGTTGGGTTGGACCGGTGTCATCTGGGGCTTTTCAGGAATGAACGCCGACGGACTCGCGTACGCCGTCAACTCGTCGGACACGCTCGACAACCCGATGGTCGCACAAGTGGCCGAAAAATTCCTCGAAGCAAAGCTCCTTTCGAGCGGCATCCCAATCGGCATGATCGGGCGTGAGGTGCTCGCCGGACAAAAAAACGTTGGGGACGCGGCGGCCTACGTCGCTTCGGCGCCGAGGACGTTCGGCTGGAACGTCATGCTGGCCGACGCGTCCGGAGGAGTGGCGTCCGTCGAGACCGACTCGGATGTGTTTGCCGCCGATGACGGCGGGGCGTACGTCACGACCCTCGACGGGTCGCTCCCCGGAAACCTCGACGAGCATGGCCGGCGATGGGCGAGTGTCGGTCCCGACGACATAAGGATGGCGTCGCACTACCGCCGGAACACCGAAGACATAGACAGGCGCGTGCTGGTGTATGCGGTCCGGCCGCAGCGTTTCTGGACGAGCTTTTATTTCCGATCGATGCGGGCGTTCGAAGTGCTGGGCGAACAGATCGAGTCGCGATACGGTGCCATCGACTACATGGCCGCGATCGACATCCTCCGGACGCCGGATCTGGTGGACACGCGCGACTCCATGAACGCGGTGGTCTTTCGGCCGGCCGCCGGGATCTTCCACTACGCCATGGGCGAGGTCCCGGCGACCTCCCTCCCCTTTGTCGAGTTCGACCTCCGCGCCGCGGCGGGAGGTGCCAGGTGACAGATCTTTCCCCGGCCGGGTGCCACGGACAAGCGCCAGCTTGTCCGTGTTCCGACCGCCGGCACCGGCACGGACAAACCAGTTTGTCCGTGGCACCCATCCCATTCGTCCGGACGATCGCAGTCGTCGCGGTCTGGACGGCGATCGGTACGTCCGATCTCTTGGCCGCCGGGTTCACCGAGACGCTCCCCAAAGGGACATTCATGCT
>JACRCP010000065.1 GCA_016218965.1 Deltaproteobacteria bacterium | reverse complement strand
TTCGGAGGCGTGATTGCCTGACAGTGAGCCGTTGATAAATCCAGGCGTTCTCCTCGGAGAACCATGTTCGGTATATGGAGTCCTCATGGCACCTCGGTACTCCATTTCCCTCGGTTTTCACTCGGAACTAAAGAGATACAGTACGCGAAGAGTTAGCTTCCTGGCCATTCTCGTTCGTCTTGGTACCAAAGTTGCGGATTTCGTGCATTTCGTTTACTATAGTGCACAAAAGTGGCAACTTTTGTGCAGTACGAGGTTGCCAAAGGGTGCCGACAATGCTTCAGGACCTTCTCTTGATGCAGAAACGCGAGGTCGAAAGTCGCCTCGCCGAACCCTACGTCGTGCGCGACGTTGGGAACCGGTCGTACGACCATGACCTCGTCAACGTCGTGATGGGGCCGAGACGGGCCGGGAAGTCGTTCTTTGCCGTGCATCTGGCCAAAACGCTCGGCAATTTCGGATACGTCAACTTCGACGACGAACGGCTGGTCAGGGAGAAGGACTACGATGCGCTCGTCGCGGCGGCAGACGCGATCTACGGGAATCCGAGACACCTTCTTCTGGATGAGATCCAGAACCTGCCGGGGTGGGAACTTTTGGTGAATCGGCTGCAGCGGCAGGGCCGCAGGCTGCTCATAACCGGGAGCAACGCCCATCTGCTGAGCTCCGATCTTGCGACGCATCTTACCGGGCGGCACATGCAGACCGTTTTGTTCCCTTTTTCGTTCCCGGAATTTCTGCGCGCGGGCCGGGAACCGGCGACGGCTCCCGAGAAGTTGGAATCCCTCCGGAGCTACGCCGAGTCGGGCGGGTACCCCGAACCGCTGCTCAAGGGTGTCGGCCGCGCGGACTACCTCAATACGCTTCTGCGCTCCGTGCTGTACAAGGACATCGTGGTGCGTCACAAGATCCGGTCGCCCCAGGCCCTCGACGACCTGGCGGCGTATCTTGTGTCCAGCGTCGCAAGGGACTACTCGCTTACGAGGTTGACGACCCTTCCGGGCCTGAGCAGCGTACACACGGCCGAAAAATATCTCAAACATCTCGAAGAGGCCCTGCTTTTTTTCTCCGTGAGCCGGTTTTCGCGAAAGGTGCGCGAGCAGATCCGCGCCAACAAGAAGATCTACTGCGTGGACAACGGCGTCGTCACGTCGGCGGCGTTCAGGACCAGTCTGGACCGGGGCAGGCTTTACGAGAACCTCGTGGCGATTCATTTGCAACGGAGGCGGTTGGACGGCGGGCTGGAGTTCTTTTTCTGGAAAGGCCCGCGCAACGAGGAAGTGGACTTCGTCGTGAAAAGCGGGCCGCAGATCGTTTCATTAATCCAGGTGACGAGCGACATGTCGGAACCGGCGACGCGTGAGCGCGAGGTCCGTGCGTTGCTCAAGGCCGGCCAGGAACTCGAGTGCCCCAATCTGCTGATCCTCTCGGAGAGCGATGAACGCGAAGAAGACGCGTCGTGGTTCGCGGCGGAGGGACGGATCAAGTACGTGCCGCTGTGGAAGTGGCTGAGCGAGGCGGCGGACAGCCAGTTCGGTAGGGGTTGATCAAGGTCGCGGAGATATTCAACGGGTTGGAGAGGCGTGACGGATGGACCGGCGAAAACCGCGGACAGTAACCAAGGAACAGTGGAAAAAGGCCCGGCGCGTTCGTCGAGTTCTCCTTTCCGGCGATTGGCGGAAAGCCATGGAGTTGGCAGATGATTTCATGGACAGTTTTCCCGCGGAGCCGGGTTCGCTTCTGGAGGCCAGAAAGTCTTTCGGGCAAGGTGATTTTGCCCGTGCGCTCGGAATCGCGAAAATTTGGCTCGACGGCAATCCCAGTGATCCCGCCCATTCAATGGCGAAGATGGCGAAGGCGGTCGGCATCAATTTCGTCGGCGATTGCCACTACTGTCTGGGCGACTATTCGAAGGCTGAAAGAGCGTACGTCGAGGCAAACAGAATGGATCCCAGTTCGATGGCGTGCCTCGGTTTGGCCCGAATCGCACTTCTTCGCAAGGACAAGGACCTTGCGAGGAAAGCTCTGAAGATACTGGAGGACAACGAAAACCCCGTCGACCCCGTCATTCTGGAAAGCGCCGAAATCGATCTGGACGCTCTTCGGAAACTGGCACGCGCGCCGTCAAGCCGGCGCGGAAGATAAGGCGGCGGCGGGCCGCCGCACGCCAAGACCAAACGACGGAACAGGGCAAGGGGCTGGATGTGGCGTTCCCGGGTGGCACGGACAAGCGGAGCTTGTCCGTGTGGGACGCGGATTGATCGGACACGGACAACCAGTAGGTTGTCCGTGGCACCCACCTCCGGAAAAGAACCCGTCAGCTCTGTGCCTGGTTTTCCTTGGGCGCTGAGGGGTCAGGTTGTGTGGCCGCGGGGTTGGCGGCCTCGGCTGGCGCATCGGGCTTCGGCTTCGCCGCCTCGTAGCCGGTGGCGGTCTTGACGATGCTCCCGCGTTTGAGCTGGTAGTAGTGGTTCTTGCACAGGCCCTTGGCCATGTGCCTGTTGCCGCAGCCGGGGAACGAGCACTCGGGCGCCTTCGCGGCCTTCTTTCTGCCCCGGCGTTTCTTCGGCCTGGCCGGCGTCCCGGCGTCCTTCCTTTCGGGTTCCTTGGCGCCGCGGCGGACAAGGCGCTCGACGTCCTCGAGCCGCTCGCGGAGTTTCGAGACTTCGGCCTCGTGGTCGGCCATGGCCTCCTTCACGAGACCCTTCACGCGCTCCTCGACCATTCTCTTCGTGTCGTTTGCGACCTGGATTGCCGTCAGGATGAACGTCCCCGCCTTCTCGCCCAGCGTGCCCATGTGCCCTCCTTGGACTGCGGAAGTCGCCGGAGAGGTACATACCACGTCGGAACCGCGATGCCAACAACGGAAAGCCCGGAGTCTTGGGTCCGGCGTCGTGGGTCGTCAGTCATGGGTCGTGAGTCTTTGAATGGCGGCCGCATTCTGGACACGTGCCAATTCAGTGACTATACTAGAGTTGTTGTCGGGGCCGGCTCCGTCACCGGAGAGAGATGTTGAAGCAGTCCTACAAAACGATCCTCCTGTGGGTGATCCTGATCGTCATGTTCCTGTCGATCTACTCCTACATCAACAACGCCGGCAAGGAGAGCAAGACCATCGAGTTCTCGGTCCTCATGAAAAAGGCCGACGACGGGGCGGTCAAGTCGGTCAGGATCAAGGGATCGACGTACACCGGCGAGTTCTCCGACGGGACCAGGTTCCAAACCTACGGCGTGGTGGGCGAAAAAATAGTCGAACGCCTGCTCGCCTCGCGCGCGGCCGTGACGTTTGAAAAGGACGAGACAAACTCGTTGTGGTCGCAGATCCTTCTTTCGTGGCTCCCCCTGCTCATCTTCATCGTCCTGTTCTTCTTCTTCATGCGCCAGCTCCAGGGCGGCGGCGGCAAGGCCATGTCGTTCGGCAAGAGCCGCGCAAAACTCCTGTCGAGCAACCAGAAGAAGGTCACGTTCAACGACGTCGCGGGCGTGGACGAGGCCAAGGAAGAGCTCCAGGAGATCATAGATTTCCTGAAGGATCCCAAGAAGTTCACCAAGCTCGGCGGGCGCATCCCCAAGGGCGTCCTGCTCATGGGACACCCGGGGACGGGCAAGACCCTGCTGGCGCGTGCCATTGCCGGCGAGGCCGGGGTGCCGTTCTTCTCGATCTCGGGATCGGACTTCGTCGAGATGTTCGTGGGCGTCGGCGCAAGCCGCGTTCGCGACCTCTTTGAGCAGGGCAAAAAGAACGCCCCGTGCATCATCTTTATTGACGAGATCGACGCGGTCGGCCGCCACCGCGGCGCGGGTCTCGGCGGCGGACACGACGAGCGCGAACAGACGCTCAACCAGTTGCTTGTCGAGATGGACGGGTTCGAGAGCAACGACGGCGTAATACTGATTGCCGCCACAAACCGCCCCGACGTCCTGGATCCCGCCCTTTTGCGCCCCGGCCGGTTCGACCGCCGCGTGGTCGTGCAGATGCCTGATCTGGGCGGCAGGCTCGGCATCCTGCGCGTCCACACCAAGCGGCTGCCGCTTGCGCCCGACGTGGACCTCCAGACAATCGCCCGCGGCACGCCGGGGTTCTCCGGGGCCGACATCGAGAACCTCGTCAACGAGGCCGCCCTGCTCGCGGCGCGCGGGACCAAGAACCGCGTGGAAATGGACGACTTCGACCACGCCAAGGACAAGGTCCTCATGGGCGCCGAGCGCAAGAGCCTCATCATCAGCGAGGAAGAGAAGCTCTCGACGGCCTACCACGAGGCGGGCCACGCGCTGGTCGCGAAAATGCTCAAGGGTGCGGACCCCGTGCACAAAGTGTCCATCATCCCGCGCGGCCGCGCGCTGGGCGTGACACAGCAGCTCCCCAAAGAGGACCGCTACAACATCGCCAAGGCGTACGCGAACAACCGGATTGCGATAGCCATGGCCGGACGCGTGGCCGAAGAAATCGTGTTCGGCGAGCAGACCACCGGCGCCGGCTCCGACATCAAGGAGGCGACCGAGCTCGCCTATAAAATGGTGTGCGAGTGGGGGATGAGCGAGCGACTGGGACCGATCTCGTACGCCCGCAAGGACGACGAGGTCTTCCTGGGAAAGGACCTCATCAAGACGCAGAGCTTCTCGGACCAGGTGGCCCAGCAGATAGACGAAGAGGTCAAAAAGGTCATCACCGAGAACTACGTTCGGGCCAGGCAGGTCCTCGAGCAGAACCTCGACTCGCTCAAGAAGCTTGCGCAGGCGCTGATCGAATACGAGACGCTCGACGGCTCGGAGATTGACCCCATCATCCGGGGCGAGGGGATCACGCGCGCCAGGCCGGTCCACCGCGTGATAGTCAACAAACAGCCCGAAACCAGGGACGAAAAGACCCCCGCCCCCTCAATCATCCCCGAACCCGGCCCCAAGGTCGGCGAGCCGGGCGTGGCGTAACACCTCACCCCCTGCCCCCATAAGCACTAACCTAATACTTGACACGCTTGTCTCTCTCGCATATCATCAGCGCTATGAACACGACGCTGATGAACGAAGAATGGGGCCTGCTTGCGACTCTTCTTCCCAAGGGGTGGCGCGAGTTGGCACGGGAG
>JACRCP010000068.1 GCA_016218965.1 Deltaproteobacteria bacterium | reverse complement strand
TGGGGGAAATCGACAACGACCGACGGACAGAGGAATGGGCGATCGAGGGTCGCTCCATGCGCCCTGCGGCGTGATGCCGGGTTGAGCGTGTCATCCCGTGTCAAATCTTCGGCTCCAAATTGGCGAAACTGGAGTCTGAGCCTCTCTGAAATACTCCGATCCGCCGTGCCTCTTCTCGTACGCGTGCAACGCCGACTTGGCCAGATCGAGGTATTTCTGTTTGCCCTTCTGATTCCCCATGTCGCCGGCAAGCTCGGACATGCCCACGTAGTTCACGACGAGGTCGTGGTGATACTTGTCTTCGGACTTCCCCTTGAACGTGCCCGACTCCAGGGCGTCTTTGAGGAACTTCTCGACCCGCACGAGGTTCTGGTGTCTGAGCTTGCCGTACAGGGCCAAGCTGGCGGGGTTCCTGTCCTGAAGGCTGTTGACGATGTACTCCAGCACCTTCCCCCGCAAATCCCATTCGGCCCCGGTGTAGTCTTTTCTATGATAGCGTTCGATGACGGCGTCGTACTGTGCCAGGTTTTTCCGCCAGTAGACGCCCTTCAATATGTTGCTGCGGGTCTCTTTGGCCGACTTCAACTGGTCTTCGAGTTGGGACGCCTGAAACGCGGCAAGACGCCCGTAGCACAGGCCGCTTCTGACCGCCTGCCGATGTGCGCCAACATAGACGAGGCCGCGGTGCACTTCGTCGAAGAGTTTCCAGACGAGCGTATCGGCATCGTCGGATCCGAGAAGGTCGCCAAAGAAGGAATCCGCGTCAAGATACCAAAGCCTGACCAGAATGATATCGTTCACGTATTTGATCAACAGCTCTCGCGCCTGCGCCATCGCCCTTTCGGCGTGTGACGCGTCTCGTGAACCATAAAACGCGGCCCAATGCCTGAGCGCCTCGCCCAACTTCTGCACGTTTTCATCAGTGACGGCCACGAATACGTCCTCCAACGTGGCATGCAGCCGGATCAACGCCCGGTCTTCATCGGAGACCGAGGCGGCCGAAGCCGCCTCCGCCAGCGCATGGATGGCCTGAGTCCGTTCGCCCGCCGTGGCGAATTCGAATCGATCGAGCGCCGCAAGAGAGTTTTTGAACAGGTCGTACATTCCGGAATCCCGCCGGCGGACGGCGTTCACCCCGCCAATCAGTCTGTAGTCGCAGGCGTGTGTCTTCACGCACGCCGAGATATACTCGTGAATCGTTTCATCGGCCCATTCGACCACCTTGTCGGACAGGAACAGCTTGAGGACGGACTCGAGAAGTCCGGAGGCCTCGCCGTTTCGCCCCTGGTCCTTCCTGATCATCGCCAGGGAGTACAGCGCCATTTGCCGCTTGCGAAGATCTGCCCGCCCAAGAACCGTTTTGAGGTGTTCCGCGCCCTTCTCCAGGTCGTACGACGCTTTGCCGTCCACGGCCGGCCCGATATGCCTGAGGCACGAAACGGCGATCAACAGATGCGCATCCATGGCCTCGTTCGAACCGGGGAATTCGGTCACCAAACGCTGCAAGAGTCCGCATGATTGGTCGACCCGGTTGTTTTCCCTCGCCAGGATGCCGGCCTCAAGAAGAAACGCGGGCGCTTGGCGCCGTTTCCCCGCCAGATTGGCGGCTTCAAGATAGTGCCCCGTTGCCTGGTCGATGAACTGCGTCGCGGCATCTTCGTTCTGCTGCCCCACCAGGAAACTACTGTATCGGCACTCAAGGCTCGCGAGCTCCCGTTTCACTGCCGGGTATCGATCGCTCGACTCGGCGAGAAACAGCATCGAGTACTGGTGGAGCTGCTGCCGGTACGCTTCATTCAACGCCTCGCCGGGGTCGCCGGTCAACCGGCGCACGCGGCTGTCGCCTGGAGCCGGCGCCCCGACAAACGTTGGGAGCGCGGTCTTGATAGGAATTGCATCGCGCGGCGGGCCGCCGGGAAACAACCCGCGGGCAATGGCACTGTACCTTTTCAGAAGGAGCCTTATCTCGTCGGCGGACGCAAAAAGCTCGCGCGGGTCGTGCCTGGTGCAGCCCTGCAAAATGCCGCCGACCCACGATCTGAATATTTTTGGCTCGATGTCCACGCCCGAGAATGCGTGCCGCCTGCTCTGCCCTTTTGGGTACTCGCACACCACTTGTTGGCCGGAGGGTTCCGGCGCCGACGTGACCGCCGGGTCCGGGCGCCGGGCCGGCCTAGGCGCAAACGGCGCCGCCGCAAGCGACGGGCAGCGGTCGGGCAACAGAGCCTTCACCCCGGGCAGCTCGTCCACCCACAGTTCGGCCGGCCTTTGCCACCACTGTTCGGCCCCCTGGGCGGAAGCAGACAGGCGTCCCGCGATCGCCTCGTCCGAATCGGGAACGACGCTCTCGATGCCGACCTCCAAAAGCGCGCGCCTCACGAATGCCGTCGACACCTGCGTGCGCAGGGCGACAACTTTCCTCGCGGCAACCTCCGCCCTGAGATCGGGGTCTCCCGCGGCCGCGTCCCTCGCGGCGATTCCGTCGAGGGTCTCCATCGCCTTGACGAGCAGCGCGTCGGCCGCCTGCCTGTCGCAGACCGAAAGCCCCGTCCGCGCCATGATCAGGCGAGCCTCGGTCGCGAGATCGGCGTCAGGCGAGAGATTCAACACGAGCTCGGCCAACCCGTGGGCGCGTTCCATCTCCCCGGCGGCGAGGTAGCACCAGGAGACGATTGTCGAGATTTCGGCGGCGGTTTTGGGCGAGTTGACGCGGTAAACGCGCCAAAGAGAGTCGCAGGTCTCGGGCGTGATGATTGCGGTTCCGCCCCTCGAATCGGCCACGCCCGTCGGCCCGCCGGCCTGGGCATGGTCGCAGCAAAGCGCACCGCCAACGGCCAACGAGATTGAAAGGGAGAGACGCCCAACCATGATGTTAGCCCAGCCTCCCTTGTTCTTTTCCTGACATGCCAAAGCCTACGTCCAGCCCTTCTCGTTGTCAAACACGTTCGGGGGATGGTAGAATCCGCGCATCGAGAACGGAGGCGGGCGTTGCCGATTGGAACCACGAGCATTGCGTTGATCCTGATCCTCGCCGCGGCGCCGCAGGCCGGGGCGAAGGGACCAAAAGCCCTCTCCGTCGCCGTCCTCCAGCTCGAAGCGCAGGGGGTCGAGGCGAAGGTCACGAACATCGTCACAGACACGATGCTCTCGCAGCTCAACCGGCTCCCCAACACGCGTGTCATCGGCCAGCGCGAGATCGAGACGATGCTCAAATACGAGAAGCTCAAGATGCAGGTGGGTTGCACCGACCTGAGCTGCATGGTCGAGATAGGCGGCGCCCTCGGGGTAGACAAACTCGTCACGGGAAGCTTGGGGAAGCTCGGCGAGTCGTTCGTAATGAACCTGAAGCTGATAGACATCCGAAACGCCGGGATCGAGCAGACGTTCTCCCGGCGTCTCAAAGGCGGCACCGACGAGGACTTCCTGGACGCCCTCCCGGACGCGCTCACCACCTTGTTCCCCAAGGGCGAGCAGATCTGGCGAAGCCTCTCCCGCGAAAAACCATTGTCCGGCGACCTCTCGATGTGGGGCCACGTGACCTTCTGGACCGGCCTCGCGGCCGCAGGCACCGGCGGCATTTTCACCGCCCTCGCCTCCGGCGCCGCCGCTGACTTCAAAGCAAGCGGCCTTGAGTCCGACAAAGACCGCATCAACACAGACAACGCCGTGGCGGTAAGCATGTACGCCCTCGGCGGCGCGCTCATGGCCACGGGGATCGCCCTCTGGATACTCAGCCCGGACCAGCCCGCGTCCGCCGGCGGAAAACCAATCTCGCTCCTGCCCGGGTTTGACAGACAAGGCGCGACGTTGACTCTAGGGGGTGCATGGTGAAGGGACGCAGACAATCGATCCGCGACGAAACTCGGCGTAGGGGCGGCCATAGCGAAGCGAAGTCCGCCCGTTTCCGGGTCGCGGCGTTCCTGTCCCTGTCCTTCATCGCCTACCTCCTCTTGGGCCGCTGCGTCCCCGTCCCCGACTTCGGCGCCGAGGGCCAGCCGTGCTTCACGACCAAACACGGGTGCAGCGACGGCTTCACGTGCGTCGGCAACGTCTGCGTCAAGTCGCCCGCGGACGCAGCTGACATCGGGAATGTCCCCGACGAAGGACTTCCGGACAGCTCAGACGTCTCCGACGCCGGGGCACCAGTCGATGTCGGCGAAGACGCCCAGCCCGACGTTGGAGTTTCGGACACGGGGCCGGATGTGACCGGCGACATCGGAACAGACATTGGATTGGATGCCGAGACAGATTCGGGAGTCGAGGATGACGCGGGAGTTGACGCCGGCGATGCGGGCGGAGGACCAGATGCCGCGGAGACTGACGCGGGAGCGGCCCCCTGTGAGCCAAATTGCCCGGCGCCAGAAATGGTGGCGGTCCGCGCCGACAAGGACGGGGGGTTCTGGATGGGTTGCGCAAACAAGCAGACAGACATCGACTGCACAATAGAGGAAGGAGAGTACGCGCCATTCAAGGTCACGCTCTCAAGAGACTTCAGTATCGACAAGTACGAAGTGTCTGTAACGGACTACACGTCCTGCAAGGACGTAGGTATTTGCACTGCTCCCGGGACTGAAGGCGGCTGCAACTTCAACATCACCGGCAGGGAACAGCATCCCATTAACTGCGTCACTTGGAGCCAAGCGACCAACTACTGCCGATGGGTCGGCAAGCGGTTGCCGACAGAGGCCGAATGGGAGAAAGCCGCTCGCGTCGGGCAAGATCCGCCGAAGAAATATCCCTGGGGCGACACACCGGACGCCAATTGCGATTATGCCGTCATAGATTCAACCGGGACTTCTCCCGGTTGCGAGACCGACCCTGGAAAACAAAGCACGAAACCGATCAAGGTTCACGACAACATCGACAGTGCCAGCGGTGCAAAAAATCTCATAGGAAACGTGGCCGAGTGGACTAACGATTGGTACGACCCGGGCTATTACGGAACGATCACGCTCGATCCCACTGGGCCCGACAGCAGCACTACTGGCGAACGCGTGGTCCGGGGCGGGTCGTGGCAGAGCATCGGACTCAACGAAGTGCGTTCATCCGGCAGACAATACTTGGACCCAGCCGAACACTCGCCCAAGATTGGTTTCAGGTGCGCCAGGTGAGTGTCGATCAGTGGTCACGTATGTCCGGCAGGGCTGCAGGAAACCAAAACGTGTGAACCGCCAAATGTGGCTACTTTGGCACCTGTACACTGATCGGATTGAAGCTCACAACACAACCAGCGCCACCACTTGAGACCGGGAGTGCTTGACTACCTACGTCTTCGCCACCGGTATCGAATCTACATTGTACTGACCGAAAAAGACCGCCGGGTGAATAGGAATGCAAGTCGTGATCGTCTCCCTCCATGGCCACGAACCCCTGAATCGTGGTATCTCTTTAGTTCCGAGTGAAAACCGAGGGAAATGGAGTACCGAGGTGCCATGAGGACTCCATATACCGAACATGGTTCTCCGAGGAGAACGCCTGGATTTATCAACGGCTCACTGTCAGGCAATCACGCCTCCG
>JACRCP010000060.1 GCA_016218965.1 Deltaproteobacteria bacterium | reverse complement strand
CTCCACGAGCTTGCCGAGCCAGAATTTCTCGCCCTTCCAGTACACCATCGTAAGATTTTTCTTCATCACCGCCTCCGGGTCGATAGCAAAAACAATGTAACACCGACCTTCCGACCGATCAAGGGCGCACCGGAGCGCACCGGAGCGCTTGGCGCCGGTCCGCCCACAGCTACATCCGCGCGACGTCGGGGATCAGGGCTTCGAGGATTCTGACGAGGTAGGGAATGAACTCGGACGCGGCGACCCACATCTTGTCGTTTTTCACCTGGCCGTCGCCCTCGACGAGGGCGTTGCGCTGGATGACGAGGCCGCGCCACGGGATCTCGGGGTGCGCGTTCTGGAAAGCGGGGGAAACCTTTGAGGCCGCGCCGCCGATGATCTCCATGTTTCGCTCGACCGCGTTTCTGAGCATGCGGTCGTGGTCATAGTCGCGAAACGACTTGACTGCGACGAACCGCGCCACCGTCTTTGCCGCGTCGAGCATGTCCCAGAGGTGCCCCGCGTCGGTCTTCGCCGAATCCACCGGGGGAGCGCTTTTGGGTTCAGGCGACTGGTACATTCTTGACCCGGAGTATAGCACGAGCCGTGGCCGGATCTGCAAGGGGTCTTTTTGCCCCCGCGGCCATCGCGGCGACTTTGGCCACCAGTTCGGCGTTCCCCTTCGCCAGCACGCCCTTTTCGAGCCAGATGTTGTCCTCGAGCCCAACCCTTACGTGCCCTCCCCGCTCTATCGCCAGTGCGGCCATCGGAAACTCCGCGCGCCCGACGCCCGCAACCGACCACGTGCAGCCGGGAGGGAGGCGCGAGATCAGAAAGTCCAGCACGGCTTCGTCCGCGCCCAGCGCGCCGGGGACGCCCAGGACGAAGTCGAAGTGCGCCGGGAACGAGATGAGGCCCTTTTTCTCGAGCCACCGCGCGTTGTCGATGAACCCGGCATCGAAGACCTCAATCTCGGGCACCACGCCGTTTTCGCGCGCGAGTTCGGCAATCCTCACCAGGAGATCGCGTGGGTTCGAAAACACGTCGCCGCCGAAGTTGCAGGTCCCGGTGGTGAGCGTACACATCTCGGGACGAAGCGAAAGCGGCTGGCACCGCTCGTCGCCCGTCATGCCGACCGCGCCGCCGGTGGAGGTCTGGACGATGATGTCCGTCCGTTTCCGGATCTCCGCAATCGCCGCCGCAAAGACCTCGCGGTCTTGCGTGGGAGTCCCGTCGTCGCGCCGGACGTGCAGATGGACCATCGACGCGCCGGCCTCGCGCACCCGTTTCGCCTCTTCGCCGATCTCGGAGGCGGTGATCGGCAGATACGGCGTGTCCTTGCGGCCGGTCTCGGCCCCGACCATGGCACATGTGATGATCAACGGTTCCATATTCGCCTCCTGCCTCCCGCCTCACGCCTCATGCCTTGATCTTCTCTCCCTTCATCCTCTCGACCATCGTGTACACGATGTACGACGCGACCTCCGAGGGCGTGGTCCCGGCGCCGAACCCCGCGTCGAACCCGAGCGAGAGCGCCAGCTTGTGATCCACGCGCGGGCCGCCGAAGATCATGACGAACCGTTCGCGGACGCCGCGTTCATTTGCCAGCCGGACGAGCTCCGAGGCGTTGTCGATATGCACGTCCCGCTGCGTCACGACCTGCGAGAGCAGAAGGACGTCGGCGCCGGCGGACACGGCGCGATCCAGGAACTCGGCATTTGAGATCTGCGCCCCCATGTTGTGCGCGGCAATCCACGGGTAGCGCTCGAGGCCGTAGTCCCCGGCAAACCCCTTCATGTTCATAATGGCGTCAATGCCCACCGTGTGCGCGTCGGACCCGGTGCACGCCCCCGCGACGACGACCTTTCGCCCGATCCGGTCCCGGATGATCTCGTTTACGCGCTCGCGCGAAAACACCGGGTTTTCGACGACCGGAACTTCGATGGCGCCGTAGTCGAGCACGACCGGCGAGTGTCCGTAGACGACAAAGAACGTGTTCCCATCCCCGGCCGGCTCGGCGGTCGCAACCGCCACGTCCCGGAGCCCCAACTTGGCGGCATATGCCCTGCCGGCCTCGCGCGACTTCGGCGAAAACGGGACCGGAAGCACAAACGAGATCTGCACCACCCCGTCCCCGAGACGATCGCCGTACGCCATGATGGACTTGAATACGCCTTTCGCCATCATGTTTCACCGTCGAACCACGAAGTGGTGCGAGTGAGTGGCCGGGGGTGACTGAGCCGCAGGCGAGGGAACCCCCGGATCGCTTCGAATGATTGGTCGAACCCCCAAGGGGTGACGGTCAACCGTCGCCCCTCCCGGGGCTCAGCCCGGGTTGTTGGCCCCGATCCGGGGGTTCCACCCCCGGCTACTGACGACGGCCCGTTCCGGGCCAATCCGGCCTTTTTCTCGAGCAGTTCGACGACTGGATTGAAATACCCCTCTCCCTTCGCGACCACGCCCTCCCCGCCCTTGCCGCCCTCCGGCCTGCGCGAGACGTCGGCGAACCTCCCCGCCTCGATCGCCTTCGGAAGCCCCTCCCGCGCCACGTGCCTGAGCAGTTCAAGCGCCTTCGACAGGACCTCGGCGGCCCGGCGCGCCATCACGCCGTTCTTTTTGACCTCGAGCTCGGCGCCCAGCCCCCGGGCCGCGGCAAAAACGTAGTTCGCGTTCTTGATGCTCTCGAACCGGTCCATGAGAAGCGGGTTGTGCATCGCCTCGGTCATCATGCCCAGAAGGTGTATGGACTGCCCCGTCACGACGCTCGTGAGGTTGAACATCGCGTCGAGCACGTGCGACTCAAAGATGTCCCCGGTCTTGTGCTTGGTGGGCGGCATATACTTGACCGGCGCCCCGGAGAAGACCTGCCGGACGAGCAGGGCCTGTGCGATCTCGACCACGAGCGAGTCGGGGCGCGACGGGTCTATCTCGAAGGCGTGGCCCAGCCCCATGAGCGACCGATCGAGCCCGGCCTCGAGGGCGAACGCCTCGTTTATGAAGAGGCTTGTCAGCACCGTGTGCGCCGCCTCGACCGCATCGGCGGTCGTAAGGTAGTTGTCCTCGCCGGTGTTGATGACTATTCCGCTCGCGGCGCAGATCAGGCGCGAGACATACTGGTCTATGAACGTCCGGCGCATGTTGATGTCGCGAAAGAGTATCCCGTACATCGCGTCGTTGAGCAGGACATCCAGCCCCTCGAATGCCGCAAGACAGGCGATCTCGGGCATGCAGAGCCCGGACGAATAGTTCGTCAGACGGACATAGCGCCCCAACCTTCGCGACGCGTCGTCGAGCGCACCGCGCATGATCCTGAAGTTCTCCTGCGTAGCGTACGTCCCCCCGTAGCCCTCGGTCGTGGCCCCTTCGGGAACGTAGTCGAGAAGCGACTGCGCCGTCGAACGGATCACCGCGATTACGTCCGCGCCGGCCTCCGCCGCCGAAACGGCCTGCGTTACGTCGTCGTATATGTTGCCGGTCGCGACGATGATGTACTTCCAGGGCCGCGGCGGCTCGGCCAACCCCTTTCGGAACGCGCCTCGTGACGCGCGCCGGTCGGCGAGTTCCCTCGCGCGCGCCCTGACCATCTGAGTCGCCCGGGCCCTTGCCGCCCTCCCTTCATCAGGCGTTGTGTGCCCGACAGCCGGAAGCCGGCCGGACGCGATGTCGGCCGTGGCCCGACCCAGGTCCGCCCCGCGCGCCAAAAGAAGACCCAGCCACCATGCCGCGCCGCGCCCGAGCACGCCCCGCTCCAGCAGGCGGTCGACTATGATGTTGGGTATGGGCACACCGCCCGGCCCGGTCCCCGACACGCCCATGAACCTGAGCGCCGTGCGCTCAATGGAAACCGTGGTGAAGTCCCGCGAAAGCGCCAGCACGTCGCGCGCTATCGCCCTGCCGAGTCTGCGCGCCTCGCGCACCTTCGCCCTGTTGACCGGAACGGATATCACCGCGTCACTCTTTGGGTTCGATCGAGATCTTGTCGCCCCTGAAAAGCCTCGCCAGCCCCTCGTACGAAACCGCGTGGGGCCGCCGGGCAACCTCGTTTTCGGTCGAACAGTCGCAGTTGGTGTCCTCGGGGGCCTTGTACACCGCAAAGTAGCCGCGGTAGTTGCGAAGGATCAGCCGATCCTCGTTTTGGGTGATTACGTACTGAGGGAACACGGGGACCTTGCCGCCGCCGCCGGGCAGGTCCACCACGAACGTGGGCACCGCCATCCCCGAGGTATGGCCGCGGAGCATCTCCATGATCTCGATCCCCTTGCTGATGGGGGTCCTGAAGTGCTCGATTCCCTCCGACAAGTCGCACTGGAAAAGGTAGTACGGCCGGACGCGGATCTTCATCAGGCCGTGTACCAGGTTCTTGATGATCACGCCCGAGGAGTTCACGTGGCGCAGGAGCACTGCCTGGTTGGCGACGGGAATCCCGCCGTCCACGAACAGCGCGCAAGCGCGGACCGCCTCGGGGGTGAGCTCCTTCGGGTGATTGAAGTGCGTGTTGACGTAGATCGGCTGGTAATTTTTGAGCATCTTCACCACGGCCGGCGTCACCCGCATCGGGCAGACCGCCGGAGTGCGCGTTCCCAGCCGGATGACCTCGACGTGCGAAATGGCGCGCAGGCGCGCAACGATCGACTCGAGACGGTCGTCGTCCATGATGAGCGCGTCGCCGCCCGAAACGATCACGTCGCGCACGGCGGGCGTGCGCTCAAGGTACTCGAACGCGGCCTCCATCTCGGATCTGGGGCGCGGCTTGTCGACGGCGCCGACGAGCCGGCGGCGGGTGCAGAACCGGCAGTACATCGAGCACTGGTCGGTGACGATCAGGAGCGCGCGGTCCGGGTAACGATGAACAAGGTTGGGCGCGACCATGTCGCGGTCCTCGGCCAGCGGGTCGTGCATGTCGCCGCGCCCCGGAACCGACTCGTGGAACGTCGGGACCGCCTGCATGCGAATGGGACAGGCCGCGTCCTCGGGGTCCATGATGGAGGCGTAGTACGGCGTGATGGCCATCCGGTACTTTTTGAGGACCTTCGCGATGCCCTGGCGTTCCTCGTCGGTGAGCTGGATGACCGCCTCGAGCTCCTCGAGCGTCGTGACGCGGTGCCGCACCTGCCACCGCCAGTCGTTCCAATCTTTTGCCGGGACGCCCTTCCACCGCGGCGAACGTTTGGAAACGGAAACGGCCATTACTTCTGCGCCCCCGCCCCGAACGCCCTGAAGACCTCGAGCGGGAACGGTATGATCGTCGTCGAGTTGCGATCGGAGGACACTTCGACCAGGGTTTGAAGGTAACGGAGCTGCAGGGCGGCCGGGTTCTCCTGGATGATTAGCGCCGCGTCCTTGAGCTTCTGCGCGGCTTGGAACTCGGCGTCGGCATTGATGATCTTGGCGCGCCGTTCGCGCTCGGCCTCGGCCTGTTTCGCCATGGCCCGCTGCATCTCCGTGGGGAGATCCACGTGTTTGAGCTCCACCTTGCTGACTTTGATGCCCCAGGAGTCGGTGTCCCGGTCGAGCACCTCCTGAAGGTGATTGTTGATCTTCTCGCGCGACGAGAGCAGTTCGTCCAGCTCGTTCTGGCCCAGGATGGACCGGAGCGTGGTCTGGGCGAGCTGGCTCGTGGCGTAGAGGTAGTTCATCACCTCGAGGACCGCCTTCTCGGGGTGGACGACCCTGAAATAGACGACCGCGTTGACCTTCACCGAAACGTTGTCGCGCGTGATGATGTCCTGCGGCGGGACGTCTTCGGCAATCAGCCGCAGGTCGACCCTGATGAGTTGGTCGATGAAAGGGATGACGTACGTGATCCCGGGACCCTTGGAGTGACCGATGTACTTCCCGAGACGAAGTACCACTCCCCTTTCGTACTCGTTTAAGACCTTGATCCCCATGAGAATCAGCGCCGCGACGATGCCGACCGGAATGAGATACGTCATCTAGCCCTCCTTTTCGACCTTGACGACCATGCCGTTAACCTCCAGAACCTTCACCTTGGACCCGGCCATTATTTCCGTCTCGGCCTCGGCGAACCAGTACTCGCCGTGGACGAAGACCTTTCCACCCTGACGGCCGATTGCCGTCGTGACCTCGCCGATCTCGCCGACGAGCCCTTCCTTGCCGGTCATGGGCTTCCGACGCATGGCCTTCACCACGACGAAGGCCAGGAACAGGAAGAACCCTACAATAACGAGGAGCGTCGGCACGATTGTCCAAATCGAAATGCCAAATTCCTTGTCGAACCAGAAAGCGGGGTCCAGCCTGTCCACGAGGAGCAGCGACCCTATGAGCATCGCCACGACCCCGCCGATCCCCAGGACGCCGTAACTCGTAACATACAGTTCCGCCGCGAGCAAGGCCAGGCCCAGAAGGATCAAAAGGAGTCCGCCGTAGTTGATGGGAAGGACCTGAAACGAGATGAATGCCAGGATGATGCAGATCCCGCCCGCGACGCCGGGAAAGATCACGCCGGGGTGGTAGAGCTCCATGAGGATCCCCAACACCCCGATCATGAAAAGAATGTATGCGATGTTCGGGTCCGAGAACGTGTTGGTGATCTTTTGCCTAAGCGTCATTCCCCGCGTCTTGAGAGACGCGCCCGCCGTCTTGAGCGTCACCCTGGAGTCGCCGACGGTGACCTCGCGGCCGTCGATCTTCCGCAGCAGGTCCTCGATTGACGTGGCGACGACGTCGATGACCCCGTTTTCGAGCGCGGCGGACGCGGTGATGGACACGCTCTCCCTGACGGCCTTGACCGCCCAGTCCTTGTTGCGCCCGCGCTTCTCGACGATGCTCTCCATGAAGGCGACTGTGTCGTTTTCGACCTTCTTGGCGAGATCCTTTCCTTCTTTTTCGACGTCCTTGCCGCCAATCCCCACCGGATGGGCGGCCCCGATGTTGGTCCCCGGCGACATCGCGGCGACGTGGCCCGAAAGCGTGATGAACACACCCGCGCTCCCGGCGTGCGCGCCGTCGGGGGCCACGTAGACAATTACCGGGATCTTTGCGTTCATGATCCCCTTGACGATCTCGCGCGTGGAGCTCACGAGCCCCCCCGGCGTGTCGAGCTTCAGGATCAGCGCGGCGTCGCCGTCCCGCTCGGCCGCCTCGATCGAACGCAGGATGAAATCCGTGGACCCCGGGTTGATGGACGAAACCAGCTCGACGATCGAAACTTGGGCGCCCTTTGCGCTCTCGCCGATCGCAGGAACCTCACCCGTCCCCCCAACCGAGACAGCAACCAGTACCGCTGTCGAGAGACTTTTGCTCACTTCTCACTCCCTTTGAGACCCAGCACTTGCATCACCGCCTTGAGATCGGCCCATACCTCTTTCTTGGCCGACGGCGCCCGGAGAAGATACGACGGATGGTACGTGAGCATCATGTCGGCGCCCTGGTACCGCTCGAAACGGCCGCGGTACTTGGAGATCGGGAACTTTTCCTTCGGGATGTCGGTGATCCCCTTGAGATACATCGCGGCAATCTTGCCGAGCGCGACGATGATCCTGGGCCTGATGACGTCGAGCTGGCGCTCGAGGAACTTCCCGCAGACGCGTTGCTCCTCGGGTTCGGGGTCCCGGTTTCCCGGCGGGTGGCATTTGACGACGTTGCAGATGTAGACGTCCCGGCGCTCGAGTCCCATCGCCACGATCATCTTCGTCAGCAGCTGGCCCGCCCTGCCCACGAACGGCTCGCCCTGCCTGTCCTCGTCTTCGCCGGGGCCCTCGCCCACGAAGACCAGATCGGCGTTCGGCTTTCCCACGCCGAACACCACCTGGCTCCGTCCCAGCTTCGCGAGCTGGCAACGGGTACACCGGGGGCCGATCTCATCCTGGAGCATCTTGAGCGTCGCCGCAGCTTCGTCGGTCTTGAGCTTCTGGTCGCTCCACTGCGGCAGATCCACGACCTTGCCGTGCTCCTTTCCCTTTGCCGTCGCCCCGGCCCGCGCGCCGGGCGCCACCGCTCTGTCGTCATCGCCGAAGAGCGACAGCGTCACCCCGCCCGCGGGCGCGCCCGAACCTTTTTTGGCGGGCTTTTCCCGTGGCGGCGGCGGGGCCGCAAGCACGGGCGCGGCAGGCGCGCACCCGGCACGGGCCCCCGGGTCGTCTCCGGTGAGCGGAAGCACGCCGTGGGCGAAGTTTTCGCCCTCGAACTCGACGCCGGCCCGGAGCGCGCGGACCAGCCCGATGAGCTCATCGCGCGTTTGTTTTTCGCCGTCCATGAATCATCTCGCCCGAGATGACGTCGGCCAACGCCCACGCCACCGCGTCCTTGTCCGAAAGCGGCACCTCGAACCTGGCGCCGCCCTTTGTAAGCACCGTGACCGCGTTCTGCGTCGACCCGAAGCCGCCGGCCTTCCCCGAGACATCGTTTGCAACGACCATGTCGAGGTTCTTCTCCCGGAGTTTTTCGGAGGCGTTCTTGACAAGGTCGCGGGTCTCGGCGGCGAAACCGCAGAGGAACCTTTTGCCCTTGTTTTTTCCCATCTCGGCCAGGATGTCCCGCGTTTCGACGAGCGAAAACGCCGGGACGGCGGCGGCCTTCTTGATCTTGTGCGCCGCAGATGCAACCGGCTTGAAATCGGCAACCGCCGCGACGAGCACCGCTCCGTCGGCCCGCTTCCACGCGCCGATCGTTTTTGAACGCATCTCTTCGGCCGTCTCGACAGAAACCGCCCGGACGCCCATCGGCGGAGGGACTTCCGAGGGTCCGTGCACAAACGTCACCTCTGCGCCGCGAAGGGCGAGCGCCCGCGCCATCGCCGTCCCCATCCTGCCCGAAGACCTGTTCGAGATGAAGCGGACGGGGTCCAGCGGTTCGCGCGTGGGGCCGGAGTTCACGACAAATCGCTTCCCCGCGAAGTCCTTGGGCAGGGCCACCGCCATGCGCACGGTCTCGGCAATCGCCCCCGCGTCCGCAAGCTTGCCCTCGCCGTGCTCGCCGCAGGCCATCTCGCCCGCCGCCGGTCCGATGATCCGCACGCCTCTTCTCTTGAGCGTCACCACGTTTTCGCGCGTGGCCGGGTTCTCCCACATGGCCGAATTCATGGCGGGGGCGACGAGCACGGGCACCCTGGCCGCGAGCGAAAGCGCGGTGAGAAGGTTGTCTGCCATGCCGTGGGCAAGCTTGGCGATCGTGTTGGCCGTAGCGGGCGCGATGACAATGGCCTTGGCTTTGCGGGCAAGGGCGATGTGGCCGATCGACTCGGAAGTCCCGAAGATGTCCAGGCCGACGTCGTGTCCGGAAAGCGCGCGGAACGTCAGCGGCGAGATGAACCGCGCGCCGGCCTCCGTCATCACGACGTGGACGTCCATCCCGTCCTTGACAAGCAGGCGCACCAGGTCGCAGGCCCTGTACGCCGCAATCCCGCCGCTTACCCCCACGACGATCCCGATACCCTCAAACATCCCGCCCTCCCCGAAAAAGGCCGGGAGACAATACCACCAAGCCCCCCCGTTCACAAGGACGTTACCTCGCCCGGTTTCGGACTATCTTCGTGCGCCGGACTCGTGGTATCATTGGCTTGTGACGGATGCCGGAAGGAGACGATCGGATCAGCAGCGCCAAAACGAGTTTGAGGTTTTCAGCAATCGTGTTTTTGCTTTCAACTCCCGAATCCCCTCGACGGGCAGGGATGCCACCCATAGAAGGTACGCAGCGCCCGCACTGGAACGGACTTGAACTACTTCAACCTCGCGGCTGTCGCGAACCCGGCAACCCGGGTGAGGAGATCGGCAAGGGTCGCGAGGGTCGAGTCTTCCGGGACGGGGCTGAGGGCTGACGGCTGAAGGCTGATGGCTTGCGATCCATTGGGATTTCGGCGGGAGAGTTGGTCAAGGACGGTGCGCACGGCGTCGGGGTCGGGGCAGTCGCGGGAGGTGGCGAGGGCTATCTGGAGAGAGGCGAGGCTGGTTAGCTCGTTTTGGTAGAATTTGATTTCGATGAGACTTGCCCGGTAGAGCTTGAGGAAGAAGAACGAGAAGACCTCGATGAACGTCACGGTCGTCACGCGCGGGACGTAGTGCGAAAGCGCGGCAGCGAAGGAGTCGGGGGACGTGGATTCGTCGAAGATCATGTAGGCGAGGAGGCTCAGGGCGAAGCCGGTGGTGATGACGCCGATGGTAAGGTTGAGGTTTCCGCGACGAGAGAGCGCGGCGATCTCCCGGCGGAGGCGAAGAGAGGTCGCAGAGAAAATGGCAGCCGGATTTTCTGCCACAGAGGACACAGAGTTGGTTCGGGCATCCGTCGCAGTTTTTGCCACAGAGGACACAGAGATCACAGAGGGGGAAACTGTTTCGTCGGAGAGGGTGCCACGGACAACCCCGGGTTGTCCGTGTGCGACGGCGCCGTTGTTTCCGGTGAGGTATTTCATGAAAACCATCGCGGACGCAGCGGAAGCTGCGGCGGCAATAATCATAAGGACCAGCGCCGGGCGGATACCGAACGCCGCGTGAAGTTCCCCGCGGAGGATGAACAAGAGGATGGCGAATCCGACGAATCCGACGACCATCGAAACATGCCCCGGCATTGCTTTCCGCTGTACTGTGGTTTTCATGTCAAACCTCTCTGTGCTCTCTGTGGTCTCTGTGGCAAAACATGCGCTCAGTCCTTCCGGTCGAGCCTCTTCCAGATACGTTTCCAGTACATCGCGACGTTCAGCACCGCATCGTGCATGATCGCCGCCGTCGCGCGTTCGAACTTCTCCCACGCCGCCGCGTCGGCTTTGAGGTCCTTCACGGAAAGCGCCCGCGACTTGTCCCCGTCGTAGGGGAACTGAACGGGCGGCGCGACGATGCTTGCCACTGCAAAGCTCCCCCGGCAGACCGCCACGGCGTCTTTCCACAGATCACCGCCCTTCGGCTCGGGTATCGGGATCTCGAACTTGATCCCCGCCCGCTCGTCCACTTTCCGGGCGGCGTCCAGAAGCTCCCGCGGCCTGTCGTGACACCGCTCCACCCGATCGCCGTCAAACTCCGGCCCGACGATCTTTTCCATCAAGGCCTCCCACTGCGGATGCAACTTGGCCTTGAAGCTGGAGATCGCCCGCTTGTCGCAGTGGCAAGGCATGCACGCGTCGGCGACGAAGTGGCTCTGCATGAAGAAAAAGAGCGCCAGTTGCTCGGCCCGCGTCCGCTCGTCGGGAGATACCATCGAAGAGAGCGCGAACTTGCGGGGAATGCGGCTTGTGACCGGCCGCTCGCCCAGGATGAGTTGATCGGTGAGCGTGGTCGCGATGGCGTTGGCCCGAGTCGGGATGTCCTGACAAGGCTGAGGTTCCGCCTTGTAGGGAGTGGCCCACCAAGCGGCATCGAGCGAGGAGTCTTCCTTGATGAAAGCGCCAACGGCCCTCGCCGGCCCGAGCGTCTTCAAGAGCGCCTTCTTGTCGGTGACGAAGCGTTTCTCGACCTCGCCAGCGTAGGGCTGCATTTTGAAGACGTGATTGTCCAAATCGCCTGACCCCAGCTTGCTATCCGCGAGATCGGGCATCCAGGCGCCGAGGGCTGCGTTCTTGGTGTGGGGCCGAAGGATGGCGAAAAGACCCGCGGTCTCCGCGTCCTCTTCCATGAGGCCCATCGCCCTGACGGCGATCCATGCGTGCGTTGCCTGTTTCATGACGATCATTCCTTTCTTGCCACAGAGTTCACAAAGGTCACCGAGGGGAGCGTAGGAACCGCGTCGCATTTTTCTGCCACAGAGTTCACTGAGATTTGGGCCTTTGTCGTTTGCGTGTTCATCAAAGGGTTCTCTCTGTGGTCTCTGTGGCAAAACATGTGTCGGGTTCTTCTGCCCCCGCCTCCCTCCCCCTCTCCCGGCTGCGCCGGGAGAGGGGGAACGGGGAGGGGTTACGCGTTCGCCGAGAACTGCGGGTGGTCGCCGGTCTGGGGGACCGTCGTCAGACCCGGAATCGTCGGAAGCGCCGGGATGGCCGTCGGCTGCGCCGTGGCCACGGCCGTCGTCTCGGCCTTCGACTTGTCGCCGTTCTTCCCCTTCTCACGCGGGAACGTCGCCTTGAAGAGGTTGATCAGCTCCTGGCGGTCCTTGCCCTGGGCACGGTACACGAGGATCATCTTGTAGCCGTTGACCTGCCCG
>JACRCP010000067.1 GCA_016218965.1 Deltaproteobacteria bacterium | reverse complement strand
GCCGAAGCAGCGGCTTTCGGCTGCGAAGGCAGGACGCGTCCTGGAGCCCCGGCTCGCCCCGAACCTGGGCCAGAAGCGAAAAAAAACCGGCGGAGCATGCGCGAGCCGGGGTGGAAGGGCGTGCCGGGGTGGGGCGTTCACGCACGTACTCCAAATCCCAGGTCCCTCATCGGTTCCTGCCCGCGGGGGCTCACTTCCTCCTGTCGCCGCACAACTTGAGCGCCTTGATCACGTCCACGCGATGGCAGCCGAAGCAATCGGGCCGGACTTCGACTTCGTGATCGATCATGGCGCGGAGGGGGCGCTCGAAGAGGTTGCCTATCGGCACGCGCGCCGAGCAGCAGGCCGACACGGTCCCGTCCGGAAAGACGCCGACGTTGAACCTGCGGTTCGCCGTGCAGGGAACCCACGGTCGATCCCCGAAGAAGCGTTCCATCCGGTCGAGGAACACGTGCGGATCGGGGAATTTTCCGGGGTGCTCGCCGCTGTGACGCCGAATGAGCGCCGCTGCCTTCCCTACCTCCGTCAACGACGGGAACTGATCGGGGAAAAAGTTCGGTTGGTATTCGATCTGGTCGGCGCCGATCTCAAGCGCCCGACGTATGATCTCGTCGAGCATCGGGACGGTGTGGCGGCCGATGGTGATGGTGCAGACGACCTCGGGCCGGTGCAGATGCCGGCGCATGCGGACGAACCCCTCCCACGCCTGCACGTACTTTTCTTCACTGCGGTTCCCGCCGAGTTCCGAGGGGGGGTGCGGCGAAAAACACACGGCGCTGCACGACTCATCCGCGGCGGCGAGCCCCTCGTCGGTGAGCTTCATTGCGTTCGTGACGAGCGACAACGAGAGCCCGACGCGGCGGCCGTAGCGAAGAAGGACCGGGAGGTCGCCGCGAAGGAACGGCTCGCCTCCCGCGATCGTGACCGCCGGAACGCCGTCTTCAGCCAGCGCGGCGAGCAGGCGCAGCGTCCGGGCGGTGTCCTCGTTTCCCCGCTCCGCGGGGTCGCGGAGGGCGGCGTGGCAGACGCAGCCGTCACAGCGGACGTTGCAGCGATCCGTGGCGACGATCGTCGCAAAGAGCGGCCGATTGCGGCCGAGGCGCTGCTCGATCACCCGCCATGCCAGGCGCGCCGGAGTCAACCAGCCGGAGTTCGGGCGCAGCAACCGGAACATCCGCCGTCCGGTCCCGCCGCGGCGGCCGTTCACGCGGGAAAAGCGGCGTTCCTTTTCACCACGGCGGGGATTTCCGGGCGGCATCGGGAGCGGATCGGGGGTGATCCCCCGCGGGTTTTCGCGCTCGACAGCGCGCCGGTTGGAACGTGTTCTTCGCGTCTCGCTCATTGCGCTGCCCGTCCGCCGCCTCCAGGCCGCCTCCAACATATCACAACCTTGACTCTCTCGTAAAAACCCGGATTGTTTCACGCAAAGGCGCAAGGCTCGCAAAGAAATCCGGTCAATTCCGGCATTCCGGCTTGGCGTTCTTTGCGTCTTTGCGTGAGGAACGCCTTCTTGCGACTCGATCAACGGCCCCAGTGCCAAATGGTCCCATGGTTGCTTCAGGAGGTGCGAATTCGTGGTATAGTGCCGGGAATGGCGAAGTTCGGCCGGCTCAATCTCCTGGACCTGCCGCGCAAACACGGGGCGTACCTTGCGCAGAACCCGCAGATGCTCCCGCGGATCGCGCGGAGCTACTGGAAGCTCCTCGTGAAAAAAGAGCCGGTGCTCCGCGGCGTCGAACTCGCGATCACCTACAACTGCCAGGCCCGGTGCCGCCACTGCCTCCAGACCGAGCTAATAGAGCCAGAACGCCGCGAGTTCAGCGCAACCGAGATCGAGCGGACGGTGCGCGAGTGCATGGAGGTCGGCGCCATCTACATCAACATCACCGGCGGCGAGCCGCTTCTGCGGCCGGATCTTTTCGATCTCATCCCGCGCTGCCGCCCGGACAAGGTCCTCCTCTCCATCGCAACGAACGGCATCCTCCTCGGCCCCATGGCGCAAAGGCTATACAAGGCGGGGATCCGCATGGTCACGGTGAGCATGGACTCCTCGTTTCCGGACGAACACGACAAGATCCGGTGCTTTCACGGGAACTGGAAGCTCCTGATGGACGGCGTGAAGACGGCAAAAAAGACCGGGATGAAGGTGTTTCTGAACACCATCGCCACGAGCGAGAACATCAAAAGCGGCGACCTTTTGCGGATGTCAGAGCACGTGCGAGCGATGGGCGACGTACTCACCGTCAACCTGCCGTACCGCGTCGGGGCATGGCGGCACAAGAAGGACGCCGTGCTCTCGGACGAAGAGATGAAGGTCTATTTCGGGCTCCTCAAGGAGCCGCACGTCCGGTGGGAGGGGACGAGCAACTTCGTCAAGCAGGGATGTCCCGCCGGGACCGAAAAGGTGTACATCTCCCCGTACGGCGACGTGTTTCCGTGCGCGGTGATGCACGTGGCCATCGGAAACGTGCGCGAGCGCTCGTTTGCCCAGATCTACCGCGAGATGCGCGCGGTCCCGATGTTCCGTGAGGGACACGACGTCTGCCTTGTGGGCGGGAACAAGTACTTTCGCGACAAGGTCCTCCAGCGACTCAACAAGGCGACGTACGTCGACCGCGACCCCCAAAAGGCCCGCGAGATCATCTCGTCCGTGGATCCGGACGAAGTCAGAAAAGGTCAGTAGCCCCGGGGTGCCACGCGGGTCCGATCGGGCACGGACAACCTGCGGTTGTCCGTGGCACCCATTTCAGAGATTCCTCAGTGCGCGGAAGTCGGCCGGTCGGAGCGTCCAGAGGGGGTCCAGGGCGAAGCGGCGGTAGAGGAAAAAATCCTGCCGCACGCAGCCGGGGCATTCGGCGACCTTTCGGAGCGCGACGGTGTGGTCTTTCTTCAGAATATCCTTGAGGGGCTTGTCGCGCACGTGGCCCAGGGGGACGAAGTGGTCGCAGCACGCCGACACGGTGCCGTCCGCCGTGATCGCGATGTGCGAGAGCATGGTGGCCCCGCAGAAATCCAGGTTGCTGTCGCGCCGAAGAAACGTCCCGAGGTCCTGCACAAACCGCTCGTCCGCGGTCATAAAACCCGGGTGAGAGGCGGCGAACTTCCGCAAGGCGGAAAGCGTCGGCCCCACTCCCGCCTCGTCGGGTCGGTGGCCGGGCAAAAAGTTCGGCTGGAGCTTGGCCCGATCGACGCCCATGGCTCGGAGCTCGGCGAGGAACTCCGGGATGAGCGGCCACGATCGCCGGTTGATGCCGACCGAAACGTAACACCCCGTCCCGTCGCTGCGCTTTTCGAGGAAGGTTTTGAGTCCGCCCATCGCGCGGGCAAATGACCCCTTTCCGCGCACCCAGTCGTTGGCGCGTTCGGGGCCGTCAATCGAGAATATGACCTTCGCCATGTCCCGGCAGAGGGCACCCGCCGTTTTTTCGTCGACCCGGATTCCGTTCGTGAACATCACCTGGTAGATGCCGCGCGAGCCCGCGTGGGCCGTCAGCTCATGAATGTCGCGGCGCACCAGGGGCTCGCCGCCGAGGTAGATAAGAAATGGAATGCCCGCGTCCGCGACACCGTCTATCAAAGCGCGGGCGGCGGCGGTGTCCATCTCCTTTTCCTTGGGGAACCCCTCGTAGTATATGCAGCCGCGGCACTTTAGATTGCAGCGGTGCGTGACGAACCACGAGCAGAAGACCGGGGCCTTCCTTCCCACCCTGGCAAACGCCAAGGCGCGCAGGAGGCGATATCCTGTCCGGGCGCCGAACTTCACACGACACCCAGCTCTTTGAGCACATCCTTGAGGCTGTCCGCTATGTGCATCATCTCGCGCTCGGCAAGAGGCGGATCCACGGGGAGGTACAGCTTGTTTTCGACCAGCCCGTCGCTCACGGGACACGAAGCCCCCGCTGCCTTGTACATCGGAAGGCCCGAGCACGATTCGAGGTAGCCCTTGTTGACGTCTATGCCGCGCCCAAGCAGGCGCGCGATCACCTCTTCGCGCCGCGGCGTCTGGACGACGTAGTTCAAGACGATATCTGTGACCCGTTCGACCCTGGCAGGCGGCTTGAGCCCCGGCACGAACTTGAGCTCGCGGTCGAGCACCCTGCCGTTGCGCATCCGGACCATGTTGTCAAGGTCAAGCCGCGCAAGGCCCGCAAGCCCAATCGCCGCCTGAAGGCCGCTCATGCGCTCGCGGTATTCGGCCGGGATCTCGGACGGGACCGCCCCGTCGTCGAGGGTCACCAGCGCGCGGTTTACAAAGTCGCCGGCGAGCGAATTGATGAACCTGATCCCCCAGTAGCCCGAGAGCGAAAACGCGAGCGGGTGCGTGAGAAACGAGGTCGAGATTGCGAACCCCAGCCGCTTCATCAGTTCCGGCGTCGGCGGGTCGTGCAGGTCCAGCCCGGCCATCACGCGGTCTATGGATTCGAGCGTCTCGTCGTCCTCGGCCGAGAGCATCCCGCCGTAGAGCGTGTTTAGGTTCTTGTACATCGAGAAGCTGAAGCAACCGATTTTGCCGAACCGCCCGGTCTTTTTCTGGTGGTACTCGGCGCCTGTGGACGCCGCGGCGTCCTCGATGACCGCAATCCCCCTCTCCCTCGCGAGCGCGAGGATCTCATCCACGCGGCACGGTTGTCCATGGATGTGCGTCATGAGTATGAAACGGGTCCGGGGCGAGATGCACGGCTCTATGGTGGCCGCCGTCATGTTGTACGTGTCGGGATCGACGTCGCAGAAGACCGGTTTTGCGCCGGCCAGCAGCACGGCCGGGACCACCACCCGGCAGGTGTAAGAGGGCATGACGACCTCGTCGCCGTCGCGAACGCCGAGCGCCTTGAGCGCAATGAACAGCGCCTGCCTGCCCGACCCCGTCGCGCGGCAGCCCCGGGATCCCAGATACCGCGCGAACTCGCGCGAAAGCTCGCGGACGAAGTCGTCGTCGTGCACCCCGTTTTGCCGAATCACCCTCGCCGCGGCGGCCGCGGCCTCGGGCGAAAAGTACACGCGTGCCCTGGGTATCTTGTACGGCATATGGTCCTCGCGCGGACGGGCAAACGGGAGCGGGAAGACCGCCCCGGACGGGACGGGCCTGACCTTCTCCTCGTTGATCCTTTTTATGTACCGCTCTATGAACTCGTGGTCGCTGCTCGTGATGCAGCGTTCGTGGATCCGCGAAAACTCGGGGACCGAGATCATCCGCCGCCAGATGGCCTCGAGCGGCTCGTCCTTGAGGTTGCCGAACGTGACATGAATCAGCCCGCACGGGAGCACGTCGCCGTAGGCCGAGATCGAGATCTTCTCGATCCCGGCGGCGCAGCCTTCATGCAGGTAGTTCGTCTGCCCGTCCCAGCGCACGTGCGGCAGGCGGTGGAACGAGTCGAGCTTCGCCTGCGACCCGGGCTTGAGCACCACCTCGCCCCGGCACTCCCAGTTCCCGACCATCGAAGGCACCGCCAGTGTGATCCGCGCGCCGATCGCCTTTGCATACGCGACCAGGCGTTCGACCGTGCCGTCGTCCATCGTCTCCTGCGTGACCGTCGTGTTGATGATGACGCCGATGCCGGCCGCGCGCAGAAGCTCGATGCCCGCGCGCGCCCTCTCGTAAAGGCCGGGTTTCCGGCGGAATTCGTCGTGGCGTTTCGCGTCGTCAAAGTCGAGGCTCACGGCGGCGTAAGAGAGCCCGGCGGACTTTAGCTTTGCGACGGCCATGCGGTCGAGGTCGTACCCGTTGGTGGTAATCAGCGAGGCCGCGCGGCGCCGCGGGATGTGGGCGACGAGCTCGTACACCTGCGGGTCGCAGAGCGGCTCTCCGCCCACGAAGTTGATGGTGACCGCCCCCAGCGCCAGCGACTGGTCGATGGCCGACTTGAACTGGAGGGTCGTCAACGGCGTCCCGCCGGGCTGAAACATCGGTTTGGCGTAACAGTGGGTGCAGTTGCACTGGCACTCGAAAGTGAACGCGAAGTCCACCGAGCGGAGGACCGGCCGACCGGTCAAAAGTTTTGCGTAGTTCCACGCAAGCTTGGGCGCAAGCGGGTAGTGCCGCGCCACGTCCGGCAGAAGCGAAGGGAGATTCCGATTTGAAAGCCGCGTCCGCACCCCCGAAGTCTACCGGCCCCCGCCCGGTGCGTCAAATGAACCGCGGCCGCAAACCCGATCTACTCGATCATCTTGTATCTCTTCCGCGTCTCGGCCGAGGTCGCGCAGTTGAAGTGCCACCACTCGTGGGCAAGCGGAAGAAAACCCGCCGCGACCATCACCTCGCGGAGGAGCAGGCGGTTGGCGAGGTCCTGCGCCGAAATCTTCCCGTCCTCGAGGAGCTTCGCCTCCTGCGAAATCCCGGCTTCGGGGCCGAAATGGTCAAAAGGCGTTCCCATCGGCAGGGCCTTTCCGTCGGCGGTCGCGAGCGTTAAGTCGACGGCACAGCCGTAGTTGTGGATTGAGCCGGTCTTGGTCCCCGGGTTGGCGACGTACCCCTGCTGGGGTGTCCCCTTCACGACCTCCCACATCTGGACCTGCACCCGCCGCGGCCGCGCGCAGTCGTACGCGAGCAGCCTGAGGGCAGGATCGCGTGTCTTGAGCAGGTCCGCCGCCTTCTTGAGCATCCCGGCCGCGTCCTTCTGGAGGTAGCACTTCTTGAGATCGCCGTAGACGTTGCGCTTGAGGAAGTTGTCGGTCGTCGCGTACTTGAGATCCACGAGCAGTGACGGGACGACGGTCGCGGCGTCGACGATCCCGGAGACTGCGGCAGCGTCGAAGGTCGCCGGCGTGGCTTGCTTGCCTTCAGGCTCCTTGTCGCCAGCGACGACGGCGGCCCCCGTCGACACGAAGAGGATGATCGAAAGCGCCTTCATCCAAAACGCCGCCGGAGTACGCATCCTGTTCTCCTACTCCGCACGCTCTATCATCTGGATCTTGTACTTGACGCCTTTGATCAGAATCTCCCCATCGACGGTCGATCCGGCCATGTCTTTCTCAAGCTCCTTGAGGTACTTGATCTCCTGCTCGATGAACGGCGACTTGAGCGCCTTGTTGTCCTTTTCGAGGTCGGCTATCCGATCCTGGATCTTTTTGATGAACGACTGCCGGTTTACGCTGATGTCCGCCGCCGACTCGGCAAGCGAGGTCTGGGCACGGTGAACCGCGAGATCCGGCGCAACCGCGGAGTCGGGGGTGGCCGGCCCGTCCGCCGGGACGAGCGGAAACTTCGCCTCGCGCGCCGATGCCGCAAGCGTCGAGGGATCATGGAAACGGGCGCGGACCAGCAACTCGGATTTCTGCGCCGGCCGCCCCTTGAGGTCCAGGAGAACCAGGCGCGACTCGCCCGCGCGCAGGTCGCCCACCTTGATTGCCGCTCCTTCGAGAAAGCCTCCGCGGACGTTCTGCACCTTCGCTCCATCGGGTGGGACCAACTCGAGCGTCACGTCCCGCGCCGTGGCCTGCGATATTCGCCCGACCTCGGCGCCGAAGTGCGAAAGCATCTCGCGCGGGTTTTTGATGAAGAAGTAGTTTCCCCGGCTCTCGCTCGCGATGATGCGTAGAAGGTCGTCCTGAAAGTCCTTTCCCATCCCGAACGTCGAAAACCGCGCGCCGCTCTTTTTCGCCAGATCCCGGGTGAGAGAAGCGAGCTGGCCGGGATCGGTCACGCCGGCGTTGGCGGCCCCGTCGGTGAAGAAAAAGACGTACCTGCCGGAGTTTTCCAAGTCCTTGAGTCTCACCAGCTCGTCCACGCCCTTGACGAATCCGTCGGACAGGTTGGTGTCGTCCACCGTCCCGATCGAGTCGATTTTCTCCAGCAGTCCGGCGCGGGTCTTTTCGGACAACGCCGCCGCGGGGACGTCAATGTTCGCCCTCCCCGAAAACGACACGAGCGCGACGTAGTCCCCATCCTGCAGCGCGCTGACCGCGAGCTTGGCCGATTCCCTGGCGGATCGCATCGGTTCGCCGGTCATCGACCCCGAAACGTCGATGACCATCGCCACGTGCACCGGTTTTCGCTTTGAGGGAACGACGAAGGGCGCAAGCACGCGGAGCGCAACTCCCATTTTTTCCTGCCCGGCAGGCCAGGTTTTGAATTCCGGTCCGCCCGAAATGCCCAACTCGGGCCGCGCCTGCTCGATGAACGCGACCTCCGAGATGCAGGTGTCGTCCCATTTGGTGCCGCGGTAGACTTCGTCGATCACGAGCTTGATGGTTTTCACCTTGCGATTGACCGGGAAGTACTGCATCAGCCGGTAGTCGCCAAGCTCGATCGCCTGTTTGTCCTTCCCGTCAAACACGAGCGTGGCCTTTTTTACCCGGTTGTTCTGAAACCAGACCTCGCCGACCGAGTCGTTGTACTTCGAGTAACCGGGGACGACGCCGATGTAGGCCACCGGCTGGGCGGAAGAGAACGTGAAAGCCAGGGATTCCCCGACGCCACTGTCCTTGGCCCCCTCGGCCCAGGCCGTCGCCGGGTCGCCGTCGAGCACGTTCTCGGCAGCGTACCGTTTCTTCCCCTCCAGGACCGACGACGCCTTGACCTTGGGCGCGGGACCCGCCGATACCTCGCCGTCAAAGACAAGAACGCCCGCGACCACGCACGCCACCAGCCGCACCGTCCAAGCCATGAAAGGCCCCCTTTCCGAAAAGTTGGCCCGTTTCTACCACACTCGCCCCGAGGGTTTCAACGCCGCAGCGATTTCTGCCGACGAGGGTGCGTTGCACGAACCCGGGTATTCGGCAATCCGACCTGAACCGCTCCCTTACGGTCGCGGCTCGGTACGATACGAGCCGCGTGCGTCAGCAAGCGGTCCGCATCTCCCCGGGTTTGTGCAACGCACCCACGATTTTTCGAGCGCGCTCATTCCGCCGGGCACGCGGGCCGCGGCGGCCACCTGATGTCGTTACTCCGCCTTGCCGCCCTCGTACCCTCCCATCGCGGGGGTCTGGAGGCGTTCGGGAGGGGGGAGCCTGGCGGCTGCGCAGTCGAGGAGTTCGGTAAGGCACGAGAACAACAGGCCGTTGTCCCGGCGCGGGTAGGCCGCAATCTTGTCGGTCATGCGCGGGAGGTCGGCCAGGAACCCTTCCATGGCCTCGCGATCGAGCGTCTTTGCCCACGCGCCGTAACCCAGCTTTTGAAGATACCGCGCGTTGAGTTCCTGCTCGTACTGGCCGCCTATCGGCACCGAGAGCATCGGCACGCCCAGGTGCACGCACTCGCTCATGAGCGAGTAGCCGCCGCCGGCTATCACGGCGCGCGCCGTGCGCAGGTCGTCGATGAACCCTTCCTGCGAGAACGGGCGGAACGTCAGATTCGCTTCGATCCCTTCCCGGCCCATGCCGTACACCCTGAAGGAAAACGGAAGCGTTTTCAGGATGTCCAGCAGGCCCTGGTTGTCGGGGCTGGTCTGGTACACCAGCACGTGATCCCGCGGCTCGCGTTTCGCCGCGATGATCTCGGGGCGCAGGATGGGCGGGACGAGCGTCGTGCGGGGTTTCCGGACGGGCGGGAAGAAGAAGCTCGACACGAGGTAGTGGTAGGCGCCGGGGAGTTTCACCTTGACCGCCGCCTTGGCAATTTGAAATGCCTGCCCCCGGCCGTCGGTCACGTCGTCTTCGTGCGCGCAACGGTTGATGACCTGCATGTTGTCGATCGACACGACGGAGAGCCGGTTGTTGATCCCGTACAGGTACGCCCACGACTCGAAGTCGCTCACCACGACGTCGGCCTTGTACCCCGCGAACTTGAACCGGGCGTAGCTTTCGACGTTTCTGGCAATCGCCTTGGGCGCGTGCCCGATGTTCGAGGCGATCGACTCGGGGAGGTCGAGCTTGTTGTCGCCGTACGAGAGTGTCAGCCCCTCGATCTCCTCGATGGCGATGCCGCTTCGCCCGTCAAAGGTCTTCTTGAAGAACGCGTGCGCGCGTCCCGACACAACCACGTGAACGTCGTGCCCCGCCAAAAGCAGGTGCTCGAGCACCACCCTGCTCCGCGTCGCGTGCCCCATCCCCTCGCCGACCACGCCGTAAAGAATCCGCATGATGCCCCTCCGTTCAAATGTCGTCCCGGCGAAGCCGTGCCCCACAAGCCGGTGGCAACACCGTATTCACAATGTATCACAAGAGGGATTTCATTGAGCGGGCTCTTTTCAACATCCTTTTGGACGCGGCGTTATGCTGAAACCCGGCCGGATTTCCACCCCCGCCGCCCGCCTGAACGTCTTCGTGCGGGCGATGAGCAGGGCCACGGTGAGCATGCCTTCGACCGACCGACTACGTTGGCTGGCACCGAGGTTGGCATTGGCGAATGCGGGCCGTCTGGCAAGTTGATCTTGGACAAGGAAAGAAGTATCGTGGCGTCACTTTTCCGGTTGAAAGAAACCGAGTCCACGGGAGGTCGCCATGGAGGGTTCAGGGGTTCTGCTGGCCGTGTTCGGGGCGGCGGCGTTTCTGACGGGTCTTGTCGTTCTGCTGTCGTTTCACGTCATCGGTCCGGACCAGGTCGGCCTTGTCATCAAACGCTTCGGGTTCAAGAAAATCGTCGGCGATTGTCCCATCGCTTTCGAAGGTGAACCCGGGTTTCAGGCGAATCTCATGATGCCGGGTTGGAGATGGGCGCTCTGGCCGGTATTCCGCGTGGAGAAACACCCGTGGGTCCAGGTCCCCGCCGGCGAGATCGGCGTTGTTATCTCGCAGATCGGCAAGCCGCTGCCGGTGGGCGCCAAGTCGGCGAAGTACCACCCGGCGTTCGGCAACTTCAACGAAGTCAGGGTGTTCCTCGACAACGGCGGCGAGAAGGGGGTGCAGCGTCCTGTGCTTCCACCGGGAACCCTGGCGCCCGTGCATCCGGTCGCCTTTTTGGTGATCACGAAGAGCCGCATCTACGGAGTCCCCCTCTCCACCGATCTCGCCGGCCTCGAAAGGGAGAAGCTGGGACCCGGGAGTTTCGGTCTGGACGAGGACGACCTCAACGTCGTGCGTATCGAACCTGTCCCCGGCAGGGACGGGCGCGTGACCGACATGATCGGCATAGTCACGACCTACGAGGGCGACCCGCTCCCGCCGGGCACGTTTGCCAGCCGCCTCGGCGAATTCGCCGACTTCAGCGACGGCGCCGACAGCCTGTCGAGGATCGAGAGTATTCTCGGCACCAAGAACAACCTGCACAACAACTACCAGGACTTCCAGAAGTTCATGGATGCCGGAGGGAGGATCGGACTGCAACACGATCCGCTCCTGTACGGCGCGTACAACCTCAACCCGTTTCTCCTAGGCGTCGAGCAGATCCCGATGCTCGTGGTCGAACAGGGCGAGGTGGCGGTCGTGAAGGCGTACGTCGGCAGGCCGACCGAAGATGTTTCCGGGGCCGAATTCAAGTTCGGCACGCTCGTCAAACCCGGACACCGCGGTATCTGGCAGGAACCGTTGCGGACCGGCAAATACCCGATAAACCAGCGTTGCTACGAGGCGGTCATAGTCCCGACGTTCATCCTGACGCTCAACTGGGCGCAGCAGGTATCGAAGGCGCATGATCTGGACAAGGAACTCTCGCCCATCGAGGCGAAGAGCTGCGAAGGGTTCGAGTTCAAGATCGACCTGCAGGTCCAAATCCATGTGCCCGACACGAAAGCGCCCCGCGTGATCTCGATCGTGGGCACGATGCGAAACCTCGTCAACGAGGTGCTGCAGGGCGCCGTGGGCAACCATTTCAGGGACAAACTTCAGGGAATGCCCGCGATCAGGTTCATAGCCACGAGGCAGCTTGTACAGGAAGAGGCGTACGATCACATCAAGAGACTCCTCGCCCAGTACGACGTCGAAACCAAGGGCGTGTACATCCAGGATGTGGCGTTGCCCCAGGGCTTGGTGCACGTGCTCACCGACAGGGAAATAGCCAATCAGGAGATCGAGACCTACCGGAAGAAAACGGAGGCACAGGAACAGCGTATCCTTACCGAGAAGACAAAGGGGATGGCTGACCAGCAGGCGGAGCTGGCGCGTTCGGAGGTGGGAATAACGATCAGGGAGAACAACGCGCAGGCCAGAAAGGCCGAAGCGGATGGGGAGGCGACGTACATCAGCGCCATCGGCAAGGCCGAGGGCGAGAAGGTGCGGGCGATAGGCCTGGCTCAAGGCGAGGCGTACCAGAAGCAGGTCGAAGCGCTTGGAAACCGGGAGACGACTCTGGTCAATATTGTCAAGGCGCTCGCCGAGGAAAAAATCAAGATCGCGCCGGAGACACTGGTGATCGGAGGGGGATCCGGCGGCCTGGACGGTCTCGCTGCGTCGGTCATGAGCTACCTGGGACGCATCGCGCCACCGTCCCGGTCATCCGGTGGAACATTGACAGGAGGCGTGCCACCCACCCACCCATAAAAAGGCTCCCGACTAGACATCCACCCCCGCCGCCCGCCTGAACGTCTTTGTCCGGACGATGAGCACGGCCACGACTATCGGAAGGACGACGAAACGAAGAAGGGTTTCGTCCGCCATTCCGCGCCAATCAACTCGCCTTCGGAAACCTCCGCCTCAGAGCCGACACGAAGGCCTTGTCGGCCCTCTCCGAAACCATCTCCAACGGCGAGAATCCTCTCCGCCAGGCGAGGTAGAAAGTCAACGCCAGAAACACGAGCGTCACGACCGTGTTCTGCCACGAGGCGAGTTCCCACTGCCCGCGCCAGGCGAGTTTGAGCGACGTTGAGAACGGCCAGAGGTAAAACACTTCCCAATGCTCCCCGTCGGGGCCTTTCGATCCCAGAATGTCGCAAAGGATGTGGAGATGAAAGGCGGCCGATCAGTACCCCAATCCCGTCAAGATCCGGGACGACCCCCGCGACAAAGATCAGCGTCCGGTCACGCCGCTCGATCCCTTTTGCGGCGTTCCCGAGCGTCCAGCTCACGAGTCCGTGGGTAATGGGATTCACGATATCTTCGCTCCGGGGCTGCGCTCATTGTATCATATTCCCGCACTCAATGGTTTGCCTCGACGGCCCGCGGTGTGGATAATGGCGGATGGAGGGTCTGAACGCCGATGGTCTTGATGGGAACGCTTCTCCTCGCTATCGCGCTCGCCCCGGAAGGGGGGACTCGAACCGGGTTCGCCCCGCCGGCGGAGGCGGAGCGGGCGAAGGCCATCGGCGACACGAGCGCGCTCCCGACTGCGCTCAGGCGGGCGATCGAGCCGGGAGACGACTTTTCGCCGATTCGCCGGCCGAAACCCGGCGACTGGCTCGCCGAGCACCTCGAGGAACGCGAGACCTACGATGCGTACGTCGAGCGCGGCTTCAACAAGGCGACCGGCATCCGGAAGGTCATCTACCTTCAGCCGATCGGCGAGTTCCCGAAGGGGACCAGCCCGCCCCTCGACGTCCTGAAAGCGTACACCGCCGCCGTCTTCGGCCTCGAAGTCCGCATTCTCCCCGTCCTCGACCCCGCAGCCCAAAAACTCACCCGCCGCAAAAACCCGCACACGCGCAAGGAGCAGATCCTCACGGGCGACATCCTCGAGTGGCTCTCGCGGAAAATCCCCAAAGACGCCTACTGCGTTCTTGGGATCACCATGATCGATCTGTACCCGGAGCCGTCGTGGAATTTCGTGTTCGGCCAGGCGATGCTCACCGGCCGCGTGGGAGTCTTCAGCTTTGCCCGCTACGACCCGGCGTTTTACGGCGAAAAACGCGGCGCCGACTGGAAGAAGACCCTGCTCAAAAGGTCGCTCAAGGTGCTCGCGCACGAAACCGCGCACATGTTCGGCCTTGGGCACTGCGTGTACTTCGAGTGCATCGAGAACGGCTCGAACCACCTTGGCGAGACCGACGCGCGCTTGATGCACCTCTGCCCCGTGTGCCTGCGAAAACTCCAGAAGAGCGCCGGATTCGACGTCGCCGCCCAGCACCGCGCGCTCGAGAAGTTCTACAAAGACCGCGGCTTTGCCGAAGAAGCCGCCTTCGTGGCCCCGCGGCTGAAACGGATCGAAAAGAACTGAGGCGGGGTGCCACGGACGCTGCCCTGCCGTCCCCGCGGGGCAAGCACCGTCCGACGGGGCTTGTCCGTGCCTGAGCCGGCACCAAACACACACGGACAACGGGGCGTTGTCCGTGGCACCCGGAGCGGAGGACACGCCGGGATCAGGCTCACTTTGGCGACGGGTTCTTCACCGTTGGAGGCTTGACCGTTTCGATCCTTCTCGGTGGGAGCGACACCAGCCGGTGTCCGCACGCCATCTCGATTTGCTGTACGACTCTCACGGCAACAGTCCCCTCGCCCACGCGAGGAACTTCCGGGAGTGGTTGGCCAGGGCGAGTGTTTCGGATTGGGTGAACAGGCGTCCCTCGTACTCGACGTTGTGTTTGGCCCGAAGGAGCTGGTGGAGGTGATTTGCCGCCTCGTCCGTGCCGGCGGCCCGGACGGTGCTCTTGAGCAGCCGGACCGCGTCTTCGTGACGCTGGCTCTTGCTCCGCAGCCCGCCGAGAGACGATGTGACGGCATCACACGCGCAAATCCCGGAGTGAATCGCATTCAACGCGGCCGCGTTCCACTTCCTCTGCGCGACGCAGTTCTCCATGGTCTCGGCGAACTCGGCGGCTTTGATGAGGAAGTTCGGCCCCTGTTGTGGGTCCACGTCCGCCGTCTTCAGTTTATCGGCCAACTGCTATCTCCTCCGAAAGAGGCGATCCGATCACCGGCTCGCTGCGTTCGACTATCGCGACAATCAAGGGGTCGCGGCGCCGGTACCTGGCTTTCACTTCCGGAAGCGAAAGCACCAGCGGAGCCAACTCGAAACCGTAGTCCTTCCGGACATCTGACGCAAGGCGTTGAAGCCTGTCCTCGATCCCGCGCCCGCCGCGGGCCGCAGGGATGACGAGGAGGTCAAGATCGCTCCCCGGCCCTTCCGTCTCCGCGCCGACGCTTCCGTAGATGTAGACGCCTCGCGCGACCCCCTCCAAGCCGCGTGCCAGTTCGTCCCCGAGTCTATTCCGAAGGTGCCGCTCCTCCTCGAACAATGGAACCAACATCCGCGCGACGAGCGCGTTTTCCGGTTCAAGTCGGTAGAGAAGGGCACGCCCTGCGGCGCGGCGCGAAACCACGCCTTCCCGTCCGAGTGCGGACAGAGCCGCCCCCGCCTGCACGTGCGAGACCCCCGCCGACGCCGCGATCTTCCGGACCGGCATCTCGGCCATCGTCGCCGACATCACTCGAAGGACCTTGAGCTTCGTCGCCTGGTCGAAGACGTGGTCGAGGGGGCGTGTCAGGCGCATGGCGGTCTCCTATGGTAACTAAAATTACCATATGGAAGGTATTATTACCACAGGTTTTCGAGTGAGTCCGGACCGCTCAATCGCCGAAACAGATCCCGAGCGAGCGGGCGGTGGTCATCGTGTCGCAGTCGAGCGGCACGGATTTCATCCTGGCTATGGCCTTCTTGATGGGCACGGCCTTGACCGTGGGCGGGTCGAGCGCGACCATGACGTTGGATTGCCCTTCGGCGAGGCACCTCACCGCCGCGGCGCCGAAACGGAGCGCGACCAGCCGGTCGAACGTCGTTGGCCTTCCGCCGCGCTGGAGGTGCCCCAGAACGAGGTGCCGGGTTTCCTTGCCGGTGTTCTTCCGGATCTCCTCTTCGAGCCACTGGCCGAGACCGCCTATGCGGACTTCGCGCCCGGCCTCGCGCTCGCCGACGGTCATTAGCTTGCCCTTCTTCGGCGCGGCGCCCTCGGCGCAGACGACCATCGTGTAGTGCTGGCCGCCGTGCTCCCGCTCCCTAATGAAGTGGCAGACCTTGTCGAGGTCGAACGGGATCTCGGGGATGAGGATGACGTGGGCCGCGGAAGAGATCCCCGAGTTGAGGGCGATCCATCCCGCGTACCGGCCCATGAGCTCGACGATGAAGACACGATCGTGCGCCGACGCCGTCGAGTGCAGCTTGTCGATGGCCTCGGTCGCGGTGCTCACCGCGGTGTCGAAGCCAAAAGTAATGACCGTTTCGGACAGGTCGTTGTCGATGGTTTTCGGGACCCCTACGATCGGGATGCCCTTTTCGATGAATCGCTCGGCGATCCTGAGGCTCCCGTCGCCACCGATGGCGACCAGCGCGTCGAAGCCCAGTTT
>JACRCP010000066.1 GCA_016218965.1 Deltaproteobacteria bacterium | reverse complement strand
TGGGGGAAATCGACAGCGACCGACGGACAGAGGAATGGGCGATCGAGGGTCGCTCCATGCGCCCTGCGGCGTGATGCCGGGTTGAGCGTGTCATCCCGTGTCAAATCTTCGGCTCCAAATTGGCGAAACTGGAGTCAGAACAACGGCCCGCCAATTGGAAGGTACAACATGAAGGTCGTCGAACCCATGAAGATCGCCAACGCCAACATGGTAAGCGTCAGGAGAATCGCCGACCCCGCACGCGTCGTTATCGCAAAAGTCCCCGCAAAGATGCCCAGGAAGACCCCCGCCCAGCACAACGGCCACCAGACCGACAACACAAGGCGCGTCTTGACCGGCAATTCGCCGCCAAAGGACTCGAACATTTTGGCAAACATGGGTGCACCGCCGAGGTACCAATAAAGGCACAACCCTACGCCAAACAGAACCACGATCCTGTTGAAGATCAGATCGAGCCGTTTCGGGCCCGCCGGCACGCTGTTTCGCGGAGATCGACTTGCTGTGTCGTCGGCGCTCATAATGCCTACTTCAGAGTCCCTTGCGGGCATGCCACGATCGGCAGGAATAAACCGGACACCATTGTGGCGAGCACGAACGACAGAATTACGAGCGCGACAGGGGCCAGAACCTCGCGGGATTGCGGTCTCCGGCGCGTGAACGTCAGGCCGAACAGGCCGGCAGAGACCGACGCCAACAGAAACGGCCACCACGTTGACCAAGCCATTCTTGTGAACGCCGAGACGTCGCCACCCAAGTGGAAATTCTCAAACGCCCTGCGGTACCCGGGCGCAACAAACACCGCCCAAACGAGAGACAGAACACAGGACAACACGAACGTGGATCTGGCGAAAAGCATCGAGAGGTCAAACCGCCGCCAGAATTCGTTTTTCCTCGGCCGCCGTTTGAGCCAACGACTTTTCCCGGCCCTAAAGAGCAATCCGGATTCCCGATCATCGTCCTCCTTCAGTCGGTGCCACAGCCACTCGCCGAAGTGCCGCGCGAGAAAGGAATCCGCGCCCTGTCCCTCGCGGCCTTCCCGCACGACGTCAACGTCCTTTTCGGGGACTTCCGGCGGGTTGGGACTGCCGACGAAGAACATCGCGTCCCGGATCTGCGCGACGCTGGCGAGGTTCTCGATCGTCGGTTCCATCCTGACGAGCAGGTACCACTGATTGACTTTGGAGAGAACCACATCGGCGTCGGCGAGTCCGAGCGCCTTGATCACCCGTCCGGCTACGTTCGCCTCCGAGCCTTTCCTCACCATCAGGCAGTACCAGGCGGGCTTCGTTTCGCCGGTCTCGAATGCCGGAGGGTTTCCGTCGTTCACCGTCACCGCGCCGCCTCTCCCCGCCGTTACGACGGCGACCGATTCCTCATCGTTCATCCCGCCGCGAGCATTCGGGCATGGTTGATCTCGCGTATCATGCTGCCCGTAGTATACCTCCTTCCGTTCGGGGATTCCACGTCCGGCTCTTCCGCGGGGCAGCAAGCTGCCCCACATGAAAGCGGCAGCAAGCTACCGCACTCCAAAGAGGGCCGCCCATCACAAATCGCATCGAGTTACGTTGTCATCCGCCGCCCATTCGGTTATTATTCCTCTGGTCCGGCAGTCGAATTTCGGAGGAGCAGTTTCATGAGCAGGACGGGAATCGCGACTTTTTGCGTGCTTGTCGTCTTCACATTCACGGCACAGGCGGCGCGCGCCGCGGACCAGGGGGAGATTGCGCTTGTGGAGGACGACGGGTCCATCCAGCAGGTGATCCTTTTGCCCGATGCCTCCCTCGCGGCCGCCGCCAAGATCTTCTACAAGAGCCACTCCGACCGTTACCACGACCTGTTCTTCTTCTGGTCGTCAAGCGGCGCCGGGATCCAGCAGGGCTGGACCGTCTTCAACGACACCAAGGGGATCGGGCGCGACAACATGTGGAACCAGAGGACGCGGTTCGGCGTTCCGGCCAATGGCATGCTCAGGATGGCCGTCAAGATGGGGTCTCTCCCGACGCTCCCGGAGAACCCCGACGACCGCGCGGTGATCGTTCCCGGCTACCCCCTCACGGGGGCCGAGCTGATGGGCCACGAGTTCGGCCACCACTGGCTCGCCGCAATCACCTACAAGCAGAACGGCGTCACCCACTGCTGGGTCCGCGGCTTCGAACCGAACGGCGAAGGCACGCCGGGCGACTGCGACGGCTACGAGGAAGGCGATTTCAACCAGCACTGGAGCTACGACTTCAACTCGCGCTCGGTGATGTACGGGTCGTTCATCGGGGACAACGGCGGCGGGCAGTTCACCTTCACCTACCCAGCCGCCGGCTACAGTCCGCTCGACCAGTACCTCATGGGGCTCCGCCCAAGGGGCGAGGTCGAGGCGGACCAGGAGTTGTTCGTCGTGGACACGGGCAGCGTCAGCGGCACCGCGTCCCTCCCGATGCAGCACAGCAGTTCGACCAGCGTGACGGGCACGCGCGCGGACTTTTCGATGGACGACGTGATCGCTTCGATGGGGGAACGCATCCCACAGAGCGACCCCTGCCACCGCAAGGCCGCGTTCCTCCTCATCCACCCAAAGGGCCAGCCGCCCACCGCGGCGGCGGTCGCCAAAATGGACAAGTACCGCAAACGCTGGGAAACCTACTACGACTGGGCCACGAGCAGCCACGGCTCGGTCGACACGACGCTTTCCGGCTCGGGCCCCGGTACCGCCACCTGTCCTTCGGGCGCGCCCCCAGACGGCGGGTTCCCGGACGCCGGGTCCGATTCGTCCGATCCGTCCGATCAGTCCGACGTATCCGACTTGCCCGCCGACGCCGGTTCGCCGCCCGAAGACGGTGCGGCGCCCGGGGGGCACGACGCGCCAGCGGGAACACCGGACGGCGGCGGCGGCGGCACAAAACCCGACCTTGCCGGGAGCCAGGACGAGTCGGGCGGCTGCAGTTGTTCGGCCGTCGGGTTCTGAGCGAGCGAAGGCGGACTTGCTCCGCCGGAGCTCGCAGGGGGTCCGGGGGAGATGTTCGCATAGCGATCCCCCGCCACAACCACATTGACACTGGCGTATGGGGAGTGATATTTCTACGTGGCCTTTAGGGAGTAGGAACTTGCCCAATTTGAAGGGGGCATTCAATGCCTAAGACCCTGCTTCTTGCCGACGACAGCCTCACCATCCAAAAGGTCGTCGGGATCTGCCTCGCGAACGAGGACATCAGCATCGTGAGCGTCGACAACGGCGAGGACGCGGTCATCAAGGCCCGCGCGCTAAGGCCCGACATCGTCATCGCCGACGTCGTGATGCCCCGAAAGAACGGCTACGAGGTGTGCCTGTCCATCCGCCAGGACCCCGAGCTCAAGCACGTCCCGGTCATTCTGCTTGCCGGCGCCTTCGAGGCGTTCGACGAAAAGCGGTACCGCGAGGTCATGGCGAACTCGTACATCATCAAGCCTTTCGAGAGCCAGACGTTGATTGGCGCCGTCAAGAAACTGCTCTACCCCGAACAGGCGCAGGTGCCCGCGCCCCAGCCGCTTCGGCCGCCGACTGTGACCCCGGTCCCCGGCGCGGCGCCGCCCGCGGCCGTGCGCCCGCCGATTGTTCCCCCAATGGCCCCCCCGCGAATGGCGGCCCCCGAGATGCCTCCGGCGCCTCCGCACGTCGCACCAAGCGCGCCCCCGGCCGCACCCCGCCCCACAGGTACGGCGCCCTTCGCGGCGCCCCGGCCGCCTTCGATGAGCGTCCCGGGTCCGTCGGCCGTGCCCGCGGCCGAAAGGCCTGCGGCCCCGGTGCCGTCATTCGAGGCGGCGTTGGGACCCGCCGTGGCGGCGCCGCCGGAGATCCCAAGGCCCCCGTCGGCCGAGTTGCACGTGGCCGACGAGATATCAACCGAAGACATAGAAGAGATCGCGACTTCCGGGGTGATGGACGCTGTCCCGCCCGAGGCGCCAAAGGTCGAAGGGCTGGTCCCGATCTCCACCGAGGGTCCGGCGAGTTGGAATGGAGTGGACATCCGCCAGGCCGAGCCCGGCCCCGCCGCCGCGCCCACAGTCGATGAGGCGCCGCCGGCCAAACCGATGGGCATCGAGGAGTGGGGGTTGGAGCTCAAGCAGGAACTCGCCGAGGCCGCCGCGCCACCGCAGATTCTCACACCCGCGGAATCCGCCCAGGAGATCCCGTTCGTCGCCGAACGGCCGGCCGGCGCACCGCAGCCGATCGAGCTCTCAAGCCCGACCGTGCCTGCGCCCGCGTTTGTCGAACGGCCGGCCCCGGTCCCTGACCAGGCACCGGCACCAGCCGTTGTCGAGGGGCCTGCCCCGAGCCTTGCCGAACGGCCCGTCCTGAGCCCTGTCGAAGGGCCTGTCGGAAGCCCCGTCGAAGGACCGGCCGAGGTCAAAGCGCCGCCCGCACAGCCCGTGTCGCCGGCCGAGCTCCAGGAGATGGTCAAGAAGTCCATCCGCGAGATCGTAGAGCGCGTAGCGTGGGAGGTGGTGCCCGAGCTCGCCGAAACGGTCATCCGCGAGGAGATCAAGAGACTGCTTGCCGAAGAGGAGAAGAAGTAGCCTCGCGTTGACCCATGCCCAACCTCAGGGAACTCTCCAAGACCTACGAGCCCGCCGCCGTCGAGCCCCGCTGGTACGCCTTCTGGGTCGAAAACGGCTTCTTTGCGGCGGACCGCCGCACCGGCGCGCCACGCTTCTGCATCACGATCCCGCCGCCCAACATCACCGGGTCGCTGCACATGGGCCACGCTCTCACGGTGACCATCGAAGACATCGTCGTCCGGTGGCACCGGATGCGCGGCGAGGACACGCTCTGGCTCCCGGGCACGGACCACGCCGGGATCGCGACACAGATGGTGGTGGAGCGGGAACTCCGGAGCGAGGGGACCAGCCGGCATGATCTCGGGCGCGAAAAGTTCCTCGATCGGGTGTGGCGGTGGAAGGAACTCTACGGCGGCCGCATCAACGAACAGCTCAAGGTGATCGGCGCCTCGCTTGACTGGGGCCGCGAGGCGTTTACGCTCTCGCCGTCTCTTTCGCGCGCCGTCCGCGAGGCCTTCGTTCGGCTCCACGACGACGGCCTGATCTACCGCGACTACCGGCTCATCAACTGGTGCCCGCGCTGCCTGACGGCTCTCTCGGACCTCGAGGTCGACCACGAGGAGGACGTGTTGGGCGATCTCTGGTCGTTCGCCTATCCGCTGGCCGACGGGAGCGGCGAGATCGTCGTGGCGACGACGCGGCCCGAAACAATGCTGGGCGACACCGCGATCGCCGTTCACCCCGACGACGAGCGCCACAAGGCCGTCATCGGAAAAAACGTGCGGCACCCGCTCCTCCCGCGCGAGTTTCCGGTGATCGCAGACCCGGTCCTCGTCGACATGGCGTTCGGAACGGGGGCGGTCAAGGTCACGCCCGGACACGATTTTTCGGACTTCGCCACCGGCAAGCGCCACGGCCTCGCGGAATTGAACATCCTGAACGCCGACGGCACTCTCAACGACGCGTGCGGGAAGTTCGCGGGACTCGACCGCCACGAGGCGCGGCGGAAGGTCAAGGAGGACCTGACCGCGACAGGTCTTTTCCGCGGGCGCAAGGACCACCTGATGGCAATCGGCCGGTGCCAGCGGTGCAAGGAGGTCGTCGAGCCGATGCTCTCGACGCAGTGGTTCGTCAAGACAAAACCGCTGGCCGAACCCGCGATCGAAGCGGTCGAAAAGGGCATCGTCACGATCATCCCCGAGACGTGGACCAAGACGTACTTCCACTGGATGCGCAACATCCAGGACTGGTGCATCAGCCGCCAGCTCTGGTGGGGACACCAGGTCCCCGCGTGGTATTGCACGCGCTGCTCGGGCCTCGACGGCAGGCCGGAAGGCATCGGCGGGGTCGGGTCGAAGGACGCAAAGCCTCTGGTCGCCCGCGAGAAGCCCGCGGCGTGCCCCGAATGCGGGGGGACCGACCTCGTGCAGGACCCGGACGTGCTAGACACGTGGTTTTCGTCGGCGCTCTGGCCGTTCTCGACGCTCGGCTGGCCCGACGACACGCCTGACCTCAAGGCGTACTACCCGAACGACCTCATGGAAACGGGGTTCGACATCCTGTTCTTCTGGGTCGCCCGCATGATGATGATGGGCACGCGCCTCGTCCACCCCGGCCGCCCGCTCGAAGAACGGGTGCCCTTCAGGACCATCTACCTCCACGCGATGGTCCGCGACGAGAAGGGCGAAAAGATGAGCAAGACGCGGAGGAACGTCATTGACCCGCTCGACGTCACGGCGAAGCACGGCGCCGATGCGCTCCGGTTCACGCTCGCATCCATGGCCACGCAGGGCCAGGACGTGAAACTCTCGATGCCGCGCGTCGAGGGCTACCGCCACTTCGGAAACAAGCTCTGGAACGCCGCGCGATTCGCCATGATGAACCTCGGCGACTACGACCCGGCGGCGCCTGCGGAAAAGCGGGGGATGTTCGAGACATGGATCGAGGCGCGGTTTGAAGAGACCGCATCGGCCGTGAACAGGGCCTTGTCCGGGTACCGTTTCGACGAGGCGGCCAACACAATCTACCACTTCACCTGGCACGAGCTCTGCGACTGGTACATAGAGCTCTCGAAGCTTGCGCTCTACGACGGCGCCCATCCTTCCGGCAGGCGGGCCGCCCAGCAGACACTGGTGAAGATGTTGGACGGCGTTTTGAGGCTTCTCCACCCGTTCATGCCGTATCTTAGCGAGGAGATCTGGCAGGCCATCCGCCCGTGCATCCCCGATGCCGGACCCGGCCTGGCAGTCGCCCGCTTCCCCGACGCCTCTGCCGCATCGCCGGCGGCCCGGCCGGCTGCGGCCGCACAGGTCGACCTGCTCAAGGAGATCGTGACCGGAATCCGCAACCTCCGGGGCGAGCACAACATCGAGCCGTCAAAAAAATTCGGGGCCGTCGCCCACGCCGAAGCCGAAGAAACCCGCGCGACGCTTGCCGCAATCTCGCCCGCCGTGCGCAAGCTTTCGGGACTTTCGAACCTGGAGGTCACCGCCGAACCGGCGGGCGGGTCAGGCAGCGCGATTCGCCTCCACGTGCCCTCCCCGGCCGTGGACATCGTCATCCCGGCGCGCGAGCTGGTGGATTTCGACGAGGAGGAAGCGCGGCTCCGGAAGGAGATCAAGAAGTGTGAAGGCGATCTCGAGGGGCTTGCAAAAAGGCTCAACAACCCGGCGTTCCTCGAAAAGGCGCCGGCCGCGGTTATCGAAAAAGACACCGCGCGGCAAAAAGATCTCGAACAGATACTTGCGAAGGCGAAACAGGCGCTCGAAGAACTGGCGAAGATGAAGGGGAAGTGATGACGCAGGTCCCGGCAGGGTGGCTCAGAAGGACCGTCGCGCGCGCACTCGCCGAAGACGTGGGCGCGGGGGACGTCACGACAGCGGCGGTTGTCCCCCCGGGACAGAAAGGGCGCGCGGTGCTCATCGCGCGGCAGGAGCTTGTCCTTGCCGGCGCCGCGGCGTTCGAGGAGGTCTTTGCGCAGGTCGGCGGTGTCGAGGTCGAGTTCCATTTCCAAGACGGCGACCCGGTGCCCGCCGGCGAGACGGCCGCGACGGTCAAGGGGAGCCTGGCATCCATCCTGACCGGCGAACGGGTCGCGCTCAACTTCGTGATGCGCCTGTCGGGGATCGCGACGCTCACGGCGGAATACGCAAAGGCGGTCAAAGGGACCGGGTGCGCCGTCACGGACACGCGCAAGACCACGCCGGGCCTGCGGGCGCTCGAGAAGGCGGCCGTCATCGCTGGCGGCGGGACGTCCCACCGGTCGGGGCTTTTTGACGGCGTCCTCATCAAGGACAACCACGTGGCGGCCGCCGGCTCGGTGACAGAGGCGGTGGCGCGCACGAAGAAGGCCGCGCCGCACACCCTAAGTACCCCTTTCCGCAAATACGGTGACGCACCGAGACGGCCGATGCGCCGCGACCGCGAGGCGCGCGACCGAGTCGTACCCGCAGCGGCTGCGGCGAGGGAGCGCAACGCGGCGGGCGCGGATGCAGCGGTCCGTCGAATGCCATCGTATTTGCGGAATGGGGTACTGAGAATCGAGGTGGAGGTGGGAAAGCTCCACCAACTTTCGGAAGCGATCGAGGCCGGCGCCGACATCGTCATGCTCGACAACATGTCGCCCGACGACGCGCGACGCGCCGTCGAGATCGCCGCGGGGCGGGTGCTCATCGAGGCATCGGGCGGGATGACCCTGCAAAACGTGCGCGCCTACGCCGAAACGGGCGTGGATATCATTTCGGTCGGGAGGCTCACGCACTCGGCGCCCGCGGCCGACATGGCGCTCAAGATCAGGAAATGAGAACGATTTGCCACAGAGTGTTCAGAGTTCACCGAGAGAAAACTTCTCGGACTTCCGGATCCCGAGAAACATGGATTCCCTCTGTGTTCTCCGTGTTCTCTGTGGCAAAAAATGCCCGATTGCGACTCCGCTGCGCCGCACAGAGACCTCTGTTGTGAGGAGTGGAACATGAAGAACATCACAGAACGCATTTCGTCGTTCTCGCTCGACCATGAGAGCGGCAGCTCCGAGCTGGCGGTGCAGGCCATCGAGATCCTCGACTCGGTCGCCGGCCGGTACGACGAGGAACACGACGCACTGGCCGCGGTGCGAACCGCCAGCCTGGTGTTCCTTGCGCAGCCTTCGATCGTGTCCGTCCTGAGCACGGTCAACCGCTTCTGCCTGTTTGCCGAGGAGGCCGGGCGGGCGGCCGCGCCGCTTCAGAAGGCCTGGCGCGACTGGGCCGCCGGCCGCGAGCGCCGGATCGAGCAGGCCGTGGCGTACGGCGTGAAGGCCGTCGAACAGGCCGCGGCGGGCCCGCGAACCGTGACGTTCTCGTACTCGTCGCTCGTCATCCGAGTGCTCGTCGAGCGGGCCAAGGCCGGGGTTCCGACTACCGTGTACGTCGGCGAGTCGCGGCCGCTCTTCGAAGGCCGGAAGACGGCGCTCAAGCTTTCGGCCGCCGGGATCGCCGTCACGCTCTGCATAGACGCGGCGCTCTTCGAGCACCTCCACAAGGCGGACCTCGTGCTCATCGGGGCCGACGGCGTCTACGGCGGGCGCGTGCTCTCGAAGATCGGCACGGCCCCGCTCATCATGCTGGCCGCCGAGCACGGGGTGAAGGTCGCCATCATCGCGTCCGAGGAGAAGATCGTCCCGAAGGGCCTTGAGACGTTCCTGTTGTTTCCCCACCACGACCGCGCCGAGATCTTCCCGGACGCCCCCGCCGGGCTTTTGGTCGAAAACCGTTACTTGGACATGACCGACATGCGGCTCGTCGACTGGCTCTCAACCGAGACGGGGGCATACTGCGGCGCCGACGTGCGCGGCGACATCCACAGGCTGCCGGTGTCCGAGGCGCTGGTGGAAGTTCTCGAGAAACAAGAAGGCTAAAAGCCGGAGGAGTAAAACAATGTCAAGACAAACCGCGTTCACAGGGATTCAGAGCGACCTCGAAGCCGGCGCAATGAGCCCCGCCCGGGTGGGGCGTTCCACCACGTCCTCTGCACCGCAGGTGTTCCGGATTTCTTTGGGCGCAATCTGCCTGCTTTTGCTCCCCGCCGCCGCTTTCGCCGATGGCGTCGCGTGGGGCGAGTGCGATCTCGACGGGGCGCTCTCGTCCGGGAAGCCCGTGATGGTCGAGATCTACGCCCGCTGGTGCACGGCCTGCCGCGTGGCCGAGCGGAGCACGTTTCTGAAAAAGGAGTTCGCCGAAGCGGCAGCCGCTTTTTCGGCAATCCGGTGCGACGGCGAGACCGGGAAGGGGGCCGAGATATTCGAAAAGTACCGCGTGACGGCCTTCCCCACCCTGCTCTTTTTGGATTCGAAGGGGAAGGAGATCGACCGCCTCCTGGACCTCGACGACGCGGCCCCGCTCGCGGCCGAGATGAAGGACATCGCCGCCGGGAAGAGCCCGCTTGCGGAGCTTTCGAAAAGGGCCGACAAGGAAAAGGACAACCTCAAGCTCTGGTACGACGTCGGGGCACGCTGGGCTTTTCGCGCCGACGAGGAGAAGGCCAAGAAGTACCTCGGGAAGATCTTGAAGGACGACCAGGACAACAAGAAAGGCCTGGCTTCGAAGGCCGTTTACGCCCTCGGAAAATACCTGTTCCTGCGCGGCGTCAAAAAGTACGACTCGGCCGCCGACCAGCTCGAACAGATCAAACGGTGGTTCCCGACCTCCCCCGAGGCCAAGGGCCTGAACCCCACGCTCGCCACGGCGTTTCTCAAGGCAAAGCGCGAGGGCCAGGCCGTCAAGATGATGCGCAAGGCAATCGAGGAGAACCCCACCGAGGCGACGCCGTACGCCGAGTTCGCGTGGTTCGCGTGGCGCAACAACTACAAGCTCGAGGAGGGCCTCGAAAACGCGCGGAAGGCCACGGGTCTGAATCCGAAAGACCCCGAGATCTGGGACCTACAGGCCGAGATCCTCTTCGCCCTCAACAAGGCGGACGAGGCGGCCAAGAGCGCAGAGGAAGCCCAAAAGCTCAAAGCCGACGAGCCGTACTACAAGGAACAGGTTGAGAGGTTCAAGAAGGGGAAAAAGTAGAACGCGCGGCGGGGCGGCGGACCGCCCCGCGTCACGTCACTTTCCTGCGCGCAATTCCTCCGCCTTCTTCTCCATCGCCTCGCGGGTTTCGGATCTCTGTTTTTCGAGGCGATCGGCAAGTGACGCATTCCTGATCGAGAGGATCTCGCACGCAAGGAACGCCGCATTCTTCGCGCCGCCGACGGCCACCGTCGCGACGGGTATTCCCGGCGGCATCTGGACCGTCGAAAGGAGCGCGTCAAGTCCATCCATCGTCCCGCCCTTGAGGGGGACGCCAATCACCGGAAGCGTCGTGTTGGCCGCCACGGCGCCCGCCAAGTGGGCCGCCATCCCGGCGCCGCAGATTATCACCTCGACGCCGCGCCCCCGGGCGGACTTCGCGTACGCGGCGACCTTCTCGGGCATCCGGTGCGCCGAGGCGATGTCGAGCTCAAAACCCACCTTCATCTCGCCCAGCACCTCGGCGGCCCCCTTCATGACTTCGAAGTCCGACGCGGACCCCATCAGGATCAGCACCTGCGGCCCCTTTTTCCTGCCGCCGCCGTCAAGAGCGTTCTTGATGGTGTCTATGCCGTCAAGCGGCTTCCGCGCTATCCCTCCCAAGTCCGAGAGCAGCCCTTTCATTCCCTGAACCGCCTTCCCCGACAAACGCGCCTTCTTCTTCATGTTTCTCCTCCCTGCGACCTACGACTCACGACTTGCCACTCACGACCCGCGACACGTTGCCCGACAGCGGAAAACCATCGGCCGTACGTCCCCTCTCGGTCTGCCGCGCGCGGCGGCCGTCGGTCGTCAGTCGTTGGTCGTCAGTCAACCGACGTCCGACGTGTTCTTGAACAACATCCGGAGCCCGACGCGCGCGTATCTTGCAAACTCGCCGTACGAGCGGACGCCCAGTGCGGTGCGAAAGACGGTCCGCGGACGGAAGTAGAAACCGTAGTACGCCTTCTTGAGATACGACTCGACCTCCTCCTGTGAAAGGTCCGTCCAAGGCGTCGGCAGGCGCTGCGCCGGGACTTTCCCGCGGATGAATTCGGCCCAGTAGTCGTGTCCCGTCCGGGCGACCAGCGTCCGGTTGAGCTCCGAGGCGGGTTTTGCGATGGTCCGGCAAACCTGCACGAAATCAAGGTCGAGCGAGCGCATGTACCTGATGTTTTCCTCGACGGTTTCCCTGGTCTCGCCGGGATTGCCTATCATGAAAAACCCCAGCGTCATTATCCCTTGGCGTTTACACATCTCGATCGCCGCGCGGACCTGCGAGGGCGTGATGTCCTTTTTGACGTTCTTGAGCACGTCCGGCGACGCGCTCTCGATCCCGAAGTTAATCATCCTGAGCCCCGCCCGCTTCGCGGCCCGGAGCAGATCGTCGTTGACCAGATCCACGCGTGACCGGCAGGTCCATTCGAGGTCGCCCTTTTGCGAGGCGATCCGATCGCAGATCTCCAGGGACCGGTCGCGGTTGATGAAGAACGTCGCGTCGAAGAAGTCAATCTCCCTCACGCCGAAGTCCCGGCAGCAGGCGGCCACCTCTTGCGCCACACCCGCCGGGGACCTCGCCCGGTAGTGGAGCGGCGCAATCTCGCAGAACGCGCACCGGTACGGGCAGCCCGTGGACGTGAGCATGATGGTGAAGTTGCGCCGCTTCGAAACGAACGATCCGTACAGCTCGTTCGGCAGGAGGTGGCGCGCGGGGAACGGGTAATCGTCGATATCCGCGATTGCGCCTTCGGGCTCGTTGCGGACCACGCCTCCGCCGTCCCGCCAGACCAGCCCCGGCACGCCGCCGGGCTCGCCCTTCCGCCCGAGCACGTCCAGGAACCGGGGGAGCGATTGGATGGCCTCGCCGACGATCCCGTAGTCGATCTCCGGGTACGACATGCACTCGGCCGGGTACTCGGTAATGCCGATCCCGCCCGCGAAGACCGGCAGTCCCGTCGCTCGCTTGAGGTACCGGATCCACTCGAGCGTCCGGTGGAAGTTGTACACGTCCACGCGGAACCCGATGGCTTGGGCGCCGAACGTCTTGATGCGGTCGGCGGCCTCCTGCATCCCAATCCGCGTCGCATGGGCGTCTATCAGATCCACCCGGTGCCCGGCGCGCTCGGCGATCGCCGCCACGTAGGCGAGGATGATTGGCGGCGGGACGATGAACTCCTCGTCGACCACACGGAGGTTTTCCGAAAAGGCGTGGTGCCCGAAGGGGGCGTGTATGAAGGTGATGTTCACGTCCTGCGAAACTATAACACACCCGCGATCCGCGGCAAAACGAAAACGAACGAAAATCCTGTTGCCAATGCGGGGGGCCGGGTTATAATCGCTTTGGGTTTCCCCTTGGGTTTCCGCGCCCCGAAATGAAAGCGTCATATGCGTGAGTGCGAACCCTTTGCGTAGTGGTGGAACCGTGCCGTTGTCGCCGCAAACCGAGCCTCTCAGACGCTACAACCCGCTTGGGGACCATCTGCGGAAGGTGTTCGGCGGCCCCGTCCGCAAGCTGCCGTTTTCGGCCGGACTGACCTGCCCGAACCGCGACGGAACGCGCGGGACAGGCGGGTGTTTCTACTGTTCGGGAAAGGATCTCGTCCCGAGTTGGTTCGTTCCGGGCGAGGACGTGCCGACCCAACTCCGCCGGGGGATGGAGGCGCTCGGTCGGGGCGGCGCCCGGATGTTCATAGCCTACCTTCAGGACCACACCGGCACGCACTGCGCACCTGAGAGGCTCGAACAGGTCCTGGCCGAGGCGCTTTCGGCGCCCGGGGTCGTCGGGTTGTCCGTCGGGACCCGGCCCGACTGCCTGGGGTCCCCGGTTCTCGACGTGCTCGAGTCGTTCGCGCGCCGGACCAGGCTCTGGCTCGAGATCGGGCTTCAGAGCTCGTCCGACTCGACGCTCCTTTCGGTGGGAAGGAACCACACGGCCGCCGAGTTCGCCGACGCCGTACGGGCGGCCCGCGCCAGGGGAATCGAAACGGTCGCGCACGTGATCCTCGGCCTCCCCGGCGAAGGCCGCGCCGAAACCGATGCCACGGCCGGGTTCCTGGCCACGCTCGGCGTCCCGGGGGTGAAGATCCACAACATCATGGTGCTTCGCGGCACGCGCCTTCACGAGATGTCCGAACGCGGCGAGTTCGTGCCACCGACTGCCGAGGAGTACCGTGACATGGCGGTGCGTTTCCTCGAGCGCCTGCCGCCCGGCGTGGTGATTCACCGTCTCGCCGCGGAGGCGCCGACCGATCTTCTCGCCGCGCCGGCATGGGCGCGCGACAAGTCCGCCGTCATCAGGGCCGTCGAGCGCGAACTCGAGAGACGCGACACGAGGCAGAGCGTTCGCTGGCTGGGATCGCGGAGCATCCCCCCTGGCGGTACCACGGACAGGGAAACCTCCCCCTCTTGGCGCAAGAGGGGGCAGGGGGAGTTGCCGGACCTGGCGAAAGGCCCGAGCGCATGAAGACCCAGGAGGTGAACCCTTGAAACGCTACATCAGACTCAGCCCCTCGGGAGAAACCGAGTCCATGGAGACGTTCGAGCTCTTCAGGCTCGCCCTCTCGACAAGGGCAAGAAACCTCTTGGGCCGTCTGAATCTCAGGACCGTCGCCGACTTAAGGGGCATCGGCCTCCAGAACATCCGCGACATGAAAGGGTGCGGCCGGAAGACCTATCACGAGATCACCGAGGAAATAGACAAGCTCCAGACGATGGGTCCCGAGAGATACGTGGCCCACGCCCGCGCGGGCGGCGACGACCGGGAACGTCGCGGGCCGATCTTCGATACCGGCGCCGCGCTTCATCTCCTCGTGGGCGAGCTCGCCCGATCGGGCTACATCAACTCTTCGCAGGCCCAGCGGATGCTCGGCCTCGACTCTTTCGCCGTGCGGCCCCTTCTGCGCCTGCTCGTGGAAAAGGGCCTCGCCACCAAGGAAGGCCGCCGCCGCGGGATGCGCTACGTGCGGACGATGCGTTGAACGGCTTGCCGCCAAAACGAGGTGAAAGCATGAACGAGGTTGTGATGGTAAGCGGCGTGCGCACGCCGATCGGCTCGTTTGGAGGATCGCTCAAGGACGTGTCGGCCACCGAGCTTGGAAGGCTCGTCGTGGTCGAGGCGATCAAGAGGGCCGGAATCGAACCGGGGGACGTCCAGGACGTGCTGGTGGGCAACTGCATGTGGCGCTCGGACGAGATCAACGTCGCGCGCTGCATCGCCCTCAAGGCCGGCATCCCCCACACCACGCCCGCGGTGACGATCCAGCGCCAGTGCTCGTCCTCGATGCAGGCGCTCGTCTTCGGCGCCCAGCAGATCATGACGGGCGAAAACGACTGCGTGCTCATCGGGGGAGTCGAGAGCATGAGCAACGTGGGCTACATGCTCAAGGGCGCCCGCTGGGGCCACCGGCTGATGCACGGCGAGCTCACCGACATGCTATGGGAGGGCCTCACCGACCCCATACACAAGATCCTGATGGGCGTCACAGCCGAGAACCTGGCCGAAAGGCACGGCATCACGCGGCAGCAGCAGGACGAGCTGGCGTACACCAGCCACCACCGCGCCGAGGACGCGTGGAAGGCCGGAAGGTACGCCGACGAGGTCATCCCCGTCGACGTGCCCCAGCGCAAAGGCCCGCCCAAGCGCTTCGAAAAGGACGAGCACATCCGCCTCGGTATCACGATGGACGACCTCGTGAAACTCCCGGCCACGTTCAAGAAGAACGGGACCGTGACCGCCGGCAACGCCTCGGGCATCAACGACGGCGCCAGCGCCGCCATCATCATGTCGGCCGAGAAGGCCCGCAAGCTGGGAAAGAAGCCTCTCGCGACGCTCGTCTCCCATGCCGCCGCCGGCGTGGAGCCGGAGCTGATGGGATACGGCCCCGTCCCCGCAACCAAAAAGGCGCTCGTGCGCGCCGGCATGACGCTAAAGGACATCCAGCTCATCGAGGTCAACGAGGCGTTCGCGGCGCAATACCTCGCGTGCGAAAAGCTCTTGGAGCTTGACCGCTCAACCACCAACGTGAACGGCTCGGGCATCGCGCTGGGACACCCCGTGGGCGCCACGGGCCTGCGGATAGTCATCACGCTCGCGTACGAAATGGCCCGCCGGGGACTCACGCGCGGCATGGCCACGCTGTGCGTCGGGGGCGGGATGGGCAAGACCGTGATCATCAGGCGCGACTGACGGCCCATGGGGCCGGCAAAGGACCAGGCAAGCGGAATGGAACCGCGGAGAACGCTGAGAGCGCTGAGTTCTGCTTTTCGGAAGACACACTTTCTCTGCGCCTTCAGCGCACTCTGCGGTTCATTGCCCTTGACCCTGGCTTCACCGGAACTTCATGCGTCGATCGGGGACGTCTTCGGGTTCGGCCCGCGGGGCTCGGCGATGAACGCCCAGACCGCCGTGGCAGACGACTACTCGGCGTCCTGGTACAACCCCGCCGGGCTGCACGCGCTTTCGCGCCCCCGCACCTCGTTCGGCTTCACCGGGGTCTGGTCGGGCCTTTCAATCAACGGCGAGCGGCGCGAGATCGAGGACCCCCACGGCATCTTCTTCGGCGCCAGCGCGCCCGTGCCTTTTGGCGGGTTCCTAAAGGACCGCCTCTGGGTGGGCGTGGGCCTGTATCTTCCTTGGCTCGACCTCGTCAAGGCCGTGGGCCCCGCGCCCGACGAAGCGTTCTTCCCCCTGTACGACAACAGGACGCAGCGGCTGGTGGCGCTCCCCACAATGGCGGTGAGGATACTGCCGAACCTCGCCATCGGGGCGAGTATCAACTACCTCGCGCGGCTCGACGGAACCGTAATCTCGCACGAGGGGGCGGCAAGGGGTCTCGAGGCCGACGTGAACGAACACCTCGCGGCGACGGCCTCGCCGATAGTCGGCATAAGATACGACCCCATACCCGAGGTGAGCACCGGGCTCGCCTGGCGGGGGGAGTTTAGGCTCCCGTTCAGGACGGCGACAAACAACCACGTTTCGGGGAACCTGCTCATCCTCGACATCGACGCGACAACTCTCTACTCGCCGCACCAGATCTCGGCGGCCGCCGCGTACCGCCCCATCCCAGACCTCACGCTCGCACTCGACTTCACCTGGAAATTCTGGTCGCGTTACGACGGGCCGTTCATCAACGTGAAGGTCGAGATGCCCGACGTGCTGGGGGTCATCGAGCCGGGCGTCCCCGCCGTCCCCTTTGACGACACGTTCAACCTTGCGGCCGGCGGCGAGTATCACCTGGCGCTTCCAGCCGGGCACGACCTCTTTGTGCGGGCCGGGGTCGGAATCGAACCAAGCCCGTTGGGCACCCAGGAAGGGCCGACGAATCTGCTGGACGGATTCAAGACGATGCTCTCGGCGGGCGCGGGATGGGCGACGGAGCTTGAGGAGAAGCGGCGGCTGGCGGTGGATGTTCACTGCCAGGTGCAGATCGTGTCGGAGATGACCGTGGACAAAACACCCGGTGTCTTGACCGATGAAGACCCGGCCACCCCCGGACTTCAGACGTCGAACCCCGGTTACCCGACGGTGAGCGGCGGGGGCAGCATCCTGTCGCTCGGCGCCGGCGTGAGCCTGACGTACTAGGCACGAGGCATGAGGCATGAGGGAGGACTGAGGACTGAGTGCTGAGGACCGAGGGAACAGACGGAGTCGTTGGGGGCGAGGCCGGGTGCCACGGACAAGCGGCGCTTGTCCGTGCCAAAGGCGGGTATCCGGGCCACGGACAACCCGGGGTTGTCCGTGGCACCCATCCGAAGAAGACCTTGTACCTCGCCGCGGTTGCGGCGGTCCTCGCCGCGGCGGCGGCGCACGCGTCGCCGATGGAGACGTTCGGGTTCGGGCCGCGGCACATGGCAATGGGCAGCGCCTCGACGGCCCTGGCCGAGGACTACGCAGCCGGATTTTACAATCCGGCCGGCGCCGCGTTTGCAAAAGACGTGGTCTTCGGCGCGGGGTACCTGCACGGGTTCACCCGCCTGCGCCTAAATGGCGCCTCAAACGACACGCAGGACGTCGGCGGGACGTCCTTCGGACTCGTGGTCCCGACGATGATCTACAAGCCCATGGGACTCAAGCTCTCGTTTGTCCAGGACCTTTACCTGCCGGACCGCGAGATCCTGCGCGTCCGGATGCTCCCCGCCTCGCGGCCGTACTTTTTCATGTACGACAACCGCGTCCACAGGCTGGCGACCGACATCGCCCTTGCGCTCGGCATCCCGGGGCTCGCCATCGGCGGCGGGATAACCATTCTCGCCGACACGAGCGGCCGCGGCGTCTACTTCGAGATCGGGACCGACCTCGCCTCGTACTCCGAGGCGACGGCGGAGCTCGAGCAGAGCTTCCCGGTGCGCGTCGCGCCAATAGCGGGCATGATATACGCCCCGTGGGATTGGCTCAAGTTCGGCCTTTCGTACCGCGCGCCCATCCAGGCATCGGTGTCCGTGAACACGCTGTCGCGGATCGTCGCGCTCTACGTGGAAAACGGCGCGGCAATTATCGGCGTCACAAACACGACGTACTACTCCCCGCCGAAGGTGTCGATGGGCGTCGCGTGCGACCCCGTGGATAACCTGACGCTCTTGACCGACCTTTCGTTGAACCTGTGGTCGCGCCAGCCCGACCCGTCGGCCGACATTCAGGTCATGCTGGACCTCCAGCGGCTCAACCCCACGATCGTCCAGAACGAGATCGAAGCGGTGCGTTTCGACGACACGGTGACCAACCGGTTCGGCGCGGAGTATCGCCTGCACCCGGCGGCCGGGATGACTGTTGCGCTCAGGGGCGGGTACATCTACGAGCCGACGCCTGTCCCGCCGCAGACCGGCGGAACAAACCTGATGGATTCGGACAAGCACGTCTTCTCGCTCGGCGCGGGGCTCGAACTCGAGAGCGCCGGCGAGGTGCTCACGAAACCGGTCTCCCTGGATGCCTTCACCCAGATACACGTTCTCGAGCGCAAACTCGTGACAAAAAACGACGTCGCCTCCCCGGTCCCCCCGTACTGGTTCGACGGTACCATCTACGCGATAGGATTGTCCGGAACCCTCAGGTTCTGACCAGGATCCGGTGGGACCGGCGCCTTTGCGACCGTTGTCCGGAAACAAAAAAGGCACCCCGCAGGGTGCCCTCGCTTGTGCCAGGGAAGTGGCAGACTACTTGCAGGTCGCGTAGGCGGTCTCGAAAAGGTCGATGAAAGCATCGCACCCATCGTCGTCTCCTGCGTCGACAACTATCTTTGCGGCAGCGTCGCAGGCCGCCTTGATCGTGGCGTCAGTGCATGCTTCGCACTTGGCTGCGACGTCATCGCACGGGCTGCTGCATGCAATCGACAGGGCGCCGAAAGCCAGCAGGGCCAGAATCGCGGACGCAAACAGTACCTTCTTCATGTGTTCTCCTCCTAGGTTGAAGTTCGCAACTCGTAGCGGCACTATACTTTTGGGTAATGGCAGTGTCAACAAAAATGATGGAAACCCGATGGAAATCGGTTTTTCCTTTGACATCGCGCAAAACGTTGTGCTAAGTACTACGCGCTTCTATGATCGACCTCGATTACACTGTCTTCCTTCAAGCCTTCATTTTCCTCTCCCTTTTTTTGATTCTCCGAAAGCTCCTTTTTGAACCGTATCTTGCGCTGTTCGAGGAGCGCGAGCGCCTGGTCGCCGGGATGAAAGACGAGGCCGCCGCCCTCGACAAGGACTTCAGGGACAAGGCGGCGGTGTTCGACGGCCACGTCCGCGAGGCCACGGCGAAGGCGGCGGCCATCATGGAGAAACTCAAGGCCGAGGGACAGGCCGCCCAGCGCGACATCCTCGGCCGGGCCCGCCGCGACGCCGCGGCCAGGGTCGAAGAGGCGGTCAAAGGTCTCAAGGCCGAAACCGAGTCTGTCCGGAAGGATATCGAGAGGGACATCGGGACGATAGCGCTTCAGATCACCGAGAAGGTCCTCGGGAGGAAGATCGGCTAGGCGGCATGCTCAAACGTCTGTGCATCATCTCGTTGGCAGTGATCGCCGCCGCGGCAGTGTCCGGCGCCGCATTCGCCGAGGAGGGCCACGGCGGCTCGCACGACGCCCGCGGAGAGGCCACGGCGGGCCACGCGTCGGGCCACGGCACGGGCATCAACTGGTGGAAATCGGACACGCACGCGCCGCCGGTCGGATGGCTGATTATCGACTTTGCCGTACTCTTCGGCGCCCTTTATTTCCTGCTTCGCCGTCCCCTGTCGAAGTTCCTCGCCGGCCGGAGAGCGACCATGGCCGCCCAGATCGAGGAAGCCGCGAAGATCAAGGCCGAAATCGACGCCAAGCACAAAGACCTGCTGGCGCGCCTCGCCGCCATTGACCAGACCGTCAAGGACATCACGCAGAGCTTCGCGAGCCGCGGCGAGACCGAGAAGCAGAAACTCATCGAGAACGCCCAACACCTAAAGACCGCCATCGAGATCTCGGCCCGTGAGACCATTGACAGGGAGGTCGCCGAGGCCAGGGCCCGCATCCGCGACGAGGTGACCAGGAGCGCCGCGGCCATAGCCGAGGATCTCCTGCGCAAGCACCTCGGGCCCGAGGACAACGAGAGATTCATCCGCGAGTTCGTGGACCGCCTCTCGGTCATGAAGACCGACGGGCTGCAGTAACGGGATTTCCGCGACCATGGCCATACGAAAAAGCCTCGCAAAACGGTATTCCAAGGCGCTTCTGGCCACCGCCCGCACCGACGCCGATCTCGACGCCCTCGCGAAGGACTTCGACGCCGTCGCCGCGGCGGTGGCCCAGTACGCGGAGCTGCGCGGCGTGCTGCTGTCGCCGACCGTGAGGGTGGCCGCCAAGAAAACCGTCGTGAGCGCCGTCGCAGAGAAGATGGGCACCGGCGCGCACGTCCGGCGGCTGCTCGACTTCCTCGTCGAAGCGCACCGCGTCGATCACCTGCCCATGATCGTGGAGACATTCCGCGAGGAGATCGACCGGCGGCGCGGCCTTGTCCGCGGCGAGGTGCTCGCGCCCCGCGCCCTGGATCCGGCCGGTCTCGCAAACGTCCGCGGCGCGCTCTCGAAGGCCATGGGAAAGACCGTGCTCCTGACTCAGCGCCTCGACGAGACCCTCATCGGCGGACTCCAGGTGCGGGTGGGCGGGGTGATCATTGACGGAAGCCTGCGCGGCCGGCTTCAAAAGCTCGTGGAACAGATGAAGGGATGACCGGGACGACGTAGGGGCGCCCCTGCGTGGGCGCCCGAGGCGGGCGGGTACCGATGCCGCGCCCTGACATGGAGGAACCAGAATGCAAATCCGCGCGGACGAAATCAGCACCATCATCCGGCAGCAGATCGCGGGGTTCGAAACCAGCGTCGATCTGAAGGAGATGGGCACGGTCCTTTCGGTGGGCGACGGCATCGCCCGCGTCTACGGGCTCGACAACGTGATGGCCGGCGAACTTGTCGACTTTGGCGGCGGCCTCATGGGCATGGTGCTCAACCTCGAGGAGGACAACGTCGGCGTCGCCATCATGGGCAGCGACGTCGATATCCACGAGGGCGGCATAGTCAAGCGCACCGGCCGCATCGCCGACGTCCCGGTCGGCGACGCAGTCGTCGGGCGCGTGGTCGACGCCCTCGGGAACCCGGTCGACGGAAAGGGACCGATCCCGACGAAGGAACGCCGCAAGATCGAGATCAAGGCCCCCGGAATCGTCCAGCGCCAGCCGGTGAAGGAACCGCTCCAGACAGGCATCAAGACCGTTGACGCCATGACGCCCATCGGGCGCGGCCAGCGCGAGCTCATCATCGGCGACCGGCAGACGGGCAAGACCGCCATCGCAATCGACACCATCGTCAATCAGGCCAGGGAAGGCGTCATCTGCATATACGTCGCGATCGGCCAGAAGCAGTCCACGGTCGCCCAGGTCGTCGACAAGCTCAACTCGTTCGGCGCCATGAAGTGGACCACGGTGGTGACGGTGGGCGCCTCGGAGCCCGCCCCGCTCCAGTTCATCGCCCCGTACGCCGGATGCACCATGGGTGAGTACCTCCGCGACAACGGCAAGCACGCGCTCCTCATCTACGACGACCTCTCAAAACACGCTGTCGCGTATCGCCAGCTCTCGCTCCTCCTGCGCCGCCCGCCGGGACGCGAGGCGTTCCCGGGCGACGTCTTTTACCTCCACTCGCGCCTGCTCGAACGCGCGGCCAAGCTCAATGACAAGCTGGGCGGCGGGTCGCTGACCGCGCTCCCGATAATCGAGACGCAGGCAGGCGACGTCTCGGCGTACATCCCGACCAACGTCATCTCGATCACCGACGGGCAGATATTCCTCGAGAGCGACCTCTTTTACGCCGGCCAGCGCCCCGCGATGAACGCCGGCATCTCGGTCTCCCGCGTCGGCGGCAACGCGCAGATCAAGGCTATGAAACAGATCGCCGGCAAGCTTCGCATCGAGCTTGCGCAGTACCGCGAACTCGCGGCGTTCGCGCAGTTCGGGTCGGACCTCGACAAGGCCACCCAGGAACAGCTTGCGAGGGGCGAGCGGCTCATGGAACTCCTCAAGCAGGAACAATACAAGCCGCTCGCCGTCGAGAAGCAGATCGTCCAGATCTACGCCGCGACCGAGAAGGACGAGAAGGGCGTCAACTGGGTCCGTCACATCAAGGTCGAGAACATCCGGCGCTACATGGACGAGCTCGTGGCGTTCATGGACACCAGGCACCCGGAGGTCGGGACCGAGGTGCTCAAGAAAAAGGAGCTCGACGCCGACCTGCGCAAGAAGGTCGACGCGCTGCTCCGGGACTTCGGCGCGATCTTCAAGGAGTAGGCCGGTAACCTATGCCGTCGCTGCGCGCACTGCGAAAACGAATCGGATCGGTCCGGAACACCCGGCAGATCACGAAGGCCATGAAGATGGTGGCGGCGGCCAAGATGCGCCGCGCGCAGGAGGCCATCCTCAAGGCCCGGCCGTACGCCAACGGGCTTTCGACGGTCCTTCTGGATATCGCAGCGCGGGTGAACACCGAGGCCCATCCCCTGCTGGCGCGCCGTGAGCCCAAAAAGGTCGAGCTGGTCGTAATGACCTCGGACCGCGGGCTCTGCGGGTCGTTCAACACGAACATCGTCCGCCGGGCCGAGCAGTTCCTCTTCGAAAAGGGCGGCGAGTTCGACCGGATTTCGTTGTCGTGCATCGGGCGGAAGGGGCGCGACCACTTCCGGCGGAAGACCGTGGACATCCGCCGCGAGTACATTGGCGTCTTCAACAACATCACGTTCTCGTCGGCGGCCGAGATCGCCCAGGAACTGGCGCGTGACTTCGTGGCGCAGGACCTCGACGCCATCTGGCTCCTCTACAACGAGTTCAAGTCGGTCATCCAACAGCGCGTCGCGCTCTACCCGCTTCTGCCCATGCGGATCCCCGAGGAAACCGGGACCGCGGCGGCAGGCGTGGACTTCGTCTTCGAGCCCGACATGGCGACAATCCTCGACGCCATCCTGCCCAAGTACCTCGGCACCGAGATCTACAGGGCCATGCTCGAATCGGCAGCCAGCGAGCACGGCGCGCGGATGACGGCGATGGACAACGCGACCAAGGCGGCGGGCGAGATGATCGATTCGCTCACGCTCAAATACAACAAGGCGCGGCAGGCAGCGATCACGAAGGAGCTGATGGAAATCGTAACGGGGGCGGAGGCGATAAAAGCATGAGCGAAACGACAATCGAAAAGACGGGCAAGGTCAAGCAGGTGATGGGTCCGGTCGTGGACGTCGAGTTCCAGCCCGACTGCCTGCCGGCGATCTTCACCGCCCTGAAGGTGAGCAACCCTTCCATCAACGACCAGAAGTGGAACCTCGTCCTCGAGGTGGCTCATCACATCGGCGAGAACACCTGCCGGTGTATCGCGATGGACGCGTCCGACGGCCTGGTGCGCGGGATGGCGGTCATGAATACCGGCGCGCCCATCAAGATGCCCGTGGGCCCCGAGACGCTCGGCCGTATCATCAACGTCGTCGGCGATCCCGTGGACGAGATGGGGCCCGTCGGCGCCAAGAAGTTCTACCCGATTCACCGGCACCCGCCCGAGTTCGTGGACCAGGACGTCACCATCCAGATGTTCGAAACGGGCATCAAGGTGATCGACCTGCTCGAACCGTACATGCGCGGCGGCAAGATCGGGCTCTTCGGCGGCGCGGGCGTCGGCAAAACCGTCGTCATCATGGAGCTCATCCACAACGTCGCCTTGAAGCACGGCGGCTACTCGGTCTTCGGCGGCGTCGGCGAGCGCACCCGCGAAGGCAACGACTTGTGGCTCGAGATGAAGGGGTCGGGCGTGCTCAACAAGACCTGCCTCGTGTACGGCCAGATGAACGAACCGCCCGGCGCCAGGGCGCGCGTGGGCCTCTCGGCCCTCACCGCCGCCGAGTACTTCCGCGACGAGGAAGGGCAGGACGTGCTCCTCTTCATCGACAACATCTTCCGTTTCACCCAGGCCAACTCCGAGGTGTCGGCGCTTCTGGGCCGCATCCCCAGCGCCGTGGGATACCAGCCGACGCTCTCGACGGACCTGGGCGAGCTCCAGGAACGCATCACGACCACCAAAAAAGGGTCCATCACCTCGGTGCAGGCCATTTACGTCCCCGCCGACGACCTCACCGACCCGGCCCCGGCCACGACGTTTGCGCACCTCGACGCGACCACGGTGCTCTCGCGTCAGATTGCCGAGTTGGGCATCTACCCCGCGGTCGACCCCCTCGACTCCACCTCGCGAATCCTCTCGCCCGATGTGGTCGGAATCGAACACTACACGGTCGCCAGAAGGGTCCAGCAGATACTCCAGCGTTACAAGGACCTCCAGGACATCATCGCCATCCTCGGCATGGACGAGCTCTCGCCCGAGGACAAGCTCACCGTGACGCGCGCCCGCAGGATCCAGCGGTTCCTCTCGCAGCCATTCCACGTGGCCGAGCAGTTCACCGGCTTCAAGGGCCTGTACGTGAAAGTCGAAGACACCGTACGCAGCTTCAAGATGATCTGCGACGGCGAGTGCGACGACCTGCCCGAACAGGCGTTCTGGATGATCGGGACGATAGAAGACGCGATGGAAAAGGCCAAGACGCTCAAATGACCCCTGGCAACTGACGACTGGACTACCATGGCCGAGAAGATTGAACTCACGATCGTCGCCCCCGACAAGACGCTTTTCAAAGGCGTTGTCGAGGAAATCTACGCTCCGGGCCTTTTGGGGGAGTTCGGCGTCCTCGAGGGCCATTCGCCGTTCTTTTGCGAGACCGACCCCGGCGAGGTGCGGTACAAGGCGGGCGGCGCCGACAAGTACGTCGCGGTCGCCGAGGGGTTTGCAGAGGTGGCCGCCGACAAGGTGACGCTTCTCTGCGAGGCCGCCGAGCGCCCCGAGGACATAGACATCGATCTCGCCAACCAGTACCTCAAGAAGGCCGAAGAAAAACTTTCGGGCATGACCCTCTTCGACCCCGAATACCGCTTCAGAGAGCTCCGCGTCAAAAGGGCCCGGAATCGCCTGAACGTGGCAAAGCGCGCGTCAGCACGGGCGTGACGTTCTTTTCCCGCCTGGCGCAAGACTCAACGCCCGGCGCACCTCCCGATGTAGTCCGGCGCGACCACCACGAAACCGACCTGGGGCGACGATGGCTTGACAAATGTGGTCACTCGTGTGACCATGTTCTCGGGAGGTGCCGAATGACCGAAATCAACATAAGGGAACTCAAGACCCACGCCTCGGACATCATGCGC
>JACRCP010000063.1 GCA_016218965.1 Deltaproteobacteria bacterium | reverse complement strand
CCCGAGAAGCAATTCGACAAGGCGTTAAACGGCGAGATCATGTTCGACGGTTCGTCGATCGAAGGGTTCGTGCGGATCGAGGAGTCGGACATGCTCCTCAAGCCCGACCTCGACACGTTCCGCGTGCTGCCCTGGGAGGAGGAGCACGGCCGGGTCGCGCGCATAATCTGCGATGTCTACGACTCGGAAGAAAAACCATTCGCCGGCTGCCCGCGCGTGAACCTCAAGCGGGTCATCGCGATGGCCGAGAAGAAGGGGTACTGCCTCATGGCCGGCCCCGAGGCCGAGTTCTTCCTGTTCCTGTTAAACGAAAAAGGCGACCCGACGATCAACACACACGACGACGCCGGGTACTTCGACCTCGGTCCGACCGACAAGGGCGAGGAATGCCGGCAGGCGATCGTGAATGCCCTGGAGAAAATGGGATTCGAGGTCGAGGCGGCGCATCACGAGGTCGCCCCCGGCCAGCACGAGATCGATTTCAAGTACGCCGATGCGCTCACGACGGCCGACAACATCGCGACGTTCAAACTGGTCGTTCGGCGCATGGCCGCGGAGTTCGGCCTTCACGCCACGTTCATGCCCAAGCCCGTCGCGGGGATCAACGGATCGGGGATGCACACGCACCAATCGTTGTTCAAAAACGGGAAGAACGCGTTCCACGACCCCAAGGGGAAATACCAGATCTCGGACATCGGCCTGTGGTACATTGGCGGGTTGCTCGCGCACGCCAAGGGGATGTGCGCCGTGACCAACCCGTCGATCAACTCGTACAAGCGCCTGCTCCCGGGATACGAGGCGCCGACGAACATCACGTGGTCCGAGCGAAACCGCTCGCCGCTGGCCCGCGTCCCGGCCCGGCGCGGGGTGGGCACGCGCGTCGAACTCCGCATGCCCGACCCTTCGTGCAATCCCTACCTCGCCGTCGCCGTGATGCTCCGAAGCGGCCTCGATGGGATTGAAAAAAAAATCGACCCCGGAGAACCGGTCAACAAGAACATCTTCGAGATGAGCCACCGGGAAAAGCGCCGCTTGAGAATCGACGACCTTCCCCCCGACCTCGAACAGGCCTTGAAGGCCCTCAAGAAAGACGAGGTCGTCCAGGATGCTCTCACCCCGCACATCTACGAGAACTTTCTCGATGCCAAGGAAACCGCGTGGCACGAGTACATCGCCGTCGTCCATCCGTGGGAACTTGACCGGTATCTCGCGCGATACTGACGCTAAGAACGTCGCCACCCCTGCCGAGCACCCCCTCATGATCGGGGGGTGCTCTTTTTGTTAACATATTGATATAACGACGCAAACAACAACACTAGTAATTCGATAAAATCAGTTGACATCGAGTTCGTGGTCTGCTAGTGTCAACAGTCGAGGCCCCGCTCGACTGGAGGAAACAATTGGACACGACGGTCCTGACATGGAATCTGGCGCAGTTTCTGGGACCGGCGCTGGTCGAGTTCTCATACATACCCCAGCTCGCCAGGCTCTACCGCATGAAGCACTCGCACGAGATCTCGGTGTGGCTGCCCGCGTTCAACCTGACGGGAAGGGCGGTCAACGTCGCACTCACCTGGTACGCCGGATTGCCGTTCTTCTCGCTGGCGGTAGCGTGCGGGTTCGTGCTGCGGGCCGCGTTCTTCGGTCAGGTCATCTACTACCGGTGGAAGGTCGTGCGGCTCACGCAGCAGCGCGATGTCGAGATCGCCATCTGAACTGAGCAGGAGGTTCCGGAATGTCCCGACTGGACCAGAAGGAGATCGACGAGGTCAACCGTCGGCTTTCGACGGCCGAGCTCCCCGAGATCCTCACATGGGCGCTCGACCGGTTTGGCGCCCGGGTCGCGCTTTCGTGCTCCTTCTCAACCGAGGACCTCGTGATCCTCGACGCCCTTCATTCCCTCGACAGGCCTTTCCGCGTGTTCGCGCTCGACACCGGTCGCGTCAACGAGGAGACCTACCAGACCGCCGATCGCGTGATCGCGCGCTACGGAACGAAGATCGAGTGGTACTTCCCCGCACCGGATGGCGTCGAACGGCTGGAACGCACGCACGGCCTGTACTCCTTCCGGGAATCGCTCGAACGCAGGCACGAGTGCTGCTCGGTCCGCAAGCTCGAGCCGCTGGACCGCGCGCTCTTGGACCTTGACGCCTGGATGACCGGCCTCATGCGCGAACAATCAGTCACCAGAAGCGAGGTCCGGCTGGTCGAGATCGACGCCGCGCACGGCGGCATCGCGAAGTTGAATCCCCTCTGCCACTGGACATCCGAGGGGGTCTGGAAAACGACACGCGGGCGCGACATCCCGCACAACCCGCTGTACGACCGCGGCTACGCATCGATCGGCTGCGCACCCTGCACACGGCCGATCGGCCCGCACGAACATCCGCGCGCCGGACGGTGGTGGTGGGAACTCCCCGAGCAGAAGGAATGCGGACTGCACGCCGATTTTTCGCAGGGCGGCGGGATCTGAAAAGGAGGGCGACGTGGAAACCCGGACAGACGCCGCCGAAGATCCCCTCGTTTCGATGGACGTCACGGCGCTCAAGACGGGCGGGATCATCAAGCAGAGGCAGAAGGACCTTTTCACCGTCCGCCTCAAGTGCCCCGGCGGCCGCCTCCCGCTCGACAGACTCGAGCGCATCCTTGCGGTCGCGCGGCGGCACGGGCGCGACTACGTACACCTCTCGGTCAGGCAGTCGATCGAGATCCCGTACGTCAACGCGGCCGACCTCCCGGCGGTGAGGGCCGAGCTGGGCGAGGCCGGCCAGGGGATCGCGTCGTGCGGGCCGCGCGTGCGTGTGCCGACCGCCTGCGCCGGGTGCGAATACAACCCCAACGGACTCGGCGACACCCAGAAGCTCGCCGCCCTGGTGGCCGAGCGATACTTCGGGACGGGGCGTTTTCCGCACAAGTTCAAGATTACCTTCGGGGGCTGTCCCACGGACTGCCCACACTCGGCGCAGGCCGACCTCGGGTTTCTGGCGGCCGTCGAGCCCCGATGGGACGAGAAGGCGTGCACCGGGTGCGGCGTCTGCGCAGTCGCGTGCGGCGAGGGGGCGATAGAGGATCGCGACGGCTTCCCGCACTTCATCCCGGATCGCTGCCTGTACTGCGGTGACTGCATCCGGGCCTGCCCGGCCTCGGCATGGTCCGCCGGGCGAACCGGCTGGATAGCCCGCGTCGGCGGGAAGCACGGCCGCCACCCGATCATGGCGGCCAACGTCGCGACCTTTCTATGGGACGACGAGGTGCCGGAGTTCATCGGGGCAGTGACCGGGTGGTACGAGAGGCAAGGGGCGCGCTATCGCAGGACGCGCATCGGCACCATCCTTCAGGATGACGCGATGTGGACGGATTTCCTGGCGGCGCTCCGCGCGCGGTTCCCCGAACGCGTCCTCCCGGGAAACCTGCCCAAGCCACAGCCGTTGAGCGTCCACAAACCGTATCAGAAGGAATATGTGGACGAATATGCGTCAGGAGGCGGCATATGATGGAATCGATCGCGAAATCGCTCAACATTACCGGTATGGTCTGCCCGATGACGTGGATGCAGATCAGAATGGCGCTCGCAAAACTCTCCGACGGCGACGTGCTCGAGATCGTGCTCGATGACGGCGAGCCCGTAAAGAGCCTTGCACGCTCGGCAAAGGAAGATGGCCACGCAATCGTGTCGCTCAGGCGCGAAGGCCGCTCGTGGCGGGCGCTGATCCGGAAGGGGCTCGTCCAGTGAGCGCCCCCGGCAGGAACCCCGCGCTCCGGCGATTCGACAGCGTCACGGACCTAATCGGCTCGCCCGAGAACCCGACGCCGATCGTCCGACTGGGAAGGACCGCGCGCGATGTCAAGGCGGCGATCTACCTCAAGCTCGAGTGCATGAATCCGTTCGGCTCAATCAAGGACCGCACGGCGCGGGCGCTGCTCGAAGGACTCAGACGCGACGGGAGACTCGAAGGGAAGGAACTCGTCGAGCCGACGAGCGGGAACACGGGCCTCGCCCTTGCCGCGCTGGCGAACGTCTTCGGGATCAAGTGCACCGTCACGATCCCCGACCAGGTGCCGGCCGAGAGCCTCACGCTCCTCAAGCTCCTGGGTGCGACGGTCTGGCCAACGCCGGACGACCTCTGCCCGATTGACCATCCGAAAGACGGGGCGATCGCGCTTGCGCACTCGATCGCCGCCGACAAAAACACCGGCAGCCGGTACGTGATGCCGAACCAGTACGAAAACCCCGACAACGTCCGCGCCCACTACGAGAACACCGGTCCCGAGATATGGGCGCAGACCGAGGGAAAGGTGACCCACTTTTTCGCCGGATACGGAACTTGCGGCACCATCACCGGCGCCGGCAAGCTCCTCAAGGATCGCAACCCGGCGGTGAAGGTCGTGGCGATTCAGCCCCAGAAGAACCACCGCCAGCCGGGGCTCAAGAATTTTTCGGAGTCGAAGCGGCCCGGGATTCTCGACCTGTCGGTCATAGACGAAGAGGTAACCGTGCCCGACGATGACGCGTACGCGATGGCGGTAAGGCTCGCCCGCGAGGAGGGGATCCTCGCCGGACCCTCAACCGGGGCGATCCTCGCCGGCGCCCTTGACTACTTCTCAAAAAACGACCCGGGGTCCGATGCGCTGGCCGTGGCGGTGTCCCCCGACTCGGCGCTCAAGTATGCGACGTTTTTTGCCGACCGCGTCGCAAACGACGGCGCGCCGCCGGCGGTCAAGGAGAGCTAGAATGGACCTCCGTTGCGTTTTCTCTTCCCGGCACTGCTCGATCTCGTGGCGGTGTACGCGCGTTCGGGGCTGCCGTTGAAGAGAAGTGGCGAACGCAACGAGAGGTGGCACGAAGATGGAACGCGTGGAAATCGGCAAGCGAACGACAGATGGACCGGCGCCGGCCGAACGGCTCTTGGTCGACCGCATCCTGCGGGCTCTCAAGGGGATCCGGTATGGCGCCGTCGAGATTGTCGTCCACGACTCGAAGGTCGTGCAGATAGAGAGAAAGGAGAAGTACCGGCTCGAGTGCCGGGAGGCATTCGGAGCGCGCTGAGGCCCCGCCCGCCGGACAACCGGAGGCGCAGGGCGAGAACCTGAGCTGAGCGGAAAAAGATCGACCGACCGGACGACCGGAGGTCCCCCCGCAGACGGAGTTTCCGTCACGGGGAGATCCCCGGCCGTTTTTTTTTGTCGCCGCTCGAACACAAGCGGCAAGGAGGTTTGACAGATGGCGACGCACGAAGACGTACTCGCGACAGTGGGAAAGACTCCGATCGTCGAACTCCGGGGGCTCAGCCGCGATACGGGCCGCCGTATTCTCGCGAAGTGCGAATTCCTCAATCCCGGCGGGAGTGTCAAGGACCGCATCGCCCGCGCGATGATCGAGGAGGCCGAGGCCGCGGGAGCGCTCAGACCCCGCGGCGTCATCGTCGAGGCGACGGCCGGGAACACCGGCGTGGGGCTGGCGATGGTGGCGGCGGTCAAAGGGTACCGGTGCATCTTCGTCGTGCCCGACAAGATGAGCTCCGAAAAGGTGAATCTTCTGCGCGCCTACGGCGGCGAGGTGATCATCGTGCCGACGTCGGTCGCCTCGGACTCGCCGCACAACTACAACGCCGTGGCCGACCGCCTGGCCCGCGAGATTCCGGGGGCGTTCCGACCGTCGCAGTTCACGAACAGGGCGAACCCGGACGTCCACTACCGCACGACCGGCCCCGAGATATGGGAAGCGGTCGGGGGCCGGATCGACCTGTTCGTCGCCGGCGCCGGAACCGGCGGCACGATCTCGGGGGTCGGGAGGTACCTCAAGGAGAAGAACCCGGCCGTCAAGGTCGTCCTGGCGGACCCGGAGGGGTCCATCCTCTCCGGCGACGCGCCGCATTCGTACAAAGTCGAGGGGATCGGCGAGGACTTCATCCCCGCCACGTTCGACCGGCAGGCCGTCGACGACTTCGTGCGCGTAAGCGACAAGGAGAGCTTCGAGTTCGCGCGCAGGATCGCCCGCGAAGAGGGCCTGCTCGTCGGTGGCTCCTCCGGCACGGCCGCGGCGGCGGCGTTCGCCTACGCCTCCCGGCTGGAAAAAGGATCCGTGATCGTGGCGCTCTTCCCCGACACCGGCCGCAACTACCTGAGCAAGGTCTACTCCGACGAATGGCTGCACGCAAACGGGTTCCTCGAAAACGAAGGCGAGTTGCGCTCGGCGACGCTCTCCGACGTCCTCAAGGGCAAGGTCTTCTCGGCGCCGCCGTTCATTTACGTGTCGCCCGAGGCCTCGGTGAGCGTGGCCGTGCGGCTCATGGGCCAGTACGGGATCTCGAACATCCCCGTCTGCGCCGGTCAGAAGGTCGTGGGACAGGTGGACGAGGTCTCACTGCTGTACGCGTGCAAATCGAAACCTGATGGCTCGATTGCGGTCAAGGACGTGATGGGCATCCCGCCACCGGCGCTCGACGGTCAGACGAAGCTCTCCGAGGCGGTGCGCCTCCTGCTTTCGGGACATTCGGGGATCGTGATTTCCGAGGAAGGGACTCCTTCCGGCTATCTCACGCGAATAGACCTCATCAACTACCTCTCGGCGGCTTCCGTCGCGGGAAGCAAGGGGGTCGCATGAGAATCGCGACGCTCTGCGTACATGCCGGCATGACGCCCGACCCCGCCACCGGCGCGGTAGTTCCGCCGGTGTACCTGACCTCGACGTACCACCAGCCGAAGGTCGGCGGGCACAAGGGTTTCGAGTACTCCCGCACGCAGAACCCGACGCGGCAGCATCTGGAAGAGGCGATCGCGGCGCTCGAGGGGGCAAGACACGGCATCTGCTTCGCTTCGGGGATGGCCGCGGTGGACGCTGCGGTCCGTCTGCTCAAACCCGGCGACACGGTCCTTTCGCTCTACGACGTCTACGGGGGCACGTACCGGCTCCTTTCACGCCTCGCCGGCCCGATGGGGCTGAAGGAGACATACCTGACGGTGGATAAGCTGAACGCGATGGAACCCGCCTCTTTCCCTGACGTGCAGATGATCTGGGTGGAAAGCCCAACCAATCCGCTTCTGCGAATCGTCGACATCCGCCGCCTTGCGTTGTGCGCCGCCGCGAAGGGAGCGCTTCTGGTGGTTGATAACACGTTCGCCACGCCGATCCTCCAGCGTCCGCTCGCCCTTGGCGCGGCAGTCGTCGTCCACAGCGGCACGAAGTATCTCGCGGGCCACTCCGACGTGATCATCGGCGCCCTCGCGACAAACGACGACGAACTCGCGGCTCGCCTGCGTTTCGTGCAGAACGCGGCCGGAGCCGTGCCCGGGCCGATGGACTGCTTTCTGACCCACCGGGGCATCAAGACGCTTAAGCACCGGATGACGGCGCACTGCGAGGGAGCGCTGGCGGTCGCGCGCGCCCTCTCGCAGGTCAGGGGAGTTTCAAGAGTCTGCTACCCCGGCCTTTGCGACGACACCGCGGCAGCGATCGCCCGTTCACAGATGGAGGGGATGGGCGGGATCGTCACGATCGAGATCCGGGGCGGACGCGACGCGGCGATGAAATTTCTCGAGTCGCTCAAGGTTTTCACGCTCGCCGAGAGTCTGGGCGGCGTCGAGTCGCTCGCGTGCCACCCCGCGACCATGACACACGCGTCGATCCCGGCCGACGTCCGGCAGGCAATCGGCATCACCGACGGTCTGGTCCGACTGTCAGCCGGGATCGAGGACCCGCAGGATCTGGTCGAGGATGCCGT
>JACRCP010000064.1 GCA_016218965.1 Deltaproteobacteria bacterium | reverse complement strand
CTCAGAGATGGTTTGCTTCATCCGAAAGGTCGCCGAGGCGTACCTCTCGGTGAGAAGTCCCTCTTCCATCCGCCAGAAAAGCACGCCATCGTTGCTGTCGACGCCCAGAACCCCGTCCGAGACGCAGGCGTCGCCCGGAGTGCAGCCCCGCACCGTGACCGCCCCGACGTCGTCGGTCCTCGTCCAGCCATCTGCGGCGTCCCACGGCAGGACCGTGCAGTCGTAGTAGATGTTCGAAAACTCTCCGCAGACGCCGCTCCCGGCAGTTGCGGTCGCAGAGGGGACGGCGATGCCGAAACCCTGCTGGAATTGGCCGTGGCCGTTTGGACGGAATCTCGGTTTTCGCAAGTCGTTCTTTGGCTTTTTCCGCTCTTGGTCCTGCCGCTCCCTGAAGATTTCGTTGACTCTCCAGTAGTCCTCGGTCTCCGCCGTTCCGCTCTGGATCTTTTGGTCGATCTCCCGGAGTTCGTCCTCGGCCGTTGCCGCGAGTACATCAGGGGGGGGGGGGAGCAGTACAGCGACTGAGGCCAGAAAGAAAAAGCCTTTGAACGCTGCTCGCATGGCCGATCCTCCCTCCCGGCAGTCTCAGGATGTCGTCAGCGCGGGCGCCGGTTGCCTTCAAGTCACATTGTAGAGATTCTGGCTTCGTGCCGCAAGCGTTTTTTGGGCGCAAATCGTCTTTACACCCGCGCGCGCCGATGATACATACGCGCCGGCATCGTCCGGGAAAAGGAGGAACCGATGGAGGAGAGGAAGGGCGGCAACATCTACGGTGCGCACCGGGTGGTAAGCCCGAAGGGGGCGCTCCCGCAGGCGGCGTACCGTGTGGACAACTCGCTCCCCATCTTCGACAACGAGATCCTCATCGACGTCCTGACGCTCAATGTCGACTCGGCGTCGTTCCACCAGATCAAGGAACAGGCCGGCAAGGACCCGCGCAAGGTTGGCGAGATCATCATGGCTACCGTCAGGGAACGCGGGAAGCAGCACAACCCCGTCACCGGTTCCGGAGGCATGCTCATTGGCACGGTCGCGCAGATCGGCAGCAACTACCACGGCCGGCTCAAACTCGAACCGGGCGACAGGGTCGCCACGCTCGTGTCCCTCTCGCTCACCCCGCTTTTGATCGACGAGATCAAGGCGGTTCATATGGAAAGCGAGCAGGTGGACATTTCGGGCAAGGCCGTCCTTTTCGAATCGGGCGTCGCGGCCAAACTCCCTTCGGATATGCCCGAGAAGGTGGCCCTTGCCGCGCTCGACGTCGCCGGCGCTCCGGCTCAGACGGCGCAACTCGTCAAGCCGGGCCAGACCGTCCTGGTGATCGGCGGGGGAGGCAAGAGCGGTACGCTGTGCCTGTACGTCGCCAGAAAGAAAGCCGGAAAAAAGGGAAAGGTGATTGGATTTGCGCACAGCGACGCTTCGTTTCTCAGAATGAAGGACCTCGGGTTTGCGGACATCTGCCTCCAGGGCACGGCCACGAACCCGCTGGAGGTCTATGAAAAGGTCCTCGCCGCCACCGGAGGGGAGCTTGCGGACATCGTCATCAACTGCGCCAACATTCCCGGCACCGAGCTCGCCTCGATACTTCCCGCCAAACAGGACGGACTCGTCTACTTCTTTTCGATGGCCACCTCGTTTACCGCCGCGGCCCTGGGCGCCGAGGGGATCGGCCACGGCGCGACGATGCTCATCGGCAACGGCTACTGCCCCGCGCACGACGAGTACACGCTCGAAGTCCTTCGCGAGTCGCCGGCGCTCATGAAGTTCTTCACCGAAACGTACGGGAAGTAGGCCTTTTGGGGGTTGGGAAAACGGGGGTTGGGTGATATTAAGGGGCCGATGGTGAGAGTCATCGGCCGCTTGGTTCTGTTTGTAGTCGGCTTGTCCGGCGCGGCAGTCGCCGAAGAAGGCAAGCTTGCGTCGGCGCACAACACCAAGGACGACAAGGGGCTGAGCGAGAGGGGGAAGAAGGTCGTCGTCGAGATGAACCGGCTGGGGATGATGGTCGACTTGAGCCACGCGTCGGACAAGACGGTCGAAGGCGTCCTTGGGGCATCGAAGGCGCCTGTGTACGCCTCGCACTCGAACTGCCGTTCGGTCACGAACGTCACGCGCAATCTAACGGACGGCCAGATAGAGCTGATCGCGAAGGGCGGCCCCGGCGTCGTCGCCATCGGGGCCGACTATGACGGGCGGATCAAGACACCGACTTCGCTCGGGAATGTTGCGGTCCTTTCCTGGATGCTTGAACGTGATTTGAAGAGCGCGGATTTTGACACTGCCGGGCTCAAGGGCGCGCTGTACGGGAACTTCATCGAATACTGGAAAAAGATCGAGGCGGCGGCCGCGCAGGCCGCGCCCAAGGAGAAGGCCGAATGAAGAAGCCCAAGAAGAAGATTGCGGTCGAGCCGGAACTGGTCGCCAAGGTCAAGGCCGCGGCCCGGGACGAGGATCTCTCGTGCGCCAACGCGTTCGCCCTTGCCGAAAAACTCGGCACGCCGGTGCGCCTGGTCGGCGCCGCGGCCGACGAGGCCGGCGTCCACATTGTGCACTGTCAGCTCGGGTGTTTCTAGCAACGGCAATCGATCGGTCTTCGGCACGTCGAGGATTCGCGGCTGCATCGGCCGCGATCCTGATCCTCTTCGTGGCGGAGGCGCATTCCGACGAGGGGCTGTTTACGTTTGACCGCCCGCCGCGCGAACTGCTCAAGAACAGGTACGGGTTTGAACTTTCGGACCAGCGGATCGCCGATCTCCTGCGTTCCATCGTGCGTTTCGGACGCAGCGGGAGCGGCGCGTTCGTGTCGGACCGCGGCCTCGTCGCGACCAACCGCCACGTAGGTCTCGACTGCATCCAGAAGGTTTCGATACCCGGGCGGGACGTTGTTCGCGACGGGTACATGGCGGTTTCGGAGGCGGACGAAATTGTTTGCCCGGGGATGGAGGTCGAGGTTCCGGTCGACACAGAGGACGTCACGGCGCGGATTCGGGCGGCGTCGGCCGGGGCGACCACCGCTGCCGAGGGGAAATCGGCGCACAAGAAGGCCGCGGCCGACATCGAAAGGGAATGCGGCGCCGCGACCGGACTTCGCTGCAACGTCGTGCCGCTTTTCGGCGGCGGGCGGTACGTGCTTCAAACGTTCCGGCGACATGCGGGCGTGCGCCTGGTCTTCGCGCCGGAACAGGCCGCCGCGTGGTTTGGCGACAGGGCGGCGCGTTCCTGCGCGTTCTGCGACTTTGACATCGCTTTTTTCCGCGTGTACGAAGACGGCGAGCCTTGGCGTCCGAAACACCTGCGTTGGGCGACCGGCGGCGTCGCCGGGGGCGCGCTTGTCCTGGTCGCCTCTTTCCCCGGATTCACCGCGCGCACGCTCACGCGTGCCCAACTTGACGCCGAGCTTTCGGTCATGGCGCCGTTCCGCGTACGGTTCTTCGAGGCATTCAAGAAGCACCTCGAGACTGCGGGTCGCGGCCGCGGGCGTGTGGGCGCGCTTCTCGCCGAAGACATCAGGGGTCTTGACGAGGCCCGGTGGCGGCAGGGGCAGGCGATCGAGGAGCGGGCAAAGGCGCGGTTTCTTGAACGCTTCGCGGCGGCCGATGCGGCGCTTTCGGCGCCACGCGATTCCGACCCGGCCGCGGGCCTCGACGCAAAGGAGGCAATCGAATCCATCGCGGCGGTCCAGGCCACGAAGACGGCCCTGCTCAAGCAGGCTTACGTTGCGCAGCTCGTGGGGGACTATGTCGACCATTTGAGGTATGCGCAGACCATCGTACGCATGTCCGGCGAGCTGGCCAAACCCGACGACGAGCGTTTCGAGGAATACCGCGAGGGCGCGCTCCCGACGCTCGTTATGTGGCTCAACGCGCCGGTCGCTGTGGACAAGGCGGCCGAGAGGGCCAGGCTGGGGGCGGCGCTCCGCGCAGCGGCGGACGTGCTGGGACCTGCCGATGCCGTCGTCGTGGCTGCCCTGGGCGGGGCGAAACCCGCTGTGGTTTCCGCGCGGGCGGTCGACGGGACGAGGGCGGGCGATGCGGCATGGCGGAAGGAGGTCGTCGATCGCGTGCTCAAGATCGAACCCGGCGGGCGGCGCGGGTTTATCGAGGGCCTGGGCGATCCGATGATTGCGCTTGCGCTCAGGCTGGATCCCGTGACGCGCGAACTCAGGCGGCGGTACGCCGACGAAGTCGAGGCCGTCGAGCGGGATGGGGCCACGAAGCTCCATGCGGCCCGGGTCGCGCGGGGCGTCGCCGCGTATCCGGACGCGATCTACACGCCGAGGCTGTCGTTCGGCCTCGTCAAAGGCTGCGGCGACGGCGATTGCCGCGCCGTGTACACTCTGCGCGATGTCTTTGGAGAACCAAAGGCGCCCGCGCCCGCCGCCCTGCCGCCGCGTTGGAGGAAAAAAAAGGCCGCCGTGGACCTCGCCTTGCCCCTTGTTTTCCTCCACACCGCCGACTTCGTGACGGGTAGCTCCGGAGGCCCCGTGATGAACCGTGACGGGAAGGTGGCAGGCGTTCTCTTTGCCGGCAACAAGGCGGCGATGCTGTTTCGCTACGCCTACGAAGAAGGTGAGGGCAGGGCCGCCGCGCTGTCGGTCCCCGGTGTCCTGCACGTCCTCGAAAAGGTCTACGGCTTCGACCGCCTCGTCCGCGAGTTATCTCCACACGCGGTTCCCGTGGGCGCGCCGTGAGCGAATCCTTTGTCACCGACGCGCAGCTTGGCGCGGCGCTTAAGAGCCAGTTTGGCTTCGACTCGTTCCGGCCGTTCCAGCGGGAGATCGTGCGGGACGCGCTTTGCGGGCGCGACGTGCTGGCGCTCCTGCCCACGGGCGGGGGAAAGTCGCTCTGCTATCAGATTATCGCGGCCCTGCGGCCGGGGCTCACGGTCGTCGTCTCGCCGCTCATCGCGCTCATGAAGGACCAGGTCGACGGCCTTTCGGAGATGGGGATCGCGGCGACGTTCGTCAACTCGTCGCTTTCGCCCGACGAGCGGAGGAAACGGCTCCGCGGGCTTCACCGCGGGGAGTACCGGATGCTTTACGCGGCGCCCGAGCTTCTCACGATGCCGCACTTTCTCGATAACCTTCTGCGCTGGAACGTCTCGCTCTTCGCCATCGACGAGGCGCACTGCATCAGCGAGTGGGGCCACGACTTCCGGCCCGAGTACCGGCGGCTCTCGGAGCTTCGCGCGCGGTTTGCCGGTGTCCCGATCATGGCGCTCACGGCGACGGCGACCGGACGGGTGAGGGATGACATCGTCGCGCAGCTCCGTCTTCGTGACGCGCGGCGTTACGTTGCGAGCTTCAACAGGCCGAACCTCGTCTACCGGGTGATCCCCAAGAACCGGCCGTTCGAGCAGCTCCTCGACTTCGTTCGGCGGCGGCCGCGCGAGAGCGGGATCGTCTACTGCCAGAGCCGAAAGACAACGGAATCGGTTGCGCGGCGGCTTTCGGAATGCGGTTTTGCGGCCCTGCCGTACCACGCCGGGCTCGGCGCCGGGACGCGGGCCGGAAACCAGGAACGGTTCATCCGTGACGACACGCAGATCGTCTGTGCGACGATAGCGTTCGGGATGGGGATCGACAAGTCAAACGTCCGCTACGTCGTTCACTATGACCTCCCCAAAAACGTCGAGGGGTACTATCAGGAGACCGGGCGCGCAGGCCGGGACGGCCTGAAAAGCGACTGCCTGCTGCTGTTTTCGGCGGGCGACACCGTGAAGGTTTCGCGTTTCATCGACGAGATCACCGATCCCTGCGAACGGGAGATCGCGAAAACCCAGCTTCGCGGGATGGTCGCCTACGCCGAGTCCCACGGCTGCCGCCGGCGGGAGCTGCTTGCGTATTTCGGCGAGGCCTATCCGTCCGGTGGCTGCACGGCGTGTGACAACTGTCTTGAGCCGCGCGCCGAGGTCGACTGCACCATCCAGGCCCAGAAATTCCTGTCGTGCGTCTACCGAATCAGGGAGAAGAGCGGTTTCAACACCGGCATCGCGCACGTGGTCGACGTCCTCACTGGCGCCGACACCGAAAAGATAAGGCGGTTTGGCCACCACCAGATCTCGACGCACGGAATAGGGCGGGACGATTTCGCCAGGCCTCAGTGGCTCGCCTTCGGCCGCCAGCTTGTCGCGAAGGGGCTCGTGCGGGAGGGCGGCGCCGGGGAGCGCCCGGTCGTCGAGCTCTCGGGCGACGGCCTTGCGTTCTTGAGGAGGCGTGAGACGCTCAGGATGCCTGCGCCGCCGCCCGCCCCGCCGCGTCTGCGCCGCCGCGACGCAAAGGGTCCGGCCCTCGCGGCCGGAGGCAGCGACCTTTTCGACGTTCTCCGGGCGCTCCGAAAGCGGCTGGCCGACCGGCGCGGCGTGCCGCCGTACGTGATCTTCCCCGACAGCGCGCTTCGCGAGATGGAACGTCTGGTCCCGCAGTCGATCGACGAATTCGCCCGGATCACCGGGGTCGGCAGGAAAAAGCTCGAGCAATTCGGCCCGACCTTCGTGGGCGAGATCAATGCGTGGATCGAGGAGACTCGCCGATAGGGATGTTCGATTCGCTCAAAGAGGGCGACCCGCACGCGGGGAACCTCGTCGGCGGACGGTACACGTTCGAGGGGTGGGTCGTGGACAACCGCACCGACCTCTTGTGGTTCGATGTGCCCACGCTCCGGGAGGGCTCGGTCGAGTTTGCGGCGAAGGTCCGGCTGATGCCGGGACAACCGATTCGGGGACCTTCGACGGCGGCGGTCAGTCCGGGCTCGCCACGGTCATCGAGGACCACGAGGGCGGGTTGGCCACATCGTCCTCTCGAAGGAAGGCCGCCCGCCGCCTAAAGGATGTACCTGCTCAGGTCCTCGTCCTTGATGAACTTGTCGAGCTTCTCGCGTACGGTTTTCTCGTCAATCACGACCTTCTTCCCGCCCATCTCGGGGGCGGCAAACGAGATATCCTCGAGGAGCTTCTCCATCACGGTGTGGAGCCGGCGTGCACCAATGTCCTCGCTTTTCGTGTTGAAATGGTGGGCCAGCTCGGCCACCGCGTCGATCGAACCCTCTGTGAACGTGATCTTTAAGCCTTCTGTTTCGAGCAGGGCCGTGTACTGGCGTATGAGCGAGTTCTGCGGCTCGCGCAGGATACGGCCAAACTCGTCGCGCCCGAGCGGCTGCAATTCCACCCGGATCGGGAAGCGTCCCTGCAGTTCAGGGATCAGGTCGGAAGGCTTCGCCACGTTGAACGCGCCGGCGGCTATGAACAGGACGTGATCGGTGTTGACGACGCCGTACTTGGTGACGACCTTCGATCCCTCGACGATCGGCAGGAGGTCGCGCTGGACGCCCTCGCGGCTCACGTCCGGCCCGTGGCCCGACTCGCGCCCCGCGATCTTGTCGATCTCGTCTATGAAGATGATCCCGGCCTGTTCGGCCCGCACAAGCGCCTCGCGCGTCACTTTCTCGGTGTCGATGAGCTTGGCCGCCTCTTCTTCGGCGAGCGCCCGCAGCGCCTCCGGGACCTTCACCTTGCGTTTCTTCCCGCCGCGCCCCCGAGAGATGTTGCCCAGCATGTCCTGCAGATTGAGCATCATCTCTTCCATTCCCTGCGGGCCGAAGATCTGCATGCCCGCCAGACCGACGCCCGCGGGGGCATCGAGCTCGACGTAGCGATCGTCGAGCTTCCCGTCGCGGAGCATTTTCCTGAACTTCTCGCGCGTGACCTGATTTCCGGGGGACGCTTCGCCTGAAGTCCCCCCCGGACCTCCCGCTCGCTCCGGCGAAGTGAATTCGCCTGCGTTCGCCATCGCCCCGGAAGAATCGTCCGTGCCACTGTGCGAGCCGGTCGGGGATGGCGGGGGCGGGACCAGAAGGTCCAGGACGCGCTCCTCTGCCATCGCAGCGGCCTTGATCTCGACGCTGCGCATCTCCTGGTCCTTGCGCATCTTGACCGACACCTCGACGAGGTCGCGCACCATCGAGTCGACGTCGCGCCCCACGTACCCGACCTCCGTGAACTTGGACGCCTCGACCTTGACGAAGGGCGCCTGGGCGAGCTTTGCCAGCCGCCGCGCGATCTCGGTCTTCCCGACGCCCGTGGGGCCGATCATTATTATGTTCTTGGGGAGGATGTCGTCGCGCAGGTCTGACGCGACCTGCTGGCGGCGCCAACGGTTCCGCAGCGCAATCGCCACGGCGCGCTTCGCCTCGTCCTGCCCGACGATGTACCGGTCGAGCTCGCTCACGACCTCGCGCGGTGTGAACGTCGCCCCGCCGGTTTCCGGGGTCTTTTTGCCCGCCTCGTGCCTTTCTTGCTGCTCGCTCACAGCTCCTCCAGCGAAACCCTGTCGTTGGTGAACACACAGATCTCCGCCGCTGTCGCCATCGCCTCGAGAGCTATCTCCTTTGGCCCGAGTGTCGAGTGTTTGAGCAACGCGAGCGCCGCGGCGTAGGCGAACTGCCCACCGGAGCCTATCCCCATGGCATCGCCGTCGGGCTCGATGACGTCGCCGTTCCCCGAGATGAGGAGCGTGGTTCTGGCATCTGCGACAAGGAGCAGAGCCTCGAGCCTTCTGAGGTACTTGTCGGTCCGCCAGTCTTTGGCAAGTTCAACCGCCGCGCGCGAGAGGTTGCCCTTGTACGCCTTGAGCTTGGCCTCGAACTTTTCGAAAAGCGTCAGAGCGTCGGCTGTGGAACCGGCGAATCCGGCCAGCACCTTGCCGTCGGCGAGCTTGCGGACCTTTTTGGCGCCGTGTTTGAGCACGGTCTTGTCAAGGCTCACCTGCCCGTCCCCCGCAATCACCACCGAGCCCCCTTTGCGCACGACCACAATCGTCGTCCCGTGAAATTGAGTTTCCGCCATGAACCCTCCCGCGCGTGTTCCGCCACAAGATATACACGCCCGGCCGCTTTGTCCAACGGGCCTTTTTTTCGGGTGATCATTCAGTCCCGGGTGGGGGGCGGGTTTCCCGGAGCGGCATGTTTACGGCAACCGCCGGGCGAAGTTAAATGATGACGCATCGGTTATGTGACTAGTCACATAACCGATGTTATGTGCGCAGTCACGTTATGTGACGAGTTGGAAGGGGCGACGGCGGCCGACCATGCGATCCCGCCAAGACTCGTCACATAACGGATGGCTACAGCGATTCCAGCCAGTCGAGGAGATCATTTGGGTGCGGCTCTTTTAGAACGACGCTCATCAGCACGTGAAACCCTCACTTGACCAGGTGTAAATGTCTCCCGTCGCCGTTTCGCCGGATGTTCGATTGTCCCGTCGAGGGGATCGGGGCACCATAACGGGCCGCGTG
>JACRCP010000059.1 GCA_016218965.1 Deltaproteobacteria bacterium | reverse complement strand
GGTTTTTTTTCGCTTCTGGCCCAGGTTCGGGGCGAGCCGGGGCTCCAGGACGCGTCCAGCCTTCGCAGCCGAAAGCCGCTGCTTCGGCGGAGTAGGCCCGGGGTGGGGCTCTGGGTGTCGGCTACGAACGTACTCCGAATGGCACTGGACGGGTGCATCCCCGCAACTGGGGTGACGCGAAGGCCGGGGCGACGCCTGCCCGGCCAATCCGGGAGTCAGTTTCGTGTTCCCCAAAACCGGAGATGCACCCGTGTTGGACCTCCCGCCGGATCCGCGGTATGAATGCCGCATGGCGCACCACCATCCGCAACAACACCGCCCACGGCACCTTGTCGTCCTCTGCCCGGGGTTCTTCGGCTTTCATCAGATAGGCCCGCTTGCGTACTTCAAGCGCGTGGAGAAGCCCCTCGAGCACAAGACCAGGGCCCGCGGGCTCTCTCCGCACCTTTTTGTCGCGCGCCCGGACCCGGCGGGGACGACCACCGCCCGGGCGCAGGACGTGCTCGATCAGGCGTACGCGGAGTTTGCCGGAGGGAGGTTCGAAAAGATCCATTTCTACGGTCATTCGATGGGGGCGATAGACGTCCGCCTGGCCCTCGACCCGCACCAGGACCTCGGCGGCGGGCGGGACCGGAAGGCTCAAAATGCCCGGAAGCGCGCCGTCCTTCGCGCGGCGCTGGGCGCCCGGATATCAATCGCAGCCCCGCATTGGGGGACGCCGTTTGCCGTCCCGTTCCTTCTCATCGGCATGGGGGCGCTCGAGCGCCGCCTCCCGTTCACCGCCAGCCTCATTCTGACCGCTGTGAGAAAGGGGATCGCCTCGGACGAGCTTTTCGGGATCTTCCTTTCCGAGCTGGGCCTCCCGGTGGAAGAGGTGGAGGGCTGGATGACCCAGATCAGGCTTTTGGGGCTTTCGATTCGCGACGTCCAGAAGGTCCTCGAATTTGTGCTCTCCGTCGTGGTCGACCGCCGTGCCATCGGTGATTTGACCCCGCTCGCCTGCTCCCGGCGCAACGCCCGCCAAAAAGACCTCGGCGCCGACACGCCCCACTGCCATTCGATTCTCACGCACGCCCCCCGCCCCGACCCCGCCGTGCTCGCCCGAAGCACGGGAGATATCGTAACGTCTTCGACATACCTCGTCTACTCGGCGCTCTGGGCCATCACGGCGTGGTTTCCCTCGCCGCGGCGATTCGCCGATCTCCCGCGCGGGACGCTCGAACGCCTGGGCGTCCCCTGGGCCTGCCGCCCCGACGTGCGCGACAACGACGGGATCGTCCCGACGCTCTCGCAGCCGTGGGGGCGCGTCGAAGCGCTCGTGACCGCCGACCACGAGGACGTAATCGGTCATCTCGACTGGGTCAGCTCGGGCGCCGGGTTCAACGAGCACAACCTCCATAAGATGTTGGACGTTGTCGCGGATTGCATGGAACGCGCATCGTAGGAAACGCAGGGGCAGGGGTGTTGACTTCCCCGCCGTTCGGGAATAATACCAAGCCCGCCAAAGGAGGCGTTTCATGAGCGACATCCACACGGACTTCTCCGCCGCCAAGCCCCAAAACATCAAGTTCAGCCCCCGCCGGGGCCTCTTTTTTGACGCAAAAAAGGCCATCGGCCCGGCCGGGTTCAAACTCCCCGCATCCGAGCGGAAGATCTTTGAGGGCCTCGACCTCGCCTACCGGACGCTCTGCGGGATCCTGTACAACTTCGGGCCCACCACCGGCCACCCCGGTGGTTCGATCTCGTCGGGCCGCATTGTCCAGGGGATCGTCTATCGCGCCGCGGCGTACGACATCGCGCACCCGGAATCGGACTCAAACGACATGATCGCCTACGCCGCGGGGCACAAGGCGCTGGGGCTTTACGCCATGTGGGCGCTCCGCGACGAGCTTGTGCGAATCGGGAACGCCTCGCTCCTCCCGGCCGACGCGAAGTCCCGCATGCGCCTCGAAGACCTCCTGGGCTTCCGCCGGAACCCGACGAACGCCACGCCGCTGTTCCGCGAGTTTAGTGCGAGGGCGCTCGACGGCCACCCGACCCCCGCGACGCCGTTTGTGAAAGTGGCGACAGGCGCCTCGGGCGTCGGAGTACCGGCGGCGTTCGGCCTGGCGCTGGGCGCGCTCGAAAAGTTCGGCGACAACGCTCCGAGAGTCCACATCGTCGAGGGCGAGGGCGGGATGACCCCCGGGCGGGTCCACGAGGCGATGGCCGCCGCGGCCACGGCGCAGATCCACAACATAGTCATGCACCTCGATTTCAACCAGGCGTCGATTGACTCGAACCGCGTCTGCCGCGACGGCGACACACCCGGCGACTACGTCCAGTGGAACCCCGCAGAACTGGGCTACTTGCACGACTGGAACGTGATATGGGTCGCCGACGGCAAGGATTTTTCGCAGGTGCTGGGCGCGCAGGCCCTGGCCGCGTCGCTTTACAACAAGATGCCCACGCTCATCGTGTACCGGACAGTCAAGGGCTGGCGGTACGGGATGGAAGGCCGGCAGAGCCACGGCGCGGGGCACAAGTTCTGCTCGGACGGCTACTACACGCACTGTGCAAAGGAGTTCGAGGACAGGTTCAAACGGTCGTTCCCGCGCTTCTGCGTCGAGCCGACTCCCGAGAACATCGAAAAGGAATACTGGAACACCCTGCTCACGCTCCGCGGAACGCTCGAAAAGGAAAAGAAGATCGCCGTGTACGCTGCCGAGTGTGTGGCCGCGGCCAAATCCCGGCTCGAAGCCGCAAACAGGGCGCCCAAGCCCGACGCCCCGCGCCTCGAAGTCCTCTACTCAGGCGAAGTGGATGCGGCGAAGGCCCCGGATGCACTTGCGTTGAAACCCGGCCAGTCGACCACGCTCCGCGGCGCCCTGGGCGATGCCCTGCATGCGTTGAACGTGCGGACCGGCGGCGCCATCATCACGGCGGCGGCGGATCTTCTGGGGTCGACGAGCGTCAGCAACATCGGCAAGGGGTTTCCCGAAGGGTTCCTAAACGCCGCCTCAAACCCGAAGGCCCGCACGATCACCATGGGCGGCATCTGCGAGGACGCCATGGGGGCGTTCATGGCGGGGCTTTCGGCTTTCGGCCAAAACATCGGTCTGAGCTCGTCGTACAGCGCGTTCATCGCCGCGATGGAGCACACGGCGGCAAGGCTCCACGGGATCGGGATGCAGGCGCGCCGCGAGGCGTTTGGGAGGCCCTTCGGGACGTGGATCATGTTAAACGCCCACGCGGGGCTCAAGACCGGCGAGGACGGCCCGACGCACGCCGACCCGCAGGCGCTCCAACTGCTCCAGGGAAATTTTCCAAAGGGTGTCGTAATCACGCTCACACCGTGGGACCCCGAGGAGGTCTGGCCGCTTGTCGTAGCCGGACTCAAGGCGCGGCCGGCGGTGCTCGCGCCGTTTGTCACGCGGCCCAACGAAAAGATAGTCGATCGCGCGAAACTCGGACTCCCGCAACCGTCCGAATCGGCCAAGGGTGTGTATCTTCTCAGAAAGGGCGACCGGTCGAAAAAACCGTATCACGGGACGGTCGTGCTCCAAGAGAGCGGGACGACGTACACGTTTGTCGAGCACGTGCTTCCGAAGATCATCGGGGCGGGTTTCAACATGAACATCGCCTACGTTTCGAGCGCCGAGCTTTATGACCTTTTGCCCGAGGCCGAGCAGAAGGAGATCTACTCGGAGGCCATGGCGCGCGAGGCGATGGGGATAACGGGGTTCACGCTCCCGACGCTCCACCGCTTTGTCTGGAGCAACGCCGGGCTTGCCAGGACGCTCCACCCGTTCATGAAGGGCCACTATCTCGGGAGCGGCCCGGCCGAGGGAGTTCTTCTGGAGGCGGGTCTCGACGGCGAGTCGCAGTGGAAGGCCGTGGAGGCCTACGCCCGAGACATCGAAACGCGCGCACGTTGACAACCGGCACGCTCTCCCATATGTTAGCCCGACTTCCAACCTTCGCCCCTGCGAGTCCCGTAATATCGCGGGGTTAGCTCGTCATTCAGTGACTACGGCTCTCACCCATGTCCTCACGGGTTTCATAACCTCCATCGGCATTCGCAGCGTCTCGTAGATCTCC
>JACRCP010000062.1 GCA_016218965.1 Deltaproteobacteria bacterium | reverse complement strand
CGAAACCGTCGGGAGGACCGCGATCTCGTACGGGACCTTCTTGTCGATCTCCCCCATGAACCACGGTCCATTTATCGCCATAGGCGCGCGGCCGTCGTTGAAGAGCTGGGTCACGAGCGCCGCGGTCGTCTCCTCGGGGACGATGCGCTTTTCGCGGACAAGCGACGAGACGTAAGAGAGGGCGCGCGCGTTGGCGGGGCGCTCAAGACACGCCTGCGCCCGATCGTCTGAGGCGTTTTCGAGACAGAACCCGCCGCCGAATCCGTATACGAACGGCGCCGCGAAATAGACCGAGGCGGCCTCGAACGCCAGACCGTAGCGGCCCTTTTCCGGTTTCGAAAACCCCTCCGCGATCTCGACCATCTGTCGCGTGCTCGCGGGCGCGGCCTTGAGCTTGTCCGTCCGATAGAAAAGGACGAGAGACTTGAACGAGAGCGGCACGCCCCAAAGCCTGTCACGGTACCGGACGGCCCCGACGGTCGTCGGGACCATGCGCGCCTCGACCGTACGGGCGTAGTCCGGATCGAGCGGCGCGATATGCCCCGATCGCGCCCAGTCGCCAATCCGTTCGTGCGCAAAGATGAACGCATCGGGCCCGTTCCCGCGCGGGATGGCGCTCGTGAGTTTGTTCGCAAACGCGTCGTAGGGCACCGAAAGGAGAGTGACGGCGTGGGCGTTTTGCGAGGCGTTGAACGACTCGGCGAGTTTCTCGATCGCCCTTGCCTCGTTCCCGCGGTAGGAGTGCCAGATGCGGACCTCGGCTGGCGCGGCGTGGGCGGCGGGCGCAGGAAGTGATGCGATCAGGCAAAGAACCGCAACGATTGGGTGCCACGGACAAGCCCCACTTGTCCGTGAGCGACGCCGCCCCGTCTTCGGTCTCCGGTCTCCCGTCATCTTGTTCTCGGGATCGAAAGCCCCGTCTCCGCGTCGAACAAATGCACGCGCGCGGGGTCGACCGAGAGACGAACCGGCGTACCCGAGCAAAGAGTCGCCGCAGCGTCGGCCGGGGCCTCGCAGGCGATTCTCGCGCCGCCCTGGAGCGCGACGTGGACGAGCGAAGTTCTGCCCAGCGCCTCGACAATCTCGACCGTTCCGGCGATCGATCCGCCATTCTTCACGATTCGAAGGTCCTGTGGTCGGATGCCGAAAAGGACCTTCCGCCCGCCGGCGCCCGCGAACCCTTCGACGAGAAGGTCGACGCCCGGCGCGGCGATCCTCACTTCCCTGCCCTTGGCAAGGGAGTCCGCCTCGGCAATATTCATCTGCGGCGTCCCGATGAACGTCGCGACGAACCTGTTGGCAGGCGTTTCGAAGACCTCGGCGGGGGTCCCGACCTGCTGAATGACGCCCCTGTGGAGCACGCAGATCCGGTCGGCAAGCGTCATCGCCTCGACCTGATCGTGCGTGACGTAGATGATCGTCGCCTTCAGGCGCTCGTGCAATCTCTTGAGCTCCACGCGCATCTGGGTGCGGAGCGCGGCGTCGAGGTTTGAAAGCGGCTCGTCAAACAAAAAGACCTGGGGGTGCCGGACGATCGCCCGCCCCATCGCCACGCGCTGGCGCTGGCCGCCCGACAAGTCCTTTGGGAAGCGGTCGAGCAGGTGCGAAATCTCCAGGAGTCTTGCCGCCTCGTCCACGCGGGCTTCTATCTCGGGACGCGGGATCTTCCGAACCGAAAGCCCGAACGCCATGTTCTCGCGCGTGCTCATGTGCGGGTAGAGCGCGTACGATTGGAAGACCATGGCGATGTCCCGGTCCCCGGGCGCAAGGTCGTTGACGACCCGCTCGCCGATTCGCACGGTCCCCGAGGTGATCTCCTCGAGTCCCGCAAGGCAGCGCAAAAGAGTCGATTTCCCGCACCCCGACGGCCCCACAAGCACCATGAACTCGCCGTCGCGCACGTCAAGCGTGATCCCGCCGAGGATGACGGCCTTTTCAGAATACCGCTTGACGATGTTTTCAAAACCGACCGTGGCCATGAATGTCCAGACCCGTCTTCTTCCCGGTGGCGGCGGCAGAGTCAGTCTAATGCCGGGCGAGGTACGCTCTCTCGGCCAGCAGTTCCCTGAAGTCCTCGTAGACGTCGCGGCGGCGGCCGGCGTGGTGGACGTCGATGCTGTGACCGGCGTCGTTCACCTGGTAGATGACGCGGTAACCGCCGATCCGCATGGACCTGAATCCCGACAGCTCGAAATGAAGCTCGTGACCCAGGAGTGGGTTCTCGAGAAGCATCCTGATTCCCTCCCGAATCCGCCGCTTGATCTCGGGGTGCATCGTCCGGATGACCGCCGCCCCCTCTTTGGTGTATCTCGCCCTCCAGCGCATCAGGGGGTCCCTTTGCCGAAGACCTCGTCGTCCTTCACCCACTCTCCGCGCCGGGCCTGACGTATCGACCTGCGGAGCGACTTCATCGCGGCGGGGTCGCTCAGGATCTCGATGGTCTCCAGAAGCCCTTCATAGCGGTTGGGGCTCAGCACCACGGCGGCGGGGATTCCGTCGCGGGTGAGGGCCACCACCTCGTCGCGGGTGCCCACGCCCCGAATCAGGGCAAGCAGCCTGTTGCGGGCGTCGCTCACCGGCATGAAGACGTCGACCTGTTTCATCATCGGCCTCCCGCGGCCATATGGCCGCTTATGGAGCCATTATAATAGCCACTTGCGGCGGCCGTCAACGACCGACAAGCACCCGCACCGATCTCGGCCCGACTTTTACGTTGACCTTCCCGTCGTCGGCCACCTCAAAGGTCGTCCCGTTCCCGTCGGTCGGGGCGACATCCACGATCGTCCCGGCGCCAAACGAGGTCGTCATGACATTCCCGCCGGCCCAGCTCGTTTCTGACTCCTTGGTTTCGTGCGCGTTGATGACGACGAGCACCGTCTCGCCGGCGTACCGTCGTTCGAAGGCGATGATCCCGGCGTCGGTTTCTTCGGCGGTCCCTTCGGCGGTGTGAAGGATGACGAGGTCGCCGCGCCGGAGCGGGGCGTATTCTTTTCGAAGTGAAATCATGTCCTTGATGAACCGGAACGTCGCGGTCGATGTTCCGTAATCCGAGGTCTCGAGGTTTTCGCGGTTCGCGGGGTCGTTGCCACCCGAAAACTCCTGCTCGGTGCCGTAGTAGATGCACGGGATCCCATCGGTGGTAAGCAGGAAGGAAAGCGCGTTTTGCAGCGCCTTCGTGTCGCGCTTGTCGTACAGGAATCTGGGAAGGTCGTGGTTGTCTATGAAGTTGACGAGCGCCTGTTGGGGCGAAAGCATGTTCCCGTTCTCGTCCACCAGGCCCGAGCGCGTGCCGTAGCGGTCTTTTCGTGCATTCCACAGGTCCTCGAAGTTTTTCGTCCGCTCGCCGCGCTTGAAGACGGCATCGAAGACCTGGAACTTCTGCGAGAAGTAGAAGACCGAGTCCATTTCGTCGTTTTGGGTGAACGACCCCAGAAGCTCGTCGTCACCGTCGAACGCCTCGCCGAAGATCAAAAAGTTCGTCTTCCCGAGGCTTTTTGCGTGCTGGCGCATGGCCGGAGTGAAGACCTGCCAGAAATCGTGCTCGACGTGCTTTATGGTGTCTATCCGGAATCCGTCGATGTCGAGCGCCGTTATCCAGAACTTGTAGGCGTCCATGAGGGCCTTTCGAACATCGGCGCGCGCCGTGTCCAGATCTTTTAGGCCCCCCGGGAAGTCGCCCTTGACGGTCATGAAACGCGAATCCCACGTGGTGATGCGGCCCATCCGGTTGTACCACTCGTCGTTTTTGAACTCCGGGGGCTCCGGGGGAATCCGGTTGATCTCCGGCATGTAGACCCATCGGATGGGCGCGAGCCCCGACTCGCCCGCCTCCGAAAACGACCGGATCCCGCGCGGGTCGAAGTCGGGGTCCCATTCGCTGTAGCGCTTGATGCCGAGCTTCTGCGGGTAACCTTCGTCCTTGCAGCGCCGGAGGCATTCGTCGTAGCACGCCTTGTTGGGACAGCCTTCCCATGCCCCGCATCCCCCGGCCGAAAACGCGGCGCCGCCGTACTCTTCTTCGCAGATCTGGGCGCCCGCGTCCTGATCGGCGCCCATCACGTGGCCGCAGTACTGCGCGCAGTCCATGGAGCTCCCCATCACCATTTCGTCGGGGTTCCCGTTTTTGTTCATGTCGTAGTAGAAGAGCTGGCCAATGTGATTGGCGACGATGTCGAGGATGACCTTGATGCCGGCGTCGTGGAGCGCGGCGATCATCTCGCGGAGCTTCGCGAGGTCCCCGAAATGGGGGTTGACGGCGGTGAAGTTCTGCGTCCAGTAGCCGTGGTAGCCGGCGATCCCGGCGTCCTCCTCCACGACCTTGACGACCGGCGAGATCCAGACCGCGGTGACCCCAAGCTCCTGAAGGTACGGAATCCTGTCCATGATCCCCTGAAAATCCCCGCCGTGCCACGCCGTGAGCACGCTCGTGTCCACGTTCCAGTTGTTGTTGGGGTCGCCGTCGGCAAACCGGTCGGTCATGAGCTGGTAGATGACCTCGTCGCGCCAGTCCGCCACATAGTTCCCGTGCGGCGAGTCCGAGGGCGGCGCGTCGAAACACGTCGCCATCGTCATCGCCAGGCCGACCGCGAACGCCCCGCGCGAAATGGTCTTCGCTTCTGTTCTCATGCCGTTTGCCTCACTACCGCCTGTCGCCCACCGCGTCCCGCCTACTTGTAGCTCGACGAATTGAACCACCACTCGGCTCCAAGACCCAGGAAGTGCTGGACGCTGCGCTGTGACCGCGTGTCCTCAGCATTGATCATCTCTCGCGCGTCGTCGTTCACGAAACTCGCCGTGTAGACCAGCCTGAGCTGCGGCCGCGCGTACGTCCCGCCTCCGACCGTGACAAGCGGCATGACCGAGAGCTTCGTCACAGCGGGGTCGAGGTTCCTGTTCGACACCGGTGAAAGCCCCGCCGTCTTGCTGAGCTGGTGGCTCAACTCGAAGGCCAGATAGAAATGCTTGTGGATCACGAGATGCGGGCGCATTGCAACTATGAACTCCCACGCGTCGTCGTTGTCGTAGGCGCTTCCGTCGGCGTCGTTGAACCTGCGGGCGTAGAGACCGAGCATGGTCCCGGTGAGCCATATTTCGTAGTTCGCCGAAAGCCCCAGAAGGAACTCCCGCGCCCTGGCGGTCTTGAGCTCGTTGTCCAGTCCGTAGGGGACCATGAGCGGGTCGTACGCCGCCAACCCGATTGCATAGCGCGCGAAGACGTTCGCAAACGAGTTTCTGCCGAACCCCCACACCCCGAACTGCGCGCCAGCCAAAAACCCGTCGTCCGCCGGGTACTCCTTGAAGTCGGGCGTGACGTCGTTGATCCCCCTAATCCCCAGGCGGCTCCCCGAGGCCAGGTGATGGTACTCGGTATGGAGTTTCGCCTTCATCCCGAAGCCGGCCGATTCGTCGCGCAGGAAAAAGTGCGTCGCGCGGGCCGAAAGGACCAAGCGCTGGCGGTCCATCCAGACGACCTTCTCGGCACCATAAATCCGCGCGGGGACGTCGATCTCCTGTCGCTGGAAATCTGTATCGAGGCGGTTTGCGCCCGCGTGGACTTCGACGTGCGTGTCCTCGAAAAAGAGCCCCGCCCCGCCTCCATAGGTATTGAGGTTGTCGAGAGGCCAGAAGTCCAGAAGATAGATGTCGTCGCCGCGGTACATCCGGCTCCCGGCCCAGAACGTGAGGGGTTTCCAGATGACCTCGTCGGCCTGCAGGAACAGGTTTCTGATCGCCGATTGTGCATTCCACACGCCTGTGTAGTGGAAGAGTTCGCCGTCGTAGGCAAGCGTCGTCACCATGGTGAACCGCGGACCTCCCCCGGGGCGCGGGAAGCGGTACGCGAACTCGATCTCGGCGTACATGGGCTGATCGAGCCTGGACCCGTGGGAGACGAGGTTGTACTGGCGCGCGGTCCCGCCCTCGAGATCGGTGGCCGGCTGGACCCGGCCATACGAGCCGAAGGTGAAGCCCGACTCGTCCGAGGCCGGCACCTCGCCGGCGGAGGCGATCCCGGAAAGTAGGACGATTGCCATAGCCGTCGTCGGTCCCCGATTCGAGGCAATTTGGAATTTGGAATTTGAAATTTGAAATTTCAAGATCGTGCGGTCCGTCCATGTTGTTCGGCGAGCGCGGCTAGGCGCTGCGCCGCCTCGGGGGCCAGTTCCTCCTCGCGTGCCCGCCACGACCAGTTCCGCTCCGAAACCACTCCGGGGGAATTGTACCGGGCCTCGCTCCCCGCGCCGATCACGTCCTGGAAAGGGACTACCGCGAAACGGGCCGGGGATTCGTACGCGAGCCGGATGATCTCCCAGACCGTGTCGGACGTCCACGGCGCGTTGAGGTATTCGTGGACGAACCGCCGCTCGTGCTCGGGAATCGATGCAAGCCACCCCGCGGTCGTGTCGTTGTCGTGCGTTCCGGTGAAAACGACGAAGTTGTCGGACGGATAGTTGTGGGGAAGGAACGGGTGGCCAGGCCCGCCGCCGAACGCGAACTGGAGGACCTTCATCCCGGGGAACCCGTGCCGCTCGCGGAGTTTGTGGACCTCGTCCGTGATGATCCCCAGGTCCTCGGCGATGACGGGGAGCGCGCCGAAGTGGGCGCGCAAGGCATTGAACAGCGCGTCGCCGGGCGCCTTGACCCACCGCCCGCCGGTGGCGTCCGGCGCGCCAGCCGGGACCTCCCAGTACGACTCGAACCCCCTGAAGTGGTCGATGCGAACGACGTCGTAGAGCTTGAAGGCCGCCTCAAACCGCCTCCGCCACCAGGCAAAGCCGTCTTTGGCCATCGCCTCCCAATCGTACAGCGGGTTCCCCCAAAGCTGCCCCTTGGGGGCGAAGTAGTCTGGCGGGACGCCCGCCACGGCCTTCGGGGCGTGGTCCGCCAGAAGAAACAGCCGCTGGTGCGCCCACACGTCCGCCGAGTCGAGCGAAACGAAGATCGGCATGTCGCCGATGACCGAAACCCCGCGCCCGTTCGCGAGCCGCCGTGTCGTGCGCCACTGCGAAAAAAAGACCCATTGGACGAACCTGTGCTTGAGCAGAGCGTTGCCATGTTCCGTTCCGAATGCGCTGAGCGCCTCGGGGAGGCGATCCCGGAACTCCGCGGGCCAGCGATGCCATGCCGGCGTCTCATGGTAGTCGCGCAGCGCGCAGAACAGCGCGAAATCGTCAAGCCAGCCGGATTCGACGGCGCAGAACCGCGCGAAGTCCGGGTCGTTTTTCCGGTGGAGACTGAAGGACTCGAACGCCGCCGAGAGTGTGCGGTGCGCGGTTTCAATGGCCCTCGGCCACTCCACGCGCCGCGGGTTTCCTCCCCCGGGCGCGACCTTGGGATTCGCGCCGCAGTATGGCGCGAGGTCGGAAAGATCGATGAGCACGGGGTTCCCGGCGAACGCCGAATACGAAGCGTACGGACACCCGTCGCCGCCGGTCGGGTTGAGAGGGAGGATGTTCCAGAGCGACTGCCGGCCCAGCGCCAGCCACTCGACGAGCGCCCGTGCCGGCGCCCCCACCGTGCCGACCGGTCCCGGCCCGGGGAGCGCGGCCACGTGCAGGAGCACGCCGCAACGTCTGTCCGGTCTGATGATGGCCCTTCCTCCTCCGCGCGGCCGGATACTACCACAAGCTGTCTCCCAGTCCAGAGATCCGGGTGTGGCGAGGGGTGCGTTGCACGAAACCGAGTACTGCGCCGCCCGGATTCACCCTTCGTAGTACTACGGAGAACGGGCGCGACCCGGTTGCGCCGGAGCGGCGGTTTTCGGGCACCCTCCGAATCCGAACCCGGGTCCATGCAACCCACCCTGTGGCGAGACGAAAATTGCAAAAGCGCTTTATGCGTCTTACAATCTGCTGAAATCGGAGGATCTTCCATGTCATCGACACAGAAAAACGTCCTGAACCTCGAGCCGGGCGGAAAAAAGGCGGGCGCGCCCGGCATCCTCGAGTCCATCGGCAACACGCCGCTCGTCGAGCTCAGGCGCGTACGGCCGGAGCGCGGGGCGCGGGTGCTGGCGAAGCTCGAGGGGGCCAACCCCGGCGGCTCGGTAAAGGACCGCCCCGCGCTGTGGATGATCGAGGAGGCCGAGAGGGACGGGCGGCTCACGCGCAGAAAGACCATCCTCGAACCAACCTCCGGGAACACCGGGATTGGGCTTGCGATGGTCGGCGCGTTCAAGGGATACCGCGTGAAACTCACGCTCCCGGAGTGCGTCAGCATGGAGCGCCGCCAGACGCTTATGGCGTTCGGGGCCGAGCTGGTGCTTACGCCGCACGCCGAGAAGACCGACGGGGCCATCCGCGGCGCGCATCGGATCTTCGAGGAGGAACCCGACCGCTACTTCATGCCCAACCAGTTCGACAACCCGGCCAACTGGCGGTCGCACTACGAGACGACCGGGCCGGAGATCATCGGGCAGACCGGCGGCGAGATCACGGCGTTCGTCGCAGGGCTCGGAACGGCGGGCACACTTATGGGCGTGTCCAGACGTCTCCGGGAGTTCAACCCCGGCATCAAGATCGTCGCCGCCGAGCCCGTGCTGGGACATGCGATCCAGGGCTTGAAAAACATGAATGAGGCGATAGTCCCCAAGATCTACGAGTCGTCCCGGCATGACCACAAGGTGGTCGTGGACGACCGGCAGGCGTATTCGATGGCGCGGCGGCTGGCGATAGAGGAAGGGCTGTTCGTCGGGATGTCGAGCGGCGCGGCGGTCTGGGCTGCGATGCAGGTGGCTGTCGATCTGAAGCCGTCCGACACTGTTGTGACGGTGCTCCCCGACCGTGGAGACAGGTATCTTTCGACGAACCTCTTCCGCTCGGTCTGCGCCGAGTGCCCGCCGTAGCGGCCGGCTCATACGAAAGACGACCGATGGCCGGCCCGGAGGCATGCCGTATAATGCAGGTGGGGTGCCGGGGAATGGACTACAGTGAGAACATCCTTGCCGCGGCCAAGGAGTTCGTCAAGAGACGCTTCTTTGCCATCCTCATCGGCGCGGACCTGGTGCTCGCCCTGCTCCTCATCCGGAGCTACATGGCGCCCGACTGCCAGGAGGGCGCGGTGCTTTTGCACAGCTTCGTCGTACAGCAGATGCACGGAGACATCTCGGACACGTACATCGCCTGCGCAGGAAGCGAAAAGGTGTACTCGGTCGAGGCGAAGGCGTTTTTTTCGCGCGAAACTGTCGCCAGGGCGTGCGCCGAAAAGGGGTGTGGCCTCTGGACGCAGGGAAACACCCGCCGCAAGCGCGACATCTGCTACTGCCTGCGCGTCCCCGACGGCGACACCACCGTGCTCAGCACCCGCCGGTGCCACAAGGTCGTCTTCAAGGACATCCTGGGCTACTGGCAGATCGACGCGGTCGATCCCTGCGACGCCCCCCGGGACTTCTGCTGCCGGATGTGAGCGGGTTTGACCTTCCGGCCCGTCAATGACATAATCCGCCGCCATCTGAGGTGTTGGCGCCGCGGGCCCGGCCGGCGCGAACATGGCCGCGGGTCCCTCAAGACTGGCGGGAGTCTGTCATGCCGAAAGCAGAAGTGTCCCCATCCCTGGCCCTTGTGGCGCCCGGCAGGTGGGCGCGGTTCACGGTGGTGTTCCTGGACAACGGCGGGAATCGCGTCGGTCCGGACGACGCATCGCAGGTGACGCCGAAACTGGTCTCGGGAAAGGGGCAGTTCGGCGAGGCCTCGATGAAAAAGGAGGGCGCGGTCTTTTCGTTCAGGCCGTTTTCGCAATACTGCGTCGTCGAGGTCGCCGGCACAGGGGTCATAGACCCGCCGCGGGTCGAGGTGCGGGCCGACACGGCCATCGCGGTGATGCCCCACTCGGTGTTCGAGGGCGTCGTCATGGCAGGCGAGGCGCCGTCCGAGGCATCGGATTCGCCGGTGCCGGAGACGGCCGCGCCCGTGCGCTCGGCGCTGGATCTTGGGGGAAACTGGAAGCACCACGCCGATGTCTCCGCGGATACGACATTGGGCGACGCGAACTACTTTCGCCCCGAGTTCGACGACTCGGAGTGGGCCGCGATGAAGGTCCCCTCGAACTTCGTCCTCGAGGACAAGTCGCTCCAGGACTTCTACGGGCCCGTCTGGTTCCGCCGTCGGTTCAAGCTCGATCAAAAAACCCGCGCCGCCCACAAGCGGTTCAAACTCAGGTTCGAGGGGGTCGACTACTTTGCGCGCGTCTATCTCAACGGAACGCTTTTGGGCTCGCACGAGGGCTACTTCAATCCCTTCGAGTTCGACATCTCCGATCGCCTGGCGGACGGAGAGAACCTGGTCGCGGTGCGGGTCGTCAATCCGTACGACGCCGGTATCGCCTCGGCGGACCAGGAGGGGAACGTCAGCGCGTGCGAGAAGGTGTGGCTCAAAGGGATCTTGAGCTACCACGACACCCGGCCGGGTTCGATTGAGATCTCGGCAAAGGACTGCCAGACGCAGGGTACCGGCGGGATCGTCGGGGCGGTCAAGGTCGTGGGGCACGCGCCGGTCACAATCGACTGGGTCCGCACAGACACGGCGGTCCAGGGTGAAGACAACGCCCGCACGGCGGTCGTCACTGCGCGGCATTTCTGCTTCAACCACGGGCGCGACGAGTTTGCCGGGGTCCTCGGCGCCTCGGCCACGGGAGACGGGTTCGACCAGAAAGCCTGTGCGGCGCGGGCCGTGAAACTCCCGCCGGGACCTTCGTACGTGGATCTCGAGATCCGCATCGCGGATCCCAGGCTCTGGTGGCCCTGGAGCCACCCCGAGCTCGGCAGGCCCGATCTCTACAATCTCCAATCGGCGCTTTTCTTGCCGCCCACCGTCGACGAAGCGCGAGGGCGTGCGGACGGGGCGGAGGGCGCCGCTCCGAAACCAAAGGCAAAGGCAAAGGCGGTGCAGGCGCAGGCGGCCCCGACGGCCGAGGTGTTCGACTCCGTTTCGACTGCGTTCGGCGTCCGCACGGTCGAGATGAACGAGACCGGCGAGCGCGCGTGGCAGTGGTCGCTCAACGGAAAAAGGATCTTTTTCCGCGGGACCAACGTCATCCCCACCATTTGGCTCTCCAGGATGGACGAGGGATTCGCCAAGCGCGACATCTCGCTCCTCAAGAAGGCGCACCTCGACGGTATGATAGTCCTCGACCACCACCAGCCCCCGGTATTCTACCAGGCGGCGGACCGCGAGGGGATGCCCGTCTTCCAGGAGTTCACGCTCGTTTGGGAATATTCCGTGGCGAAGCACCTGCGCGACAACGGCGACCCTGCGCTCCTCTCGAACGTCGACGTGATGAAGCGCATGCTCGCCGAGGCCCTGATGCTCTATCACAACCACCCGTCGATCCTGTGGTGGTCGCTGCACGACGAGCCGTTCTTCACCTTCGGGCAGTTCGACGCCGGGGAATCCGAGATCCCGGACGGGCCTTTCGCGCCCGGCCAGAAGATGCCGCTCCTCATGGACCGGAGCTTCAACCGGAACCTCGATGTCGCGCTCGCCGCGGTCGCCGCCGCCTATGACCCCCGCCGCCCGTGGCACGCGTCCGGGAACGAGGGGACTAATTCGACGCAGTACTGGGGCTGGTACAACGGCGTCCACACTGACACGACATCGCGCAAGGAGCCTTTTCCGATTGAGTTCGGCGCGCAGGCCGTGCCGTATTCGGCCGAGGAGTTCATGCTCCGCCGCCACGGAAAGGAAGTCTGGCCGCCGGCGGACGAGGCGGCGTACCGCCGCTGGATGTTCCATTGCCTCCAGTACCCGTACCTGTCGGCGCACATCGGCAGAACCTCGCGCTACAGGGAGTTCGCGCACTGGGCCTTCGCATCGCAGATCCACCAGGCGGCCGTGGTCAAGTACAACGTCGAACGGTTCAGGGCGAACCGCTACAACCCGACCGGCTCGGAGTTCTACTTCCTGTTTTCTTCTTGGTGGCCGTCGATCACGTGGGGCACGCTGGATCACAACCGCGAGCCCAAGACGGCCTATCGCTGGCTCTGCGATTTCAACACCCCAATCGCGGTCATCGCCGATCCCGGGAGGGGGTTTCTCCCCGGCGGGCGCGCGGAGGTGCCCGTGTGCCTCGTCAACGACCTCCACGCGCCGGTTCAGGCGGTCCTGGATTGGTCGATCCACGAGACCGCGGGGTCGTTCGTCATCCGGACGGAGCCCGACGGAGTCAACGAGGGGTTTTCAAACCCGCTCTGGAACAAGGAATTCCCCGACGAGGTCATCGTACTCGATCGCTGCGGCGCCACGCTCCGCACGGCGGCCTCGGGCCGGACCACGTTCGACGTGGGGCCCGATCTTATGTCGCTCCCGAAACCGTTGGCGTTTGACCTTCCGCAGTTCGAGGGGACGCCCCGCCACTTCTCGCTTGAGCTCGATTTGCGCGACCCGCAGGGAAAGCCGCTCGCCCGCAACACCTACCAGTTCTGCGTGGCCGGACCCGACCCGAAAGCCATCTTCCAGCCGGGGTTGAGCCCCGAGCCCGCATTCACACTGACCGTCGCCCCGTCGGGCGACCCACGCAGCGCGGGCCCCCAGCGCGTCCACGTGGTCCATAAGTATTCCGGCCGGCAGGTAATGGGCGGTGTCATGTTCGGCGGCGACGGCCGGACCGTCAAGGATCTTCCGCCGGGACCCTACGTGCTCAGGTTCACCTTTAAGGGCAAGGAGATCGTCCGCGAGATCCTTCTCGATCGGGACGCGCAGGTGCAGCTGGACGCTTGAGTTCAGAGAGCGGCACGGCCGTTGCGAACAAGCCGTCGAAGTCGTCCGAAGAACCCTCGCTATGTGGTCGGGTAGGACGATGGCGCGGACCGGGCTTCGAATGATGCCGACGTTTCCATCGTCCTCCCTAAAATTCCGTACGGCGGATTTTCTCCAGTACGGCTTCAAGGCTGGCCTGTCAGGCGATGCCTGCCCGCGTTG
>JACRCP010000061.1 GCA_016218965.1 Deltaproteobacteria bacterium | reverse complement strand
GGAGATCTACGAGACGCTGCGAATGCCGATGGAGGTTATGAAACCCGTGAGGACATGGGTGAGAGCCGTAGTCACTGAATGACGAGCTAACCCCGCGATATTACGGGACTCGCAGGGGCGAAGGTTGGAAGTCGGGCTAGGTCGGTCTGTTGACAGAAACAGGTGGGGTGGATTCGAGATGATCTCCGATTCGGTCGATCTCTACAATAGAATTTGCGACTCCGGGTTCGACCCGCGCAAAGGTCTCGGCAGGGACAACGCACTGTACCTGGAGTTGCAGTCCCGGCTTGGCTGCCCGCCAGGAACCGGCCTTCCTCGGTTCTTGAAGAGTAACCGCTTGCCTGCGGACAAGTTCCTGGAGGCGTTCCTGGTCGTCGCCGAGCCGTTCTCGCTGATGTACCGGGACATTTACGCTGCGATGAAGAAGTACGGGGCGACCGCCGGGACTGAGTGCCTCCAGATTCGGCTCGAATCTGAGGACGTCAGTTTCAACATCGACCTGTCCGACTTCGAGCGGTGGTATAAGGCCCACCGTCGAATCAGACAACGGGTTCGTAAGCGACTCTGGACCACGCAGCAGTTCCACCAACTCGCCGACTTCTTGGGCACACTGGGCGGGACCTACAACTGGAACCATCCAATCCCCCTTGAGGATGGGACGTGCATTCCGCCGCCTCCGGCAGTCGCCGAACCGCGCTTTGGTGATGCCCTCGCCATCGTGCATGACGTCCTCCAGGCGGTCGCGGATCAGATCACTGTCCAGGAGCGAACGATGGAGGCCGACCACGTCAGGGCTCTGGGTCGGGACTCGGCCGACGAGGCCAACAACGAACGCTTGGACTCATCGCTTGCTTACGAGCTTTTCCAATCGGTCCTCGGGCAGTATCGGGATCTCAGCAACCGGATCGTTGCCAGCGAGTGGCACCCCGAGCGCCTGCCCCAGGCACTCGCTTTCTTCGACAGGATCCTGGCTGGCGTGAGGACTGCCGAGTCGGAGGCTGAGACGGACGTGGAGTTACTCGACAGGATCTTGGAACTGCCGTTTTGGCAGTACCGCTGGTACGTGTATGAGATCTGGATCACGCTCCACGCGGCGGCGCCCCTCGCTGAATTTGGCTTCAAGCCCGCGTTGCTTGATGGTGGCGTGCTCCCGTTGAAGCGGGCTCACGGATCGGAGTTGGGTGAGTTCACCGACCAGAACGGCCGCACGCACGTCGTCGCGACCCAGGCCACAACAGCCGTTCCTGGCAAGTTGACGCGGCTGACACAGCGCTCGATCTGCCCGGACGTGCGCATCGCGTCACGGCCCTACGAGGAACCCGATGCGACTATCGTGATCGTGGAGTGCAAGCAGCGTCGCACAATGACGGCTCGGACGCTCAAGAAGAACGCGGCAGCCTACGAGAAGGGCGCGCCGAGGAGCGTGGTGAACATCTTCGTCAACTACGACGTTTTCCCACCCACGGTAGTTGGCCTTCGCACTCGTTTGATATCGCCATGTCAGCCCAGAAACCCGCAAGGCCAGCTATCGAGCTGCTTCAGCACCTCATTCACGATGCACTGGCGAATGCCGGAATCCAGCCTCCGCGTCCGGCATTCGAGGCGATCCTGCTCGACGTCAGCGACAGCATGGAGGACCAGTACGGGGATGCAGGGATTCAGGGCACCCTGCTCGCATTTCTGGAGAAGAACCCGGGATGTCGCGTGTTCTACTTCAACGACGACCTGATTGAGCCGACAGAAAGGGCCCGCGGAGACAGCGTCAAGACGATCCGCTCTCGTATCTCCGGGGGTACGAACCTTTGTAGAACGTTGGAGACTCTCGGTCGTAGGCTCCCGAGCGCGACGCGCATCGTCGTCCTCACAGACGGCGAGTACGGTCAGGTGCCAGCCGACCTCCGTAGCCGGTATCAATTGTCGGAATGCCTGCCAAACGCGATGGCGAGGAAGTCAGACATCTGGAAACTCGGCAGCGCGAAAGGGGGAAAATAGGGGTCAAACACCGTCACATGTCACATAGAGGGGGCGGTTGGAGGCGGGCGGGTGCCGGGGTCACAGCGTTTGGGTTTGACGCTGGCACGGGCGGCGGGTAGGTTGGAGGTGGACGGACGGAGGAGGCCCTTCGGTGAAAATACACGGGACGGGGAAGTCGGACATCCTGCGATGCATCGAGATCATCCACGCCGCGGGAAGTTCGGAGGAGAGATGCTAGCTTCATTGCTTGCCAAGGACGAAGGCAAGACGCTCGAATTCAAAGAGAACTGTCGTCCGCTGCAAAAGATCGTCCAGACCGCGGTCGCATTCGCGAACACGGCGGGCAAACTTCGGGGACGTTGGTGCGGAGCGTGCCTGGCGGGCTTGGGTGTGCCACGCCGTCAGGTGACAGCACCCAAGAAGGAGCATAGGGGTCAAACACCGTCACATGTCACATAGAAGATTGGGGATGGAGGGCGAAAATTTCGAGAGGCGCGGAATCGGCCGGTTTCTGGTATGATCGTGACAGGAGGTGGCGACGATGTCCAAGTTGACGCTGGAGGTTCCCTCGGAGCTTGGTTCCATCATGCGCCGGCACGGTGCGGTGCGCTGGGAGCAGGTCGCTCAACGCGCGCTCTGGACCCACGCGCGCAAGCTCCAACTGGCTGAGAGGCTCGCGTCACGAAGCAGGCTGTCGGTCGATGATGGCGACACGATCGGAAAAGAGATCAAAAAGGCCCTCAGCAAACGGTACCGCAGGGGAGATCGATGAGGTTCGTCCTCGACACGAACATCCTCATCGCTGCCCTCATCAAAAACTCCCTCACGCGGCAGATTCTCCTTCACCCCGACATCGAGTTCGTCGTGCCGGAGCACGCTCTGGAGGAGATCGAGCGGCATATGTCCAGGATCGTGAAGTGCGCCCGAATGGATCGCGAAGAGGTGGAACTGCTTCTGAGCATTTTGCTTGAGTCTGTTACGGTCATCCCGTTCGAAGAGATCGCTGGTTCCATCGACAAGGCGGGCGAGATGATTGGGGCCTTCGATCCGGACGACGTGCCGTTTGTCGCGCTCGCCCTCGCTGTCGAAAACGACGGCATATGGTCGAACGACGGCGCGTTCGAAAACCTGAAAAAGATCAGAGTCTGGCGTACAAGCGACATGAGGGAGTACTTTCTCGACAATTGACTCAGAGGCCGGGGGCATGGGGGTCAAACACCGTCATATGTCACATAGAGGGGGCCGTTGGGGGCGGGCGGCGCGGCGTTTGGGTTTGACGCCGGGGCCGGCGGCGGGTAGGCTGGACCGTGTGAGAACAGGGATGCGCGAATCCATCAGGAGCAGGACATGAGTATATCCCCACGTGACGCGGTGGCGGTGATGGCCGAACGGTTGGCGCGGCGGGCGCCCACGGAGATCTCGATCGCAGCCGAGATCAGACGGAGCCTGCCGGCGCTCGTCAAGACGCTCGTCCGGGACTTTCACGCAAGACGGGTGGTGCTCATCGGTTCCGTCGCCCGCGGGATGGCGAGGAGCGACGCCGACATCGATCTGGCCGTCGAAGGGCTTGCGCCGGCGATGTACTTCAGGGCCCTTGCCGTGTTGGCCGGCATCGCCGGAAGATCCGTCGACCTGATCATGATCGAGGAAGCCTCTCCCGCGGTGCTCGGCATCATCGGTGAAGGCGAGGTGCTGCATGACGACCAGCGCACAACTTGAGCAGGTCCTCGGCGCGCTCGGAGACAAGATAGAACTCGACTTGGCGGCCTGCGAGCGAATTGTCCGGGAGATTGAGTCCTATTCCGATGCCGTCGATCCCGACCGTCCCGTTGTCGCACTTGTCGCCTTGGACGTCGAGCGATACTACTCGTCGATCGAGTCGACGTTCGAAACGATTGCCCGTGACGTGGACGGCGCGGTTCCCGAAGGCAACGAGTGGCACCGAAAGCTGCTGGACGCGATGTGTCGTCAAGGCGACGCGCGTCCCGCCGTCGTCACGCCTGCCTCCGCGAGGATTCTGGCCGAGTTGCTCAGGTTTAGGCACTTCCTGCGCCACGCCTACGCGGTTGAACTCGACTGGGCGAAGCTGAAACCTTTGGCAGTCGACATGGTTTCGGTGCACCCTGTCGTGTCGGAAGATCTGAACAAGATCAAAGATTTTGTCAGGAACTGCGCAGGGGCGACCCCGGAGGGCCGGTGACCAAAGCGAGGGGCTCGGGGGTTAGTCTTTTCGCCAGATCCACGCGAACCCGGCCTTCGCCGTCGAAACGCCGGCTGCGGCGGGCAGGCACGCACGTGGTTGCCGTTGCTCCGCGCGCCGTGGGCGGGCTCGGGCCAGGTGGCGCCGGGCGGGCCGTGAGGCCCGCATCGGCGGCCGGCATCGCGTTGGGCGGCGCCTGCCACGCTAACCCGTAAAAATTGCTTGACAATAAGGTATCCCTACCTATAATGCGCCTTCCCTTGGATAGGGGAGGCTCTAGGAGTGCGCGTTTAAGAGAGGAAGTCCGGATGCCGACGGTCAACCAGCTGGTCAGGATGGGCCGCGAGAAGACGCGGTGGAAGACGAGCGCCCCGGCGCTCAAGCGCTGTCCCCAGGTCAGGGGCGTGTGCGTCAGGGTGTTCACCACCACCCCCAAGAAGCCAAACTCGGCCCTTCGCAAGGTGGCCAGGGTGCGGCTGACCAACGGCATGGAGGTCACGTCCTATATCCCCGGCGTCGGGCACAATCTCCAAGAGCACTCGGTGGTGCTCATTCGCGGCGGCCGCGTCAAAGACCTGCCGGGCGTCCGCTATCACATCATCAGGGGCACCCTCGACTCGATGGGCGTCCAGGGCCGCAAGCAGGGCCGGTCGAAGTACGGCGCCAAGAAGGCATAAGGCGAGGAACACGATGCCAAGGAAGGGACCAGTCTCCAAGCGGAAAATCCTCCCCGACCCGAAGTTCAACGACCTTCTGGTCGCGAAGTTCATCAACCACCTGATGAGGCGCGGGAAGAAGTCCACCGCCGAACGCATCATCTACGGCGCGTTCGACGTCTTGCAGAAGCGGGCCAGCGACGACCCGATCAAGGTTTTCAAGAAAGCCCTCGACAACGTCAAACCGGTCGTCGAGGTCAAGGCGCGCCGTGTGGGCGGCGCCACGTACCAGGTGCCGGTCGAGATCGCGTCGGACCGGCGGGTGGCGCTCGGGATCAAGTGGATCATCACGTACGCCTCCGAACGGGGCGAGCGGACGATGCGCGAAAAACTCGCGGGCGAGATCCTCGATGCGGCAAACAACAAGGGAAACGCGATCAAGAAGAGGGAAGACACGCACAAGATGGCGGACGCCAACAAGGCGTTTGCGCATTATCGGTGGTGAACGGGCGCGGCGCGTCCGCGCCGGCGGCCCCAACGGGCGGGAGAGAACGGTGCTTTCAAGGCCCGGCGGCGAAAAAGAGGTTTCTGGGTGGCTCTTGCGGGAACATTGGAGAAGGTGCGGAACATCGGCATCATGGCCCATATTGACGCCGGCAAGACCACCACGACCGAGCGGATACTCTATTACACGGGCGTGTCCCACCGGATGGGCGAGGTCGACGACGGCACGGCCCAGATGGACTGGATGGTCCAGGAGCAGGAGCGCGGGATCACAATCACCTCGGCCGCCACCACCTGCTTCTGGCGTGACCACCAGATAAACATCATCGATACGCCCGGGCACGTCGACTTCACCATCGAGGTCGAGCGGTCGCTTCGGGTTCTGGACGGCGCGATAGCCGTCTTCTGCGGGGTCGGCGGCGTCGAACCGCAGTCCGAGACGGTCTGGCGGCAGGCCGATCGCTACCACGTGCCGCGGGTCGCGTTCGTGAACAAGATGGACAGGGTCGGAGCCGACTTCGACCGGGCCGTCGGCATGATGTACTCGCGACTCAACGGGAACCCGGCGCCGATCCAGTTCCCGTTCGTCGAGGACGACGAGCTCAAGGGGATTGTCGACCTGCTCGCGATGAGGCTCATGGTCTACGACGAGGACACCCTTGGCCAGCGCTCCGAGGCGCGCCCCATACCGGACGCCGCGTTGGACGAGGCGCGCGTCCGGCGCGACAGGCTGATTGACATCGTCGCGGAGTACGACGAGGAAATGCTCGGGAACTACGTTGACAACAGGAGCCGGATCGACGAGCCGCAGATCCGGCGCGCCCTGCGGCGGGCGACGATAGACCTAAAGGCGGTGCCGGTGCTGTGCGGCGCGGCGTTCCGCAACAAGGGGGTCCAGCCGCTCATCGACGCAGTGGTTGATTTCCTTCCGTCGCCGCTCGACGTTCCGCCCATCGCGGGCACGGAGCAGGGCGGGAAACAGGCCGGCCGCAAGGCCGACGACCGCGAGCCGCTCTCGGCCCTGGCCTTCAAGATCATGTCCGACCCTTTCGTGGGCCAGCTCACCTACGTCCGGGTCTACTCGGGCACGCTCCGCGCCGGCGAAACGGTGTACAACGCCACCAAGAAGGTCCGCGAGCGCATCGGCCGTCTCCTCCGGATGCACGCAAACAAGCGCGAGGAGATCAGGGATCTCGGCGCCGGGGACATCGGGGCCGTGGCGGGCTTTCGGGCGACCACGACGGGCGACACCTTGAGCGACGAGAAGCACGCCATCGTGTTCGAGTCGATGCAGTTCCCGGTCCCGGTCGTGAGCATCGCCATCGAGCCAAAAACCAAGGCCGACCAGGACAAACTGGCCGTCACCCTCCAGAAGCTTGCGATCGAGGACCCGTCGTTTCGGGTCAAGGTCGACGACGAGACGGGCCAGACCATCATATCGGGGATGGGCGAGTTGCACCTTGAGATCATAGTCGACAGGCTGATGCGTGAGTTTCGGGTGAACGCCAATGTCGGCAGGCCGATGGTCGCCTACAAGGAGACGGTCGCGCGCCCGGCGTCCGCCGAGGGCAGGTACATCCGACAGACGGGCGGCCGCGGACAGTACGGGCACGTCATCCTCCGCGTCGAGCCCGCGGGCCAGGGGAAGGGGTGCTCGTTTGACCAGGGAATCGCCGCGGGGAAGATCCCCAAGGAGTTCGTTCCGGCCGTTCGGGCGGGCGTGCGCGAGGCGATGGAGAACGGGGTGCTGGCGGGCTACCCAGTGGTCGACGTGAGGGCGGTGCTCGTCGACGGCTCTTCCCACGAGGTGGACTCGACGGAGATTGCGTTCAAGATCGCCGCCTCCATGGCGTTCAAGGACGCGTGTGAGGCCGCGGACCCCGTCCTCATGGAGCCGATCATGCAAACCGAGCTCGTGACCCCCGACGAGTTCGCCGGCGCCGTCATCAAGGATTTTAACGGCCGGCGCGGGAAGATCGAACGGACCGAGAGCCGCGCGGCGGTCCAGGTGATAGGCGGGGCGATGCCCCTTGCCGAGAGCTTCGGCTACGCCACGGCGATCAGGTCGCTCTCGCAGGGGCGGGCGACGTACACGATGCAGTTTTCGCACTACGCGCCGTTGCCGCGGAACCTCTCGGACCAGCTTGTGACCAGGTTGCGGGGAGTTGATGTGGCGTTCGAGGCGAAGGCGGTCCGGACGTAAACGCATTTCGCGAGTAGAGGAGGGTGCCATGGCGAAGGAAAAGTTTATCAGGAACAAGACGCACGTGAACATCGGGACAATCGGGCACGTGGACCACGGGAAGACGACGCTCACGTCGGCTATTACGAAGATACTTGCGGTGAAGGGGCTGGCGAAGGCGAAGAACTTCGACGAGATC
>JACRCP010000051.1 GCA_016218965.1 Deltaproteobacteria bacterium | reverse complement strand
TTTGCGTAAGCTCCAGGAGGTCGCGTAGAATGCCTTCAAGCATGGCTACCACCTTTGGGCAAAAGGGTTGGCGTCTCAAAGACGCCGGGTAGCCGTGTTTGTCAACTTTTCAGCACTGAAATGGCGAAACTAGAGTCAGAGATGATGGTGGTGAACTTCGCGGACGCGGGATACCCGGCGACACTGGAATTCAAGTCGGTCACAGCCACGTTTTACGCTGGCGGAGTGGGTTATCCGGGCGGGGTTGCTACGAATGGCGTCGATCTGAGAGCTTGGGACGATGGGACATGGAATCCTGTGGCGGCCAACGCCAGCGCTCCGGGTTCGCCGTCTCTGGTACAGTGGAACGTCACGGATCCGTTGGTCGTCTCGCGGCTGTTTTTCAGCGCGCAACAACAACTCTATTTCGCCGTTACGCCGGTGGCGCCCAATGGGACGGGTATCGGCGAAGTCTCCGTGGACTACGCAGAGGTGACGGTGAAGTACCGCCTGCCGTAGCAGGCGGAGGCTGGAGGCTGGAGGCTGGAGGTCGGACAACTCGATTGACACGCTTGTCCGAGTCGTGCCAGAGTGGTCGCGAAGCCGGCGTCCGGAGACGGTCGCGACGACGGAAGGACGACCTGACGATGGACCTTCACGGCATAGAGATTCCAAGAGACAAGATAGCATCGTTCTGTCGAGCGAACGGCATCCGGCGCCTGGCGCTTTTCGGGTCCATCCTCCGCGACGACTTTCGGGCTGACAGTGACGTCGATGTGCTCGTGGAGTTTCAACCGGGCGTCAGGGTGGGCCTTGATTTCATCCGGATGCAGGACGATTTGTCGACGATCTTGGGCAGGCGGGTGGATCTCCATACGGCCGCTTCTCTGAGCAAGTACTTCAGGGATGAGGTGCTTCACGAGGCGCTGGTGCAATATGCCGCGGCATGACGACACCATTTCGCTTCGCCAGATGCATGACCACGTCCAGGAGGCGATCGCACTCGTTCAGGGACGGACGAGGCCGGAGCTCGAGACAGACCGCATTTTCTTCCTTTCGCTGTTGAAACTGGTGGAGATCGTCGGTGAGGCGGCCACCCGGGTTTCGGACGGGGCGCGCAACGCCCACCCGGAAATCCCCTGGAGGCAACTCATCGGCACGCGCAACCGCCTCGTTCACGGCTATGATGCCGTGGACTGCAACATCCTCTGGGATATCGTCACCATGGACTTCCCGCCGCTCGCCTCCCAGCTCAAGGCGCTGTTGCCGGAGCCGTGACGCCCGTGGCGCCGAATGGGACCGGAACAAGGCAGGTTTCGGTGGATTATGCCGAGGTGACGGTAAAGTACAGGCAGTGAGCGGTTGTCGGTGATCGGTGGTCGGTGGTCGGTGATCGGTACGGAAAACCAGAAACCGACAACCGGCGACAGACCACGGGCCACGTTCCGCTTGCTCGCGCGCACGGCTCGGCAGGAAGCACGGCTCGGACGAACGGCGCCACAACGGTACCGGAGCGGAGAAGCCGGGCGTTTTGTTCGACGGCTCGCGGGAACAGTGATAGAATCCGGTTGAGAACGTGGAGGTTTCCAGCGATGTTGAAAACTGTCGAGGGCGTGTTCAAGAACGGCAAGGTCGAGCTCCTGGAGATTCCCGACGATGTCGAGGACGCCAAGGTCATCGTGACGTTCGTTCCCCAAGGCGCCGTCGATCTGCGTTCGCGGGGTGTCGACGAGGATCAGGCGTTGGAACTCCGAGCCAGGTTGAAAGCGTTTGCCGAGGACTGGGATCGACCGGAGATGGACGCCTATGACGCGCTTTAGACGGGGCGATGTGGTTCTGGTTCTGTTTCCCGACTCCAACCTGAGAACAGCCAAACGTCGTCCGGCCCTGGTGGTACAGGCTGACAACCTCGGAACAGGTCTGGCGCAGGTGGTCGTGGCCATGATCACCAGCAATCTGGCGCGCACTGGTCACGCCAGCCGTGTGGCGATTGCGCGCGACAGCACTGAAGGGAGACACGCCGGGTTGTTGACCGATTCAGTCGTCATGACGGACAACCTCGCCACTGTTCTCGAAAACGAGATCGACAAACGCATCGGCGCCCTGGCTGTCATGGCTCCCGTCGAAGCGGCTCTTCGGTGCACGTTGGGCCTGTGACTGATTGCCCGGTAGACGAGGGGATGTGGAAGGTGGTGGCGACCAACAACGCGGCGCCGGGGAATCCCCAGCTTGTTTCTTGGACCACGACGGACCCGCAGGTGATCACCCGGCTCTTCTTCGGCGACCAGCAGACGCTCAACTTCGCCGTGACGCCGGTGGCACCGAATGGGACGGGCACTGGCGAGATATCGGTCGATTATGCGGAAGTGACGGTGAAGTATAGGCAGTGAGCGGTTGTCGGTTGTCGGTGATCGGTGATCCGTGCGGACAACGGGCCACGGACCACGGACAACGGGCCACGGGCAACCGGCCACGGGCAACCGGCCACCAGCTGCGAAAAAGTGGTCGAGCAAGCGGTCGAGATTGGGAATCGGGATAATCCCGTGTATACTCGTTGCGGGACGGGCGAATCGAGGAGTTGAGCCATGACTCGAAAGCTGTTTGCCACTTTTGACGGCGCGGTGCTGAGGCCCGAAGAACCAATGCCGCTGGCGCCGAACACGCGGGTGCTCATCACGGTGCAGGACGAAGATCCCGAAAGCCCGCAGGCCCCGTCGTTCCTGCGCACCGCGCGGGCGCTGGACCTGAATGGGCCACCCGATTGGTCGGAGAAACTCGAGGACTACCTGTACGGAACGCGGGGCGGCGCGGATGACTGAGGTAAAATGGGAACAGCGAAGTGGGACGACCACGAGCGCATGAAGGGAGATACACATGAGATCGGTGAGGGTTCAGGCAAACGGATGCGTCAAGCTCCCTGGCACTATTGCCCGGCGGTTCAGGAAGAACGGCGAGCTTGCCGTCTGGGCCGAGGGCGACACAATCATTCTCAAACGGGTCAACCCGGCGCTGCCTTCGGAGTTTTCCAGCCGGGCGCGCGGGACGGCGATGCCAATGGACGAGATAAACGAGGAGGTCCACCGGTATCGACGTGGCAAGGGAGGCGGGGGTGCCTGACCGTCCAACGGTCGTCCTTGACACCAACGTATTCATCTCGGGTCTGCTGTGGCCGGGCAAAGGGAAACAGGACCAAGACCGATACAGGCAGTCCCATTTCGGTCATCCCGGAGATGATCTGGCGACGACTCGAATCCACCCTGTTCGTCAACGACCGGGTGGCCGGCGGGCGCCTCTCTGCGGCTGGAAGCCCGAGCGGGCGTCCTTCCGCCACGACCCGGGCACCGGGTTCCCGTCCCGCTCTATCCGGACCTTGCCGTTGAGCGAATCGGGCAGTTTCGCCATGCAGTTGCCCGAAAACTCCAGCACGATCGGCCCGCCCCTTGGGACTTTGTACGTGACGATCCTCATTTCTGCGTACGAGGCCGGCGCCCCCGCGTGCGCGTCCGTACACGTCAGAATGCCGGCAAAGAGCAATATCAGCCCTGCGGAACCGCTCACAACCTCTCTCATCGCGGCATCTCCTCCCTATGGACCCGATGATACTACTCATCGCCGCCGGATTGGAAGAGGGACGATGCACCGGCGGCGACGGACCGGCATGGCACCGGCGTGTTGCCACTGCAACGCGATGGTTTGACGGCGTTCGATTCGCGTTCCGGTCGAAACGTGGTACAGTGTCACCAAATGAACTTCGACTCATTCTCGTTCGACCCCCGCATAGCGGCCGGCGTCAAGGCCCTTGGTTACGTGACGGCGACACCGATCCAGGCCAGGGCCATCCCGCAGGTGCTGCATGGCCGCGACGTCATGGGGCTTGCGCAGACCGGAACCGGCAAGACCGCGGCGTTCGGCCTCCCAATCCTCCAGCGGCTTCTCTCGGGCCCGCGCGGCGCGGTGCGCGCGCTCGTGGTCGCGCCGACCCGCGAGCTCGCCGAGCAGATCCACTGCCACATCACCGAGATGGGAGCGTCGACCGGCATCCGCTCGATCGCGGTCTACGGCGGGGTCAACATCAACCCCCAGACCGAGCGGCTCCGCCGCGGCGTCGAGATCGTCATCGCCTGCCCGGGGCGCCTGCTCGACCACGTCGAGCGTGGGACCATCGACCTTTCACGCGTCGAGGTCCTCGTGATCGACGAGGCCGACCGGATGTTCGACATGGGCTTCCTCCCGGACGTTCGCCGGATCGTCCGCGCCGTCCCGGCGCGCCGGCAGACGCTCATGTTCTCGGCGACGATGCCCGACGACATCAAGCGACTCGCCCACGACGTCCTGCGGGATCCGATCACGGTCCAGGTGGGGCACACCGCCCCCGCAGAGACGGTCTCGCACGCCCTCTACCCGGTCCCGCAGCACCTCAAGACCGGGCTGCTCATAGGCATTCTGGGGCGCCTCGACGCCGGATCGGTGCTGGTCTTCGCGCGCACGAAGCATCGCGCCAAACGCGTGGGGCAGCAACTCGAGAGGGCGGGGTTTTCGGCCTCGTCGCTACAGGGAAACCTGTCGCAGAACCGGCGGCAGGAGGCGCTCGACGGCTTCAGAAGCGGGCGTCACCGAGTCCTTGTCGCCACCGACATCGCCGCGCGCGGGATTGACGTATCGACGATCTCGCACGTCATCAACTACGACATGCCCGACACCGCCGACGCCTACACGCACCGGATCGGGAGGACGGGCCGGGCGGCAAAGACCGGCGACGCGTTCACGTTTGTGACGGCCGAGGACGAACAGATGGTGCGCGTGATCGAAAGGGTGCTGGGGGCGCGGATCTCGAGAAGGACCCTCGACGGCTTCGACTACCGCGCTCCTGCGCCGCAGCACAACGAATTCGCGCGGGGACGCGCCCCTTCGCGCGGCCCGCACCCCGCGCCGCGCCGATCCGGTTCGGCGGGTTCGCGCGTGTTTCATTTCAGACAAAGGACGAGGTAGGCGGCGGTTTTGCCTCCGGAGCGCTGTTTCTGCTATCATCGGCCCAACACGCCCCTTCGGAGGTGCAAAGGTGCAGAGGCTGCTCTCGATCGTGATCGTTGGAGCCGGGTTGATCGGTTTGGCTCTTCTCGCATGCAACGACACCGGGACCGAAAGCGGCGTGACCGGTGATGGCGGCGGGACGACGCCTGACGCGAAATCGGGCAGTGACGCAGGCGGGTCCGACGCCGCGACCGAAGACTCCTCGATCGATGCCGCGACCGGTGACGACGTCGGCTCGCCGGACGACGCGGGGACGGTGGCCGACGGGTCGCAAGACGCGGAGACAGATACGGGGGCAGACACGGGGACTACGGACGACGCAGCCCAAGACGCGGGGACGGACGCAGGGGTGGACGCCGGGCCGTCTTGGTGGCGGCCGGCGGCGGGGACCTCGTGGCAGATCCAGCTTCAGGGAACGCTGAGCACCAACGTAGATGTCGAGGTCTACGACATCGACCTCTTTGACACCGACCAGTCGGTCATAAACAAGCTCAAGGCCGACGGCCGCAAGGTGATCTGCTATTTCTCGGCCGGGTCGTACGAGGACTGGCGCCCCGACAAGGCAAAGTTCCAGAAGAGCGACTACGGAAAGCCCCTCGACAACTGGCCGGGCGAGTGGTGGCTCGACGTCCGGTCACAGAACGTCCGAATCATCATGGCGGATCGCATGGACATCGCCGTCCAGAAGAAGTGCGACGCCGTGGACCCCGACAACGTGGACGGCTACCAGAACGACACCGGTTTCCCGCTCACGGCCGCCGACCAGCAGGACTACCTCGAGTTCCTCGCCGACGCGGCGCACGCGCGCGGGCTCGCCGTCGGGCTCAAGAACTGCCTCGGCCTGGTGACGAAAGTGGTTTCAAGGTTCGAGTTCCAGGTCAACGAGGAGTGCCTCGCGTACAACGAGTGCAGGGATCTCAAGCCGTTCATCAACGCGGACAAACCGGTCTTTCACATCGAGTACGTCAACCAGACGTCGGAAGGCCCCGCCAGGAAGGCCGAGGTGTGCGGCGACCCGACCATTGCCGGTTTTTCGACGCTCATCAAGACGTGGGACCTCGACGCCTGGCGCCTGACGTGCGACTGAACCGAAAACGGATCCCAACTTGGGGCGGTGGCCGGGGTTCCCTTCCCGGGCGACATCGGCGCGGTCGGCTTCGTATGAGTCCGTCCAAGTCCTTGTCCTGCTTGTCCGTATCAGTTTGCGTGCCCCGGGGCGCCTTTTCGTTGCCCGGCTCGGAAACCCCGGCCGCCGCCCAAGAACTGTCTCACTCGGCCCCTTGGGACGACGGTTCGTCGGTGCCGCCGCGCGCGTCGGTCCTGAAGTACGAGAGGAAGTAGGGGCTCCGGAGGATGGTGTTCCGCGCCGAAAGCGGGAGCTTTTCAAGACCCTCGATCGATCTCCCCAGATGCGGCTGCGCGTACAGGATACTCGACACCGACAGGTGTTCCCTCAAGTCCGTCAACGGCGCCACCGGCTCGCCGTCGCTGAAACAGCCCGGACACCACGCCGCCACCGCCTCGACGTTGAACAATTCTGTCGGTATCCGGTCGACCCCGGGGGTGAACTCGGCGTACTCCATGATCGGCAGGTCATCGGTCAGCGGCGGAACGCCGTTCGTCACTCGTTCCATAGTTGCCGCGTCGCTCACGAACGAGCCGACGATCTCCGTCAGCCGCGCCATCGAGTAGCGCTTGAGGTCCTCGCGAACCGCGGGTCTTTCAGCAAGTATTCGCGCCACTCTCGCCGCGTCGATCTTGATCCCGTCCGCCGAAGTGCCCATAAGTATCAGTTCGAGCCCGGTCCCCGACACCAAAACGGCCTGCGGGAAGACCTCTATGAATGCCCTGACCGCGGCCAGCACCGCCTCCGCGGACACCTGTTTCGGCGGCAGCCACTGCGTGACGAAGCCCCCGGGGCGAAGCCTGCTCCGCGCCAGCTCATAGAACTCCTTTGAGTAGAGCGCCGAGACGCCGGCGAGGTTTATTGGCGGCGGTTCGAGCGTGACAAGGTCGTACCGGTTCTCCGGAGACATGCGGAGATGCTGGCGCCCGTCGTTTACGAAAACGCGGACGCGCGGGTCCGAAAGGACGTTCCCGTTTGCGTCCGCGAACCATCGCGCCTGACCAAGCACGTTTTCCGACAGGTCGGCGACGTCGAGCTCGCGCACCGAGGGGTGCAGCGAAGCGGCGTGGAGCGTGTTCCCGACCCCGAAGCAGATGACCAGGACGCGTTCGGGCGAATCCATCATGAGCAGGGGCAGGTGCGAAAACGCCCGCATGTACCGCTGCCCCAGCCGATGCGTGGACGACATCGGGTGCCCGTCGGTCACCAGGTCCGAATAGTCGCCCCGCGTAAGCACGACCGCCGTTTCGGTCGTGCCTTCGCTTACCGCAAGAACTTGAACCCCCTCGCGCCGCAAGAGGGGCTCGATGCTTCGCATCACGAGGAAGTCGGCGTCGGTTTGAAGCCAGAGCAAAACGCCGGCCCCGATGGCCGCTGCTGTTCCCGTACACGCGGCCGCGCGGACGCGGGATCCGGTCCCGGACAACCCCGATGCCGCGAGCTGCATTACGACCACGCCGGCTCCGGCCACCGCGCACAAAAGCGCCACCGCCGGCCGGCTCCCCAGGGCCGGCAGTATCGCGAAACCGGCGACGAGCGAGCCGGCGACGCCGCCGAACGTGTTGGCAAAGTACAAGGCGCCCGCCCGCCTCCCCACCGTGTGCTCGGCGCGCTGGATGCACGCGTTGACCAATGGGAACGTGGCGCCCAGGAACAGTGCCGGCAGGCCCACGACGAAAAGCGTCGGGACGAGACGGACGCCAAACCTCAACGCAAGCACCGCCGCCTCCGGCAGCGTCCCGAACTGTTCCCGGGCGGACCTCAAAACGTCGCTGACGGCGACTCGATGGTAAAGAAACAGCCCCGCAAGCGTCGCCGCGACGAAACACGCCTGGCAAACGACAAAGATCTCGACCGGCCGGCGCGTCCGGCGCTCGATCCGACCGCCTGCGAACGAACCGGCGACGATTCCGAGCAGGATGACGCCAAGGACGGTGGAGAAGACCGATCGCTGGCCGACCTGCATGCTCGACATGTGACGGAACCAGACGATCTCCATGCCCATCGCCGCGAACCCCGCCAAAAAGATCGCCGCTCCCAGCAGGACCCCCGAAACACCCGCCCCGGATCCCTCGGCCGCAACGGCCGGCGGCGCCTCAAGTCCTGCCGCCCCGCCGCTGCGGCCGGCCGAGAGCCTGAACGCCCCGAGCGAGGCCCCCAGGTTGGCGAGAACCGCGACCATCTGCGTCCCCCGAAGCCCCATCGACGGAACGAGCAGCATGTCCGTGAGAAACGTCCCCGCGGCGGCCCCGAGCGTGTTGGCCGCGTACAGGAGGCCGATACGCCAACCGGCCGACGCGACGTCAGCCGCTACGGCGTACCGGATGAGCAGCGTCAGTGTGGCGCCCATCAACGTCGTCGCAGGCAGGAGGATTGCCACCGCGACGGCGTATCGCGCCGCGTGCGAGCCGGTCGAGGGCACAAACCAGCCGTTCGGCCCGGGAACGTACCGCGAGATCGGCGCCGACAGCTCCACCAGCGCGGGAAGGCCCAGCGCGACGGCCAGCGCCGACACCGCGATGAGAATCTCGACACGGGCGTACAGCTTGAGAGGCGCAACTGCGTCGCCCGCGTATCGCCGGTCCGCCCACCGCCCGGCGAGCGCCGCGCCAAGGCCCAGCCCGCCCATGAACACCGCGACCACGAGGGAGGCCGAGTGGATCGTGTTGCCGAAGATGTTGCCGAACTCACGGACCCATATGACCTGATAGATGAGCCCGGCGGCGCCGGAAAAGAAAAAGAACACGAGGAGCGGCCGGAGATCGCGGGCGGTGCGCCCGGGGTCGGATGGCTCGGAATCCCTCGCGCCCACGTGTCACCTCGCGTCTCACGGCGCCCGAAACGGCACGATTCTACCAGAAACCGCACCTCGACAACGAAGAATTCGCGAGTGCCGGGGCACGGGCTTCGTTTTACAATCGTTCGGATGGCTGGTAGACTGAAGCCTGCTCTGGAGGGAAATCGAAAGGCAAACGGACCGGCGCAACCGGGAGGGAAATAGCAATGAAAACCCGCATGGGACTCGCTCCGATCGCGCTCGCCGCCGCAGCAACGGTTCTGTTCACAGCAATGCCGGGCGACGCGCACGCGGCGGCGACGGGAGTGCGGCTCTCTTTCACCGACGACACCTCGACCACGATGACGGTTTCGTGGAACACCGACGCCGCGGCGGACACCGAGGTCCGCTACGGGACCAGCCCGGGCGCGTACACCGCCACGGCCCCGGGGACTTCGTTCCAGGCGACCTCGGGCCTGGGGTTCGTCCACGAGGCCACACTGACGAAACTCTCGCCGTCCACCGTCTACTACTACGTGGCGGGGAGCGCCGCCGGCGGATACACAAAGGAGAGTTCGTTTATGACCGGGCCCGAGCAGGACCAGGCCTGCGGCTCTTTCAAGTTCGTCTTCACGGGGGACAACCGGCCCGATCCGACCTTCGGCGGGGGACAAAACTGGCCGCAGATCCTCGGCCAGTCCGTGGGCCAGAACCCCGAGTTCGCCCTAAACGGCGGCGACCTCGTGACCGACGGAGACAACATAGACGGGTGGAACGACTTCCTCGGCTGGACCGAGACGGTCGCCTCGACAATCGCGTTCATGCCGACCATCGGCAACCACGACAACGGGCCGGGCGACGGAGACACCGCCAACTACAACCAGCTCTTTGCGCTCCCGCGCTCACAGGGGACATACGGCAGCGGGACCGAGGACTACTACTTCTTCACGTACGGGAACGCCATCATCGTGGCGCTTTCGACCGAGGGTTTCAAGGGCGGCTCCGGCGCGTTCGGCAACCAGGCCGCCTGGCTCGACGAGGTCTTCACCGCCAACCCCCGGAAGTGGAAGTTCGTCTTCTACCACTCGCCAAGCTACACCAAGGAGGTCGTCTTCTCCGTTTCCCACCCGCCCAACGAGGAGGGGCAGAACGCGGCGTTGATTCCCATCTTCGACAAGCACCATGTTGACGTCGTCTTCACGAGCCACAACCACTGGTACGAGCGCTTCGAGCCGACGGCGTGCGCGACCAAGGGCGACCCGGGATCGTCCGACCCCTGCCCCGTCGGCGCCAGCAACTACGCGCAGGGGACGGTGTTCTACGTTTCGGGCGGCGCGGGGGCGTTCACGATCCCCGCGTTCCTGTGCGGCACTCTGACCGGGCGGGCGAAATGCTCCGGAGACCACCACTACATCGTCGCCGACATCAAGAACGAGACCCTCAAATTGGATACCTGGGCGGCCTACCCGCAGAACAACCAGATCATCGACACCATCACCATCACGAAGGCCGCCGAATCGTGCGCGGCCCCGCCCGACGCCGGGACGCCCGACACCGGAGTCCTTGACACGGGGGTCCCGGATTCGGGGATCGACGCGAGCGTCGCCGACGCCGACGGAGACGCCGGAACCACGCCGGACGGGGCGCCGCAGCCCGACGCCTCCGGCACCGATCAAGGCCCGGCAACCGACCAAGGCCAGCCCGATCCCGATGCCGCGGAACAGGACACCGGCACACCACCCGGCGATGGCAGCGCGGGGAGTGACGGCGAGACGGCGCAAGATGCCGCTTTGGCGGAGGATTCCGGCGGGGGACAGTCCGACGCCGGCGGGCCCGGGACTCGGCGCGACGCCGGGGGCGGCCCGGGAGGCGGCACCGCCGACGGAGACTCCGCAGGCGGCTGCTCGTGCCAAACCGTCGGCCTGGCGGGGGCCGCCCCGTGAAAGGGGCTTTCGGTGCCGGGTCTGCGGGAGCGCTGAAAACGAACATTGCCGCATTCAGCCACGCAGGTCGGCCGCCGGCGCGTCCTGGAGCCGTGTCTCGCCCGTACCCACCGCCTTTCACCCTGA
>JACRCP010000050.1 GCA_016218965.1 Deltaproteobacteria bacterium | reverse complement strand
GGAGATCTACGAGACGCTGCGAATGCCGATGGAGGTTATGAAACCCGTGAGGACATGGGTGAGAGCCGTAGTCACTGAATGACGAGCTAACCCCGCGATATTACGGGACTCGCAGGGGCGAAGGTTGGAAGTCGGGTTAGCACTGTGGCGATGTGCCTTGCGACGGTCGCAGACGTCAGTGGCGGGAAGTCAGGCAGGAACGCGAGGCGTTTCCTGAGATCCAGCCTGTCACGACGGAACGGTTCGCCGTCGAAACGGATCTCCCCCGAATCCGGCCCGACAATCGCTGCGAGAGTGCGCAACAAAGTCGTTTTTCCGGCACCGTTCAGCCCGACGACGGCCACCACTTCGCCGGGGCCGAAGGCCGCAGACACGTGGTCGAGTCCCTTGACGGGGCCGAAAGACTTGGAAACTTCGGAGATATCGACGCGCATGTGTTTTCCCCGCCGACGGTGGCCGGTTCGCAACGGCATACTACCGCAACTCGTCGAGATCCTCCATCTTGCCGCTTCCGGGTCCGGGCACGCGCCGTCGAGCCGGCGCGAGTTCAAGGCGGCGTCGAGCCGCCGCACTCCAAGACATCGCCTCGTGCGGTGTTTGACACCCCCCGCCGGGGCGGGTAGTATCTGCGGCGGTCGAAGTTTCAGCGAAAAACGAAACCCGTTCAAGGAGAAGGGCATGAAGGCAACCTGGGCATTGATGATGATGGCCGTGCTTCTTTTGACTGCGGCCTGCGGCGGCGGGGATGACGCGGAGGACACCGGCGGGGCGGGGCAGGACGGGGGGACGCAGGACACGGGCGGGGGCACGCCGGACGCGGGGACGCCGGACGCGGGCGGGGAGGACACCGGCGGCGGGACGGGGATCGAGGCGCTCAAGGTCGACGAGGAAAAGCCGTTTGCGGGTCTCGACGGCAGAATCAACGTCGTCCGCGACTCGTGGGGCGTGCCCCACATCTACGCGGCAAGCGAACACGACCTCTTCTTCGCTATCGGCTACATGCACGCCAAGGACCGGTACTTCCAGATGGAGACCTTCCGCCGCTTCCCCTCGGGGACGCTCGCGGAGCTCTTTGGCGCCGTGGCACTCCAGGCCGACGAGCCGATCCGGATCCACCACATGCGGAAGACCGCCCAGGAGGTCTACGACGCGCTCCCGGCGGACTCGGACATCAAAAAAGCGCTGGACGCCTACGCCGAGGGCGTCAACGCCTTTGTTGGGTCGGCCTCAGGGATGGACCTCGGGATCGAGCTTTCGATGCTCGGGGTGACGCCCAAAAACGCTGCGCCGTGGACCGGCGTGGATTGCCTCGCTTTCGGCCGCTACCAGACCTACGACCTCTCATACGACAACTACCTGGACGAGCTCGACTACGCCGACGCGGTCTCGGCGCTCCTTGCTGCCTTCCCGCAGGGCGACCCGCGCGAGGGGATCCTTGCGGACCTCCACACGTTCAAGCCGCCGAGGCAGGCCGCGGTGCACGACACCTGGCCCGACGGGACGACGCACGCGGCGTGGAAGGGCATGCCGCAAAGCCGCGCGGACAGGCTGGCAGTCTATCGCGACCGTCTTCCGAGGCTCGCCGGCACGCGCGACCTGCTCCGGAAGGCACGCGAAAGGCTCGCAGTCCAGTCCCCGGCCGCCGGACTCAAACCCCGCCTGCTGTGCGACCGCGGCAAGCCGTGCGGGAGCAACAACTGGATAGTCGGTCCGACGCTTTCGGCCTCAGGCGGCACGATGCTCGCGAACGACACGCACCTTGGTCTCGACAACCCGCCGGTCTGGTACGAGATGCACATGGATCTCGCCCGCTCGGGCGCCGCGGACCTCTCGGTCATGGGCGTCTCGTTCCCCGCCGGGCCGGGCGTGATCTTGGGACATAACGGACATCTCGCCTGGGGCGCAACCGTCGAGGCCATGGACGTGACCGACTACTTCGTCGAGGATCTCGACCCCGACGGCGGCGGGCGCTGGGGCACGGTGACGAACGACCCCGACGGGAGCGCGGGTCCCGAGGCGGCAGTCCAAGTCGAGATAGTCGCGCGCAACGAGCAGTTCCGCTACCGGCCGGACGAAGGGAGCGACTGCGCGGGCTCGGTGCCCCAGCCCGTCAAGGACCGGCACCCCGAGTGGGCGGCGGCGCAGGACGGGGACTGGTGCGTCCTCTCCATAGACTACCCCGAAGTCCCGCACCACGGCCCCGTGCTCGCGTTTTCCGAGGACGGGACGAGCGCAATCACCGTCCACTGGACGGGCCACGACCCGAGCAACGAGGTGCTCGCGTTCTTCCTCGCGGGCCGGGCCAAGACGCAGGCCGAGTTCGAGGACGCCTTCGACAATTTCAGGGTCGGGGCGCAGAACATGGTGATGATAGGCCGCGACGGGCACATTTTTCACACCGGGTCGGCGCGCGTGCCGGTAAGGCGCAGCATCGACCGCACGCACCCGCCGTACCTCCCGATGCCCGGCACGGGCGACTACGATTGGATTGGAGAAGTCGACGACACACAGATCCCGCACGCGCTCGACCCCGCCAAAGGATACGTCGTGACGGCGAACAACGATCCCCTCGGGATCGCGTTCGACGGCGATCCTTTAAATGAAGTGCTCGACGACGGGAAGCCTTACCTCGGCTTTGTCTGGGACGTCGGCTGGCGCGCGGGGCGCATAACCGATCGGATCACCAATGCCACCGGCGAGCGGCCCGAGGGCGCCAAGCTCACACCCGACGACATCAAGACCATCCAGTCCGACCACTTCTCGAACAGCGCGTCTGTTTTCGTCGACGTCCTCCGGCAGGCCGTGGCCGACGCCGAGGCCGCCGACGCCGACGCGCCGGACTCGGACCCGGCGCTCAAAGGCATGCTCACGGCCAAAATGAAGGAGGCTTGGGGGACGTACCTTAACGGCTGGAATTTCATCGCCTCAAGCGGTGTGCGCAACGAGACCACCCAGGACGACGTCAAGCGCTCGATCGCCGCGTCCATCTACAACCTCTGGCTCACCACCTTCGTCCCGTACGCCGTCGGAGACGAGCTTGGCGCCGCGGGCGCCTGGATGAGCGACGACTCGGCCATCAGGGGACTCCACCACATCATCAAGGACGAGGCCGAGCTCGTCATGGAAACCGGGCCCGACGGCCGCAGCATCATCTTTGATGACGTCTCGACCGATGCCGTCACCGAATCGCTCTCGTTCATCGCCCTCAAGGCGTTGGCCGACGCAATCGCGCGCGGGGCGGCAACGCCCGTGCCCGGCGGGTTCGGGACCGACGACCTCGCGCAGTGGCAGTGGGGGAAGTTGCACACGCTCACGCTCGAGCACGCATCGGGCGAGGACTCGTTCAATATCCCCACGCCCAACGACAAGGACTTCCCCCACGGCTTCCCGCGCCACGGGGACAACTGGGCGGTGGACGCGTGCGACTACGGAGTCGGCACGCTCGCGCCCGACTACGATTTCTCGTATTCCGGCGGCCCCGCCATCCGGATGGTGATCGAGATGACCTCTGCCGGCGTCAGGGCATGGAACGCCATACCCGGGGGTCAGGTCGGCAAGATGGGCAACAAGCACTACGACGACCAGATCCGAAACCTCTGGAGCGTAAACGACCGCCACGAATGGTGGTACGCCGAGGACGAGGTCGTCGCCAACGCGGAGTGGCGGCTGGTGCTCAAACCGCAGTGAGCAGTGGCCGGTCGCCAGTTGCCAGTTGCCAGTGGCCAATGAAAAACGGGCGGCCCGATCGGGTCGCCCGTTTTCTTATCCCACAATGGTTCCTACGGCCTGCCGCCTACTGCCTGCTGGCTACTGGCCCTGGCTACCGGTCACTTGCTTACTCGCACGCCGCCGGCGTGGGGTTGGCGGGGTACGTGGTCTTGTCAAACCAGATATTGGCAATCGAGAGCGACCCGGCGTGGACCTTCGGGAGCGTCGTCGTGCCGCTCACGGTGTCGAGCGTCGCTGTGATCTCCACCCCCGCGCCGGCATCCACGTTGATTATTGTGAAGATGCCGTCTTTTTTGTTGGTCCCGAGCGCGTCACGATCCTTGGTCGGGTAGCCGCTGTTGTCGGTATAGTGGATCGCTCCGCTTGCCGGTTCAGTCGTCACCATGGCGCAACCTATGCCTTCGTAACCAGTCAGGTCGCCCCAGAAGACCCCTCCCGCGACCGACCCTTTCGCTGGATCCACCTCGACGCCGAGCAGGGCCGAAATGATCCCGACCGTGGAATTGGAGACGACGTTGACGGTGACGTGCTGGGCGTCTTTTGGGAAATGGTACTGGACGGTCGGCATGTAATCGGTCATCGTGGCGCGGACGCCGATGTTCACGGCCGCGTCCGGCAGGCCGTCAAAAGCGAAGGTCCCATCTTCGAGGCTCGTCGTCGTCATTCCTGTCGGCTCGCCGGTCGCGTCGTCGAGCACATCGATCTGGGCGCCTTTGATCGGGCTCTTCGTGAAGAAATCGACGGCCTTTGCGGTGAACTGCCCCGTGGCCAGCCAACCCGCATCTGTCGTTCCTCCCGCATCCGGCGTCGCGCCGGAGTCGACCGGCCCGCCTGTGTCGGCCGGTCCGCCCGTGTCTCCTTCGCCGCCAGTTCCGCCGTCGGACTCGGTTTCGTCGTCGCCACCGCACGAAATGAACATCGCCGGGATGGTGATCACAAGACCAACAATCAACGCGCCCAAAAGTTTCGCTCTCATGCCCTGTCTGTCCTCCTTGTTTTGTGCAACCACGTGTTGCATGTGCGCAGATACTAGTCTCGGGCCGCGCAAAGTCAAGGAAACGGACCCGAACTGGCATTTGGAGTACGACGCTGTGCACGGCGCAGGTCGCCCGCCGGCGCGTCCTGGAGCCGTGTCTCGCCAAAACCGATCGCTGTTCACCTCGAAGCGTCCGGCGGAGCATCGCGAGACACGGTGGAGGGGCGTGTTGGTGGGCGACCACCAGACAGTACTCCGAATCGCAGGACCCGAACGTTTCCGTTGTCTTTTTCGGTTTTTTGTCCTAGTATGCCCGCTATTCTAGTTTTGAAGTTGGTCTCAACCGGCAACGACTTTCGCGAGGGGCAGAAAACGATGTCGAAACTCACTCTGAACGCAGCGTGTCGAATTGCACTTCTCATTGCGGCCCTCTGGCTCTGGCTCGCGCCCGCGGCGGCGATCGCCCAGGACGCCAAACCGGCGGCAAAACCCGAGACCGCGCCCAAGGAAGGGCGCCGGAGCGAAAGCGCCATCCGGAAGTTCATCCTGTCGAAGATGGAGTACGACCGGTTCTACTTCACGCAGCTCCAGGAGGCCGAGGCCAAAGGCAAGACCCCGGCAAACCTCACGCGCGACAAGTTCATCGCCGAGACCCACCGCGCCAAGCTCAACCTCCCAGTCCTTAACAAGTTTTTCTCGGAGGTGGAAGGCTACAAGGCCGGACGGTACTTCGCCCTCCCCGCCAGCAAGGAAACCTACCGCGTCTACACGAACCTGCTTGCCATCCTCAACATGTTCCTCGCGGTCGAGAAGGGCGAGTACCCGGTGGCGCTTGAGTACGGCGGACACGTGGTCATCAGCGGCAAGGAGACCCTTGGGCTGGTGCGCGACAAGGAGGCCGACTACTACGTCGAACTCTACCGCGAGTACTACTACATGATGGCCGCGGCCAATTACCGCATGGGGCGCGACGACGAGGGCGTGCGCTGGTTCGTCAAGATCGAGGCCGACGCCGACTTGAAGAAGCTCAAGGAGAAGATATCCAAGGAAGAAAAGCCGACGACCGTCGATCTGAAGGCCCTGCGGCTCGAGGAGCTGCGCGTCCGCCCCATGGCGGTGATGAACTTCAAGGCGCTCGCCAAGAACCCCGACACCGACTGGATCGAAAACGGCGTCCCCGAGATCCTCACGTCGGACCTCATCCAGTACACCGACCTCGTGATCGTCGAGCGTTCCCAGCTCGACAAGCTCCTGCGCGAGATCGAGCTTTCGCAGACGGGCGTCACCGACGAGCAGGCCGCCGAGAAGGCCGGAAAGATGCTCTCCGCCGGCTCGGCGCTGGCCGGGTCTTACAAGAAGGACGGCTCGAAGATCCTGTTCACATTCAGGGTCATCGACGCGCAAAACGCGCAGGGCCTCGACGCCCTGACCGTCGAGATCCCGCACAACGACGACCTGTTCAAGGGGGTCCGGAAAGGGGTGCTCGACCTCTTCGTGAAGATGGGCTGGATGTACCAGGAAACGGCCGGCGAGATCCTCGCGATGCAGGCGCCCAAGGCCGACACCATCCGCAACCTCATGAAGGCCCGCGTGCTGCGCGCCACCAAGTCGGCCGACGCCAAGATCCTGTACGCCAAGGCCATCAAGGAGGACCCGCGCCTCGCCAACCTGTTCAAGGACTTAAAGGACGAGTTCAAGGACGTGGCCGCCACCGTGGCCGTAACGCCGTTTGTCAACGTCACCGGCCTGAAAGAGGACGTCTGGATGGTCGGCGCGGCCTCGGAGTCGCTCTCGACCGACCTCCCGAAGATGAAGTTCACCGTGGTCGAACGCGCGAGGCTTGGAGAGCTCTTTGACGAAAAGGTGATGGGGCAGGTGCTCGACAACGACAAGGTCTCGGCCCTGGTCAAGAAGGCCGGCGCCGACTTCATGGTGATGGGCAGCGTCATGCACCAGGCGCCCCAGATCAGGCTCGCCGCCCGCTTCGTCGATCTCAAGAGCGGGATCGTGATGTTCTCGGTCTCGGTGGACAACCTCAAGAACGACTTCATGGCGGCGCTGGTCGACCTCTCGAAGTCCATCGCCAAGGAGCTCAACGAGAAGCTCTCGGAGGACACCATCGACAAGCTCGCGGGCAAGAAGATGAGCGAGGAGGACTTCAAGAAGTACGTCCGGCAGCAGCTCGCCAAGGACTCGCTCTCGTACGCGCAGATGAAGGACCGCGGCGAGGCGCCGACCGCCGAGCCCGAGCGTCCCATGAACACACGGCGGGTCCTCTTCTGGACGGCGGCCGGCGGCGCAGCGGCGGGCGCGGCGCTCACGGTCCTGGGGTTTTCGCAGGGGGCCAAGAGCTCCAACGACGCCTACTACTATGACGGGCTCTACTTTGTTTCGAACGAGCCCGAGATCAAAGACAGCTACAAGAAAAAACGCGATGACGCCGCGGGGACGGCGACGATGTGGAACGTGATAGGGTTCGGGGGGGTGGGGCTGGCTGTCATCTCGGCGGGGTACCTCATAATATACGACAGCCTGGCGCCGCGGGAAGCCCCGGCGACACGCGTCGAGGTGTCCCCGCAGGCGTTCGTGGACCCCGCAAGCGGCGCGACGACGGTGGGCGTGGCAGGTAGGTTTTAGGAGCCGAACCGCAGAGACCGCCGAGAACGCAGAGATGAATTCGATGATTGGGTCTTCGAATTCGGGTGCCGATTGCTGATGGCTTGTGGCTTCTGGCTTTTGGCTTGCGGCTTGTGGAAGGAGGCGGGCATGAACCGCTCGATCATCTGGTTGACCTTGGTGGCGCTCGCGTTTGCCGGGTGCGCCCCCGGATTCAAAAGCGACAGCAGCGGGCCCGAGCCCGAGATCGGCGCCGTGCCGCCGTATCTTACCGACAGCATGCCCGAGTCAGAGGGCGAAAACTGCGCAAAAGGCGGCGTGAAGGTGATGCGCGGTGCCGACGCCAACGGGAACGGCGTGCTCGATCCCGCCGAGGTCACCGCCACCGAGTACGTCTGCAACGGCGGACCGGGAGCGACCGGCGACAAGGGAAAGACCGGGGACCCGGGCGACCCCGGAGACAAGGGTGACCCCGGAAACCCGGGCGACCCCGGAGACAAGGGCGTGCCAGGAGAAGCTGGCCAGCCCGCGTTCGCCTGCTGGGACGCCTCGCGCGACTATACGTGCGACGTGCCCGCCGAGGACAAGAACGGCGACGCCGACTGCACGATCGCCGATTGCGTTGGTGGGGCCGGGGTGCCGTGCTGGGACCTCAATCGAAACGGCGTATGCGACCCCGCCGACGAGGACGGCAGCGGCGACGGGCAATGTTCGCTCGTCGACTGCCGCGGTGCCGACGGTACCGACGGCTTTGCATGCTGGGACCTCGACACCGACCGGCAGTGCGACATCCCCCAGGAGGACACCAACGCCGACGGGCAGTGCACGGCAATGGACTGCCGCGGCCCCCGGGGCCAGACCGGCGCGCCGGGGTTCGCCTGCTGGGACCTTGACGACGACTACATCTGCGACCCGGCCGAAGACACCAACGGTGATGCCGACTGCACGGTCATGGACTGCCGCGGCGGGCCGGGCGACACGGGCCCCCAAGGCATTCCCGGTTTCGACTGCTGGGATACCAATGGCAACCGCCAGTGCGACGCCGCGCAGGAAGACGTGGACACCGACGGGCAGTGCACCGTCGCCGACTGCCGGGGCTCCGGGGGCGCCGGAGGGTTCTCGTGCTGGGATCTCAACAAGAACCACATCTGCGACGCGTCCGAAGACTTCAACGTGGACGGCCAGTGCAACGCCGCGGACTGCATCGGCGCAGTGAGCAGGATGCGAATCACCGACGAGCCCGCGGGAACGAACTGCCCCAACGGAGGCAAGAAGGTCGAGTCCGGTATTGACACGGACAGGAGCGGTGCGCTCGACCCCGGCGAGGTGATGGACGAAAGCTACGTCTGCAACGGCGAGGACGGCGCGGGCGGCCTCCAGCTTCTCAACCTCGGCGTCGAGGTCGTCCCGCAGGGGGCCCCCGTCTGGTTCAGCTGTTCACCGTCGGCCAGTTTCTACCTCTCGGGCCAGGTTGTGAAGGTGACGGTGCAGACGAGCTACTATCAGCCCTACCTTTTTGACCACTGGGAGGACGAGCAGGGGACATACCTCACCACCGAGCTCAGCATTGACGTCAGCATGACCGGGAACCGCCGGCCAAAGGCGGTCTTCAAGAAAATAGACTTCAACTGGTCCACGAAGGCCGTGACGCAAGAAGTCCTTTCGGAAACGTACCACCCGCGGTTCAGCACCGGTTCGGACTACCGCACCGTCTTCCACTCGGGCAAAGTGTACGCCATCGGCGTCAATGACGACGAGGTGTGGTACTCGACCGACGGCAAGAGCTGGAGCTGGCTCACGCGAAACGCCGAGTTCGGCCGCCGCAACGGGCACGCCGTTTTGTCGTTTGGCGGGAAGATGTGGCTAATCGGCGGGTACAACAACAACAATACATTCCTTGCCGACGTCTGGTCGTCCTCGGACGGCTTGACCTGGGTCAAGGAGGTGGACGCCCCGTTCACGCCCAGGGGCTACCATGCCGCCGTGGTGTTCAACAACGAGATGTGGGTGATCGGCGGGCGCGACTACCACCTTTCGAAAAACGACCTCTGGCGGTCGGCGGACGGGAAGGTGTGGACGTACGCCGGGCGCGCGGCGTGGGCGCCGCGAAGCGGGTTTGCGTGCGCCGTCCTGGGCGGCAAGATATGGGTGGCCGCGGGGATGCTCCGGGACGGGAGTTCTTCAAACGACGTGTGGTCCTCGTCAGACGGCGTCGTCTGGGCAAACGCCAACGCCACGGGCCATTTCCTCCCCCGGTCGAACGCGCTGGGGCTTGCCTTTGGCGGCAGGTTCTGGGTCATAGGCGGCAGCGACAGGCAGGTGTGGAGCACCGCCGACGGAACGGCGTGGACGCGCGGCGGCGATGTGGACTGCCCGGTGTTCTCGTATTCCCTGACCGGCGTCGTCTCCGACGCCACGTTCCCGGGAGAACCCGGGATGTGGGTCTTTTCGAGCGACGGCATCGTCTACAGCATCTACTCGGCCGATGGCGTCACATGGCGGAATTCCTATACGCGGTTCTGCGCGCGTTCCGACCCCGGGTTGGTCTCGTTCGGCGGGAAGTTGTGGATCGTCGGCGGAACCGGGTGCGGCGGCGGGGAGGTCTGGTCCACGACCGACGGGATAGCGTGGACCAAGGTCACTTCGGCTCCGGCGTACGGCGCGCGCGACAATCACGTGACTCTTGTTTTCGACAACAAGATCTGGGTCGTCAGCGGGAAGAACCAGTCCGGTGTTGCAACAAACGAGGTCTGGTACTCTACGGACGGTGCGACATGGACAAACGCGGGGGCGGCCGGGCAGTTCTCGGCAAGGTACGGCGCCGCGGGGGCCGTCTTCAACGGCAAGATGTGGATCGTCGGCGGGTATGCCTCGGGGTACTCAAACGAGGTCTGGAGCTCGGCGGACGGCGTCACTTGGACCAACGCAAGCGCCGCCGGACACTTCACCGCGAGGAGGGACCATGCGGCGCTCGTCTTCGACAACAAGCTCTGGGTGATCGGCGGTTATGACTCCAGCGGATACAAAAACGACGTCTGGTCGTCGGTTGACGGGACCACGTGGGCAAATGCCGGCGCCGCCGGACACTTCTCGGCCCGCCAGGGGCACGCCGCGCTCGATTTCGGGCCAAAAATGTGGGTCCTCGGGGGGAACTCGGGCGGCAGCTACGTCGCCGACGCCTGGTCTTCGACGGACGGGACGACTTGGCAGGCGGCCACGGTCACCGGCTGGCCCGGCGTCCGCGGCTGGATGGGCGGCGCCGTGCACACCGCCGCCATCTGGCTGGCCGCCGGGTTGGACAACACCGGTTACAGGAACGACGTCTGGCGGTCCACCGACGGCGCCGCGTGGTCGGTGGTGCGAAACACGGGGTTTTTCCAGAGCCGCAGCGGGCACGCACTCACCACATTCGACGGGAAGATCTGGCTCACCGGCGGCAAGGACAAAAACGGCATCCTGGCCGACGTCTGGAATTCGGCCGACGGCGTGGCGTGGACGCGCGCGACCGAGAATGCCGAATTCGGCCCGAGGCGGGGGCACGCGACGGCCGTTTTGGACGGAAAGCTCTACCTCACGGGCGGCTACAACGGCACCGGCTATTTTGCCGACCTCTGGGTGTTCAACCCGGGACCCGGGACGTGGGCAAAGGTGGCGGACGCGCCGTTTAACCCGCGCCAGAACCACGCGGTTGCGGTCCTAAACAACCGCCTCTATGTCATCGGCGGCTGCGACGACCTCCAGTGCTACAATGACGTGTGGTACGCCGACGGGACTTTCATGTGGACCAACGTGCCGACCTCGGGACCGGTGTTCAGCCCGCGGGGCGACCACGCCGCCACCGCGTACAAAAACAAATTGTGGGTCGCCGGCGGGCGCAGCCCGGCCGAGTCCGACATTTCCCGCGAGGTCTGGTCGAGCGCCGACGGAACGACGTGGGAAAAATTTCCGGCCTCGACTTCGTGGTGGTGGTACTACGCGACGTCGATGTTCGTCCAGGGTGACCTGCTCCTGCTCCACGCCGACTGGTATTCCTACGGGACGCTCGACGGCGTGCGATGGGGCAACCTCGGATACCTGCCGTCCAGCACGTGCTCGACGTATCTGACCGAGCGGGGCGCGACGATGCACAACGGCGTCGCGTTCCTCGTGGGCGGGGACCAGTGGGGCACGCTCCAGAACTCGGTGTGCGCCACGCCGCTGAGCGTGCAGTGAAAGAAGGCGGGAGGCAGATGGTAGCGGGTAGCGAGTAGCTGGTGGCGAGTAGCGGGGAGCGGCTGAATGCTGCACGCTACCAGCCAAAAGCTTTTGGAAGGAGCGGGCGATGAATAAAAGGACGGCCCTGGTTGCGCTTGCGTTTGCCGTTTCGTTCTGCGGCTGTGCTCAGGATTTTCCGAGCGGTGGGACCGAACCGGCACCGAAGGTCGGCGTGACTGCGCCTTACATCTCCAAGACCTCGGCCGAGTCGGCAGGCGGGAACTGCCCGGCCGGCGGGACCAAGGTCGAACACGGGTTTGACCGCAACGGCAACGGCGCGCTCGAACCCAACGAGGCGGACAAGATCGAATACCTCTGCAACGGCGCGCCCGGCGCCGGCGGCGCCACGGGGGACAAAGGTGGCAAAGGGACAACGGGCGACAAGGGAGACACCGGCGCAAAGGGCGACCCTGGCGGCATGGGCGGCACGGGCGACACTGGGACCGACGGGGACCGGTGCTGGGACACAAACGACAACGGCGCGTGCGACCTGGCGGCCGACGCGGGCCCGTCCGAAGACACAAACGGCGACGGCGACTGCACAATCGCCGACTGCGTGGGGCCGCAGGGGGCCAACTGCTGGGATTTCATCACGAACGGCGTTTGCGACCTCCCCGACGAGGACAAGAACGGCGACCTCGCGTGCACCATAGCCGACTGCCGCGGGACGGACAGTACCACCGGATTTTCGTGCTGGGACCTCGACATGAGCCACACCTGCGAAGGCGTCGAGGACAGGGACGGCGACGGCAACTGCACGGTCGCCGACTGCACCGGCGGCGGCGGCACTCCGGGCGCAGACGGCTTCACCTGCTGGGACCTCGATGCGGACTACGTCTGCGACCTCCCCGGCGAGGACAAGAACGGCGACGGCAACTGCTCGACGACCGACTGCCGGGGCGACGAAGGTGTCGAGGGCCAACAGGGGACGTCCGGGGTCGCCTGCTGGGACCTTGACGCCGACAGGCAGTGCGACCAGTCCGAGGACTCCGACGGCAACGGCTCGTGCGGGATCGCCGACTGCGTAGGGGGCCTGGGGCTCGACGGGTTCGCGTGCTGGGACACAAACCAGAATCACATCTGCGATCCGCCCGAGGACCGCGACGCCAACAGTTCGTGCACCGCCGCCGACTGCACCACCACGGTGACGATCGTCCGCGTGACTCCCGAACCGGACGGCGCCAACTGCCCGAATGGCGGCCAGAGGATCGAGAACGGAGTGGACGACGACCGCGACGGCCAGCTCGACCCGCTTGAGATCCGGGAGATCGAGTACGTGTGCAACGGGGCCGACGGGTCGGGGACGGTCCCTTGGTACAAGATCAACGTGACGTTCGAGCCGGCCGAGGCCGGGGGCGGGTACTCGCTCAATCCGCCGACCAACGCCTACATCGCGGGCCAGGTTGTGACGGTCACGGCATCGTCCTGGGGAAGCAGCTATTTCTTCGAAAAATGGTTGGACGGCGCCGGGGCGACCGTTTCGACAACGACGTCGTTCCAGGCGACCATCACGGGAGATCTTGCGTTCAAGGCAATCTTCAAGAAGGTCACGGCCGCCTGGACGCCCGAGGTTCCGAACCAGGACCTGTACAGCGAGAGTTTCGCAAGGCGCCTGTCGGGCGCCGGAGCGGTGATCGTGAACCATGGCGGAACCCTTTTCGCCATCGGCGCGGACGGCGACGACGTCTTGAAGTCGGCCGACGGCGTCAACTGGGACTATCTCACGCGCGCGGCCGGGTTCGGCGGCCGCAACGGTCACGCGGCCGTATCGTTCGGCGGGAGGATCTGGGTCGCCGGTGGAAAGAAGGACAATCAGCACAGAAGCGACGTCTGGTCGTCGGCGGACGGGATCACGTGGGTCAAGGAGGCCGACGCCCCGTTCTCGCCCCGCTCGGAGCACTCGCTCGCCGAGCACGGCGGCCAGTTGTGGCTCATCGGCGGGCGCGACTTCCTTTACTTCAAGAACGACATCTGGCGCTCGGCCGACGGAAAGGCATGGACCTATGTGGGGAAAGGCGGATTCGGCGGTCGGTCGGGACACACGTGTACTTCTTTCAACGGCTCGCTTTGGGTCATTGCCGGCCGCTACCAGGATTGGAGCTACCTAAACGAGATATGGAACTCCGCGGACGGCATCGCATGGACCAGGGTGACGCCGGTCGGCGTGTTCGGCACCCGCGCGTTCCACGCGACCCTCGTCTTCAACAACAAGCTTTGGGTCATCGGCGGCAGCAGCGGCAACAGTGTTTTCTCGTCCGCGGACGGCACCAACTGGACGACCGCGACCTGGGACTTCGGCGTCCTGGGCGACAACGCCAACCATCGCGGCGCCGTCTTCAACGACGGGACGGGCGAACGCCTTTGGATGTTCGGCGGATCGGCCCTTGTCGATGCGGCGCACTCGACCGACGGGATATCATGGCGGCACGTCTACGGCCGGTTCTCGAAGCGCTACGGCTCGTGCATGCTGTCCCACAGCGGCAAACTCTGGGTGATAGGCGGCGACCCCGGCAGGAACGAGGTCTGGAACTCCACGGACGGGATCACCTGGACCCCGGTGACCTCGACTCCCGCGTACGGCGGCCGGTTCAGGCACGCCTGCGTCGTGCACGACAACAAGATGTGGGTCATCGCCGGCCAGGACGCTTCGGGGCAATACACCGATTCCGTATGGCACTCGACCGACGGCATCACGTGGACGGACGCGGCGGCGGCCGGGCATTTCGGCCGGCGGTACGGTCACGCCGCCCTCGCGTTCGGCGGCAAGATCTGGGTCATGGGCGGCTACGACTGGAATTGGGGCTACGTGAACGACGTCTGGTCATCGGTGGACGGGACCACGTGGACGAACGCGGGCGCCGCCGGCCACTTCGGAGAGCGGTACTTGCACGCCGCCGCGGTCCACGCCGGCAAGATGTGGGTCATTGCCGGCTACGGATCGGGAGGCTACCAGAACGACGTATGGTCGTCGGCCGACGGCATCACTTGGACCGATGCGGCGGCGACCGGACAGTTCTCCGAACGCTACGGCGCCGTGGCGTTCGGGCACGAAGGGGCGCTGTGGCTGGTCGGGGGCGACGACGGCGACTACAAGGCGGACGTATGGACCTCGGTAGACGGGACCGCCTGGACGCTTGTCAATGCGGCGGCCCCCTTCCCGGGCCGTTACGAGCACACCGGCACGGTGCATGACGGAGCGATGTGGTTTACGGCTGGCTACTGGCCCCTGCAAAACGACGTCTGGCGCTCGACCGACGGAACGACGTGGATCCCGCCGGCGCCGTCCGTGTATTTCTCGGCCCGCTCGGGGGGGGCCTTGGTGTCGTCCGGGACCGAGATGTGGCTCATCGGGGGAAAGGACACTTTCGTAATCCAGGGCGACGTGTGGAAGACGGCGGACGGGAAGTCGTGGACGAGGGAGACCGACGCGGCCCCGTTCGGGCCCCGGACGAAGCACGCCGCGGCGTGGTTTTCAAACGCAGTCTGGCTCGCCGGGGGAACCGACGGAACGACGGTATCAGACGAGGTGTGGAAACGCGACCCGCCCGGACTTTGGGTCAAGGTCGGCAACCTCCCCTTAGGCCCGCGGATGAGGCACGCGATGTCCGTCTTCAACAACAGGCTCTACCTCGTCGGCGGCTGCGACGACGAGCGATGCTACAACGACGTCTGGTACACCACCGACGGCGCCGCGTGGCAGCAGGAGCCGCCGGCGGACGTCCCGTTCTCGCCGCGCGGCGGCCACTCGCTCGCGGCGTTCGGGGGAAGGCTCTGGCTCTTAGGCGGCAGGGACCCCGCCGAGGGATCCATGAGCGGGAAGGTGTGGTCGACCGCCAACGGCAGCGCGTGGGAGCTCAGTACTTTCACGATATATTCCTACTCGGAATCGGTGATCCCCTTCGCCCTGAGCAGCGTCCTCCTCGTGCTCGTGGACGAAAACCTCTACGGGACGCTGGACGGCGTGCGCTGGCAGAGCCTGGGTTACTACTCGCCCCTCGACGAACCCGGTCGGATGGGCGCGGTGCTCGCGGGCCAGCCGTGGGTTGTGGGCGGCGAGGGGAGAAACGACGTGTTTTCGGCCGCGGTGACGGTGCAGTGAGTCTTGTGGTGTGTCTTGGAGTGCGGCGGCTTGACGCCGCCTTGAATTCGCGCCGGCTTGACGGCGCGGGTAGGGATCGGGCAGTGGGCTGATGGCGTGAGGCATGAGGCATGAGGCGTGAGGCGCGAGGCATGAAGCGGAAGGCTTGAGGGGGAATTCGGTACGAGCACCAAGGAGAGTCGCATGAAGACACTCACAATCATTATCGTTGCCTCGGCGATCGGACTGGCCAGCTGTGCGGGCGATCGTTCGGCGGCGGACCCGGCGGGCGCCTTGGGTCCGCTCATCGTCGTCAAGACCTCGTTTCTCGAGTCCGACGCGTGCCCGCACGGTGGCGTGATGATAGAGCAGGGTTTTGACGAGAACGGGAACGGCGCGCTTGATGCCGTCGAGGTGACGAAGACCGACACGGTGTGCAACGGCGCACCCGGCGCGGGGGGCGGCAAAGGCGACACGGGGGCGCCGGGCGCGGGGGGCGGCAAGGGCGAAACGGGGCCGAAGGGCGACACCGGCGCGCAGGGCGACAAGGGCGCGACCGGGACTGCGGGGCTTCCGTGCTGGGACGACGACGGCGACCTCGCATGCACCCTCCCCGCCGAGGACCACAACGGCGACAACGACTGCACGCCCGCCGACTGTTTCGGCCCGTCGAGCATCCAGTGCTGGGACCTCGACGGGAACGGGGTCTGCACGCTCCCGGGCGAAGACGGGAACGGCGACGGCTTGTGCACGGTCCTCGACTGCCGCGGGGCGGACGGCGTTTCGGGGTTCTCGTGCTGGGACGTGAACATGAACCACGCGTGCGACACGAACGAAGACGCGACCGGCGACGGCAACTGCACGGTCGCCGACTGCAACGGGGGACCGGGCGTGGTGGGCGCCCCGGGATACTCGTGCTGGGACCTCGACGGGGACTACGTCTGCGACGCCCCCGAAGAGGACAAAAACGGCGACGGAAACTGCACCACCGCCGACTGCCGCGGGCCGGTCGGGAGCACCGGGGCGCAGGGGGCACTCGGTCTCCAGTGCTGGGACGTGAACGCAAACGGCGTCTGCGACAAGGTGCTCGAGGACGTGGACGGAAGCGGGGCGTGCCAGGTGAGCGACTGCACCGGCACCTCGGGCGGCCGCGGGATATCGTGCTGGGACCTAAATGGCAACCGGATCTGCGACCCCAGCGAGGACACAGACGGGAACGGGAGCTGTACGGCCGCCGACTGCGCGGGTATGATCGGGCTCGTAGACGTCATCGACGAGCCGGCCGGGGCGCACTGCATCTACGGCGGCAAGGCGGTGCTGTCGGGGCAGGATCAGGACCGCGACGGGACGCTTGACGCCCCCGAGGTCTCCGAGATCGACTACGTATGCAACGGCGCCGATGGCAACACCCCCGTGGTGTTTTACTCCGTCGCGACCGCGTCGGTGCCTCCCGAGGCCGAGTCGCCGCCCTACCTGTCTCCCAGCACCAACATGTACCTCCCCGGCCGCGTGGTGACGGTGTGGGCGTACAGCGGGAACACCGGGTACTACCTCGACCATTGGGAGGACGAGGGCGGCGCCAACCTGGGCACCGACGACCACGTCGAGATCTCGATGACCGGGAACAGGACGATCAAGGCCTTCTACCGAAAGGTGGACTTCTCGTGGCGCCGCGAGCGGCCGGACGATCCCATGATCAGCGACAACTACTTCAGGCGGTTTTCGGGCCACGGCTACGAGATTGTCGCCCACAACGGCGCGGTCTGGGCCGTGGGCGTCGAGGGCGAGGAGGTGTGGCGGACCACGGACGGCCTGAACTGGGACCTCGTGACCTCCAAGGCCCAGTTCGGCCCGCGGGAGCGCCACACGGTCCTGTCGTTCGGCGGACGCCTCTGGGTGTTGGGCGGGTTGGTCGACGGGAACCCCGAGAGCTACCGGAACGACGTGTGGTCCTCTGCCGACGGCGTGACGTGGGTCCAGGAGACGATCGCCCCGTTTGCCCCGCGCGGCGAGATGGGCGCCGTCGTCTTCGGCGGCCAGATCTGGGTGATCGGCGGCGGCGACTACCAGTTCTTCCGGAGCGACGTATGGAAATCGGCAGACGGGAAAACCTGGACCCGCGTCGGGAAGGCCCCTTTCCCTCCGCGGTGGCGGCACGGATGCGCGGTGTACGACAACAAGATCTGGGTCATCGGCGGCCAGACGGGGACTCCGGACGTGAGCACCACTTATCTGAACGACGTCTGGTGGTCCGCCGACGGCTCCTCATGGACGATGGCGACCGGCGCCGCGGCGTTTTCGCCCAGGGACCGGTTCGCGACTCTGGTCTACGGCAACAAGCTCTGGGTGGCAGGCGGCGACTGGCCCGGTGACGCCTACAACACGACCGATGGCGCGACGTGGACCGAGGCGGGCGAGTTCGGCTCGGTGGGCGACGAAGTCAGGGTCAAAGGCGCGATCTTCGACGACGGGGGCGGCGGGCGGATGTGGATCTACGGCAGCGACTTCAGCCTCGTGTACGCCGCGAACTCGCCCGACGGCGTCGTATGGCAGCACCCGTACAACCGATTCAGCCCGCGCTCACAGCACCAGGCGCTCACGTTTGACGGCAAGCTTTGGGTGATCGGCGGATACGACGAATACTCCGGCTATCCGCTCGACGACATCTGGAATTCGACTGACGGCGCCTTCTGGACCCAGGTCGACGCGACCGCCCGCTTCACCGGGCGGTACGGCCACACCTCGGTGGTATTCAACGGCAAGCTGTGGCTCATCGGCGGATACGAGGAGTGGGATAACACCAACGACGTGTGGAGCTCGCCCGACGGCGTCACATGGACCGACGCCGCGGCCGCCGGGCAGTTCACCGCCCGGTACGGCCACGCCTCCGTCGTGTTCGACAACAAGATGTGGGTCATCGGGGGATACGGCTCGGGAGGGTACAAGGACGACGTGTGGTTTTCGGCCGACGGGACGACGTGGACAAACGCCAATGCGGCCGGACATTTCTCGGCGCGGCGTTTCCACCAGGCCGTCGTGTACGACAACAAGATCTGGGTCATCGGGGGATACGGGAGCGGGGGCCACAGGAACGACGTCTGGTATTCGTCGGACGGCGTGACATGGACCGACGCCGCGGCGGCAAACCACTTCTCGACGCGGTACGGTCACGTAGCCCTGGTCCACGACGGCAAAATGTGGGTCATCTCCGGCTACGGGAGCGGCGGATACGGCCGGGACGCCTGGTACTCGTCAAACGGCACGGACTGGACGGCGGCAACTCAAGATGCCGCCTTCGAAAGCCGCTCACTCGCCGCGGGGACCGTGATGGGCGGCAGGATGTGGATCATCGCCGGCAACAACGAAGACAGCGACGCCTGGCGTTCGGCCGACGGCGTGACGTGGCGCCCGGCCCGGAGCATGCAGCACTTTGTCGGCAGGCATAACCATTCGCTTTCGACTTTCGACGGCAAGCTCTGGCTCGTGGGAGGGATGGACCCGTACGAGACCTTCGCCGAGGTCTGGAGCTCGCCGGACGGGCGAAACTGGACGCTCAAGACGGATGCCCCCCCGTTCGGCCCGCGGGCGGGGCACTCCGCCATGGTGTTCGGGGACAACCTGTGGCTCATCGGAGGCACCGACGGGAGCGCGTACTTTGCCGACGTGTGGGCGCTCGACAAAACGAGCGGGCTGTGGACGCAGAAGACCGCCGCCACCGGGTTTGCGCCCCGCGGCGGCGCCGGCGTGGCGGAATTCTACGGCCGCATCTACGTGACCGGCGGCTGCGACCAGATCCAGTGCTACAACGACGTCTGGCACTCGCAAGACGGCGTCACATGGACGCAGGGCAACACTTCGGGGGAGATCTGGTCACGGCGCGGGTTTCACGCCGCGGCGGTCTTCAACGGGTCGCTCTGGGTGCTCGGGGGAATGACGCCGGCCGAGTATTACAGCTACGACATCTGGTCGTCGGCAGACGGCATTTCGTGGGAGAAGAACTACGAGACCCTCTACAGCCACCAGGACGTCCAGGCGTTCGTCACGGGCGGACACCTCGTAATAGTCCACGACGACGAAACCGCCGTGACCCCCGACGGGAAACGGTGGGCGTGGCTTTGGGATTTCGACTACCTCGACGACCCGGGAAGGGCCTCGGCCTTCTTCGGCGGCCGATTCTGGATGGTCGGCGGCGGCGACGACTGGTATGCAACCAACGAGATGTGGTCCGCGGCGTTCAGCGTTCAGTAGACGCCGGAGGCCGGCTGTCGGTGTCCAACCCTGACTTGGCTGCCCGCTACCGGCTACACGCTGCCTGCTCATCGCTTCCGGCTGGTGTTCTTCACAGCCGCGTGCCGATGAACTCGCCCACGCGGGTGGCGACGGCGGCGATCGTCACCTGGGGGTTCACGCCCAGGCCGGGGGGGATGAGCGAGCCGTCGGCGATGAAAAGATTCCGGATGTCCCACGTCTCGCCGTCGGGGGTGCACACCGCGCTCTTGCGCGACCCGCCCATGTGGCACGTGCCCAGCGGGTGGTAGGCCGATATGTCCACGTCGACCGGAAGCACAAAGCGCCCCATGTTCTCTTCTATGTCGGCGACGCTTCGCATCGGCTTCCAGCCGTGAATCATGGCGCGGATCTCTCTCGCGCCCGCGGCGAGGTATATCCGC
>JACRCP010000053.1 GCA_016218965.1 Deltaproteobacteria bacterium | reverse complement strand
GCCGAAAAGAAATTGACCTTGTACTTTTCGACCGTGGGCCAGAACTCCGAGGCAGAGAATTTTTTTCTTAGCACAATCGCGTGCCCGCGAAACATGCTCGACGTGCTCGTGAGCATCGCGTTCACGTGGAAGAGCGGCAGAAACACCATGATGCGCAGGAACTCGGGAAGCGTGAGGACCTTCTGGAAGCCCGTGACGTCGGCGACGACGTTTTTGTGCGAGAGCAGGACGCCCTTCGGTTCGCCGGTGGTACCCGACGTGTAAAAGATGTACGCAGGGTCGTTCTCCCCGACTTGGACGGCGACCGGATCGGCAGGCGATTGCTCTACTAGCGGCTCGAACGGCACGTGCCCCTCCCGCGAGGATCCGCCCACTTCGACCACGATCTTGAGGCTTTGACAGTCGGCGCGGATCTGGTCGAGGATCTCGAGATACTGCGGCCCGATGAGGAGCGCCTTCCCCTTCGAGTCGTTGAGAAGATACCGGACCTCGTCGCCCTTCCACCACCCGTTGATCGGTCCCGCGACGGCGCCAAGGTGCTGGATCGCGAAGTAGCAGAGGAGCGTCTCGGGCGAGTTCTCGACCAGGACGTGCACGAAGTCACCCTTTTTGATGCCCAGCCCGGCAAGTCCGTTTGCGAGCCGGTGGACATGCCCGGCAAACTCCCGGTACGTGTACGTCCGGTCGTAGAAGAACAGGAAGGGATGGTCGGCGTACTTTTCGGTCTTTTCTTTGAAATGTTCGAGCAGGTTCATGGAGGTCCTCCGTACATCTGTTCGATCAAGTCCTTGTACTTCTCTTTCACCACCTTGCGCTTGAGCTTGAGCGTCGGTGTGAGCTCGCCGGTCTCCTGCGTGAGCTCGCACGGAAGGAGACGGAATTCCTTGATCGTCTCGAATTTGGCGAGCTGCCGGTTCGCCAGTTCCACCCGCTCGCGGATGAACGCGATGACCTGAGGGTGAGTCGCTGCGGTCGCGCGCTCGCCTGCCGCCGGACCGAGGCCCTTCTCCTTCGCGAACCGCGCCACGGCATCCATCGAAGGCGAGATCAGCGCCGTGAGGAAGTGCCTTTCGTCGCCGATGACGACTGCCTGGGCGATGTACGGGTCGGCTATGAGCAGATTTTCGATCTTCTGCGGCGCGATGTTTTTGCCGCCCGAGGTGATGATGAGGTCCTTTTTCCGGTCGGTGATGCGCAACATGCCGTCCGGGTCGATTTCCCCGATGTCGCCCGTATGGAGCCAGCCGTCGCGGATCGTCTCGGCGGTGGCCTCGGGGTTTCGGAAATACCCGGCGAAGACCGACCGCCCCTTCATCAAAATCTCGCCGTCTTCGGCGATCTTCAACTCGACCCCCGGGAGCGGCAGGCCCACGGTCCCGAATCGGGCCTTCTGCAGGGTATTGAGCGTTGCGGGGGCCGCGCATTCGGTCATCCCCCATCCCTCGAGAACCAGGAGGTCAAGCGCGTGGAAAAACTCGGCGATGGACTTGCTCATCGGCGCTCCGGCGACCGCGATGAACCGGAGGCGCCCGCCGAAACGCTCCGCAATCCGGCTGTAGACGAGCCGTCTGGCCAACCTGTGCTTGAGGGAGAGCATCGGGGGCAGCGGTCTGCCCTCGAGGCGTGACGCGCTGGTCTGTCGCCCGACCGCAACGGCCCAGCCAAACAACGCCCTGGATACCACCCCCCCTGACGCGACCTTGGCCTGTATCGCCGCGTACGCCTTCTCGATGACCCGCGGGACCGCGCACAGCAGCGTCGGCCTGACCTCCAGCAGGTTCGCGGACATCCTGTCGAGGCTCTCGGCGAAGTTCATCACGATCCCCGCGTACACGGCAACGTAGAAACCTCCCACCCTTTCGTAAGCGTGCGAGAGCGGAAGATAGCTGATGGCCGAGTCGTCTGGACGGACCTCAAATACCTTCAGGACGGCCTCGCAGTTGAAAAGGACGTTGTCGTGAGTCAGCATCACACCCTTGGGCAGGCCGGTGGTGCCCGACGTATAGATGATGGTTGCGACGTCGCCCGGACCGATGGCCTCGATCTTCTTCTCGAGCACGGCGTCGTTCCCGCCGGCGCCGGTTTCCCGGAAGTCGGCGTAGCTCATGACGCGCGGGTCGTCGGACCTGCCGTCGACGAGGACGATCCCGCCGACCTGCGGGAGGGAGTCGATGACAGAGAGGAGTTTGGCAAGTTGCGACGCGTCCTCAACCACGGCAAAGCGCACCCGGGCGTCGTCGTGGATGAACCGCACCTCTTCGGGCGTGAGCGAAGGATACACCGAAACCAGGATGCCGCCGGCCATCTGGACCGCGAGGTCAAAGTGGACCCATTCGGGCCGGTTGTTCGACGCGATGGACACGGTGTCCCCGTGTTTCAGACCGAGCTTGAGCAGGCCGAACGCGAGGAGCTTGACCTCGCGCTCCCACTCGCGCCAGGTGATCTCCCGCCACGCGCCGTCCCGCTTGAACCGGAGGGCGGGGCGGTCCCCCAGGCGCCCTACGCGTTCAAGGAACATCTCGACTAGGTTTTTGGGCTCTGCTTCGGTCATGTCACGCCCCCCAGCGGGCCAGGCAGTCCCTGGCGATCAGCACGCGTTGGATCTCGTTGGTTCCCTCGCCTATCTCGCCCAACTTGGCGTCGCGGTAGAGACGCTCGACGGGGTATTCCGAAAGATAACCGTAGCCGCCGTGGATCTGCACCGCCCACGAGGCGCACTTGACGGCGGCTTCCGTCGTAAAGACCTTGGCGCACGAGGCCATGACCCCCGCGTCGGGGTTTTCGGTGTCGGCAAGCCACGCGGCGTGCCGCGTCATGAGGCGCCCGGTGTCTATTAGCATCTTCATGTCGGCCAACTTGTGCGAGACCTCCTGGTATTTCGAGATCGGCCGTCCGAAGGCCTGTCTGTCGCGCGCGTATTTCACAGCCTCGTCCAAGCAGGCCTGCGCAAGCCCCACCGCGCCCGCGGATATGCCGGCCCGCCCGTGCTGGAGCACGCCCATCGCCTGCGCAAAGCCGTCGCCCGCGTCGCCCAGAAGAGCCTCGGCCGGGACGCGGCATTCCTCGAAGAACAACTCCCCGGTCGGGGAGCCGTGGTACCCCATCTTCGCAAACGGCTTGCCGGTCGAGAAACCGGCGGTCCCGCGCTCGACGATGAACATTCCGGTCTCTTCGTCGTTGTCGGCAGTACCGATTTTCGCGAGCACCACGGCGGCGTCGCAGATGGGCGCGTTCGTGATGAGCGTCTTGGAACCGTCGAGGACCCACCCGCCGCCGTCCCGCCTCGCCCGCGTCTTGATGGCCGAGAGGTCCGTTCCGCAACCCGGTTCCGTGAGTCCAAGGCATCCGACGGCCTGCCCGGAGATGAGCGCGGGAAGCCACCGTGTCTTCTGCTCCGGCGTGCCGAACGCCTTGATGGGCCCGCCGCAGAGGCCCATCGACGCGCCGGTGGACAAGAAAGTCGCTGCGCACGCGCGCCCGAGCTCTTCCATGTACACCACGCCCTCGACAAGCGGCTTTCCGCTCCCCCCGTGCTCTTCGGAATGACCAAGACCCAGGTAGCCGAATTCGGCGAGTGCGCGAAAGCTCCCGCGCAAGATTGCCACCGCCTTGTCGTAGTCGCTCCGGTCGAGTTCCGCCGCCCGCGGGGCGATCTTGTCGCGGCACAGCCGCTCGAACGCGGCAAACCCGGCCTTCTCGTCGTCTGAGTAGTCGAAGTTCATGGGTCACCCTTCGTTCGCGAAGAGCGTTTTCGAGATGATCATCTTCTGTATCTCACTCGTGCCTCCGCCGATGGTCGCGAGCTTGCATTCGCGGAAGAACCGGCTGACGGGGTACTCTTCCATCAGCCCGTAGCCGCCGAATATCTGAACGGCGTCGCTCGCGGAAAGCACCCCCTGCTCGCCGATGTAAAGCTTGGCGATGGCCGCCTCCATGTGATTGAGCGGCTGGCCCTGGTCTTTTTTCCACGCCACGCGGTAGACAAGCAGGCGGGCCGCCTCGACGTAGATCCGAATGTCGGCGAGCTTGTGCCCTATCGCTTGAAAGCGGTTGATCGGCCGCCCGAACTGCGAGCGTTCGGTGCTGTAGCGGGTGCACTCCCGAAGCGCCCGGCGCGCCCCGCCGACGCCCGGCGCCAGAAGCGCAGAGCGGTCCCACTCGACCGTCCCCAGAGCCATCACGAACCCGTATCCCTCCTGCCCGAGCAGGTTCGCCGCGGGGACGCGGGCATCCTCAAACACAAGCTCGGACGTCTGGCTTGCGCGGACGCATATCTTGTGGAACGGAGTGCCGGCCGAAAAGCCGGGCGTGCCCTTCTCGACGATGAACCCCGAGATGCCCATGGCGCCGTGGTCGGGGTTCGTCACGGCGTACACGACGACGACGTCCGCGATCGGGCCGTTGGTGATGAACGTCTTGGTGCCGTTTAAGACCCAGTGTTCCCCGTCGCGCACGGCCCGCGTCCTGATGGACGCCGCGTCGGAGCCCGCACCGGGCTCGGTAAGCCCCATGGCGCCGACCAGCCGCCCCGTTGCCAGTCCGGGAAGGAACTTCTGTTTCTGCCCGTCGGTGCCGTGTTTGAGGATCGTGTCGCCGCACAGGAACGAGTGCGCACCGTAGGCCAGCATGAGGCCGGCATCGGCGCCCCCCTCGCCCAACGCCTCGCCCGCCATGCAGGTGGTGACCACATCGGCAGCCGCGCCGCCGTACTGCTCGGGGAAATGGAGCCCCAGGATGCCGAAGTCGGCGAGCTTGCGCCACGCATCCCAACTCCACTCGCCGCTCCGATCGCTCGGTCCCGCAAGCGGCGCGAGCTCTTTTTCGGCGAACTTTAGGACCTGCTCGCGAAACGCAATCTGCTCAGGCGTAAAAGAGAAATCCATCCCAACCTCCAGCCATCGGCAGTCTGTGACCAGCGATCGCGAACACGGGGTGCCACGGACAAGGAAGCGCAGCGCGCTTGTCCGTGCGGTCTGGAACCATCGTCGCACACGGACAACCTGCGGTTGTCCGTGCCACCCGGTGAACGTCATGTTGAAACGTATCCGTCACTTGAACCTCACCACCGCCCTCCCCGCCTTGATTGCCCGGATGATCGCATCCGGATCACGTTCGCACTCCATTTCGACCCAAGCCCGACCTGCGGCAGCCGCCCCATGGCTGTCGTCGCTCGCCACCTTGGGGTACGGAATCCTCGGGTCGTCGAACTCCGGCGTGTAGAAGCCGCGGTTGGATACCTCGATCGCGTCGATCCCGAGCCTTCCGGAAACGGCCGCTGCGACTGCGAGCACCTCGTCGACCGGGAGATTGTACTCGGCGGGGTGGTTGAAGACGTGCAGCACCTCGCCCGCTCCCCGGATCTCGTTCACGTGAACATACCCCCGTTCGTGGACGGTCAACTCGACCCCCGGAAGGATCAACACCCCGGCACGCTCGCGAGGGGCCGCCTCGCGTGCGCCGGGACGCAGAAGGTAGTCGTGGTCGGTGACGGCCACGAAGTCGAACCCAAGTCTGCCGTAGTGCGCCGCCGCCTCGTCGGGCGACCACTCTCCGTCGGAGAGCGTCGTGTGGACGTGCAAGGCGCCCCTGAGCATTGCCATTCCGCCTCCGTAGCACCTTCGGAAAGAGCAAGTCAAGAACTCCCGGCGCTTTTCGGAATTTGGAGTAAGTGCGGGAACGCCCCACCCCGGCACGCCAGCCGCATTTGCTCCGAACTTCAGAGAACTCACAGAACATGTGGGATGATTGCCCGGCGGCCCTTGGGGTACTCGGGGAACTTTTCGCGGTACCAGCGGTGATGCGCGAGCGCGCGCGGGACGAGGTTGGCCGCCGTCCAGAAGGCAAACGCGGCGCCGGCAAGTGACCACGTTGCGATTGCCCAGCCCATCCATTCGACCATCTCCCCCAAGTAGTTCGGGCACGTGACCCAGCGAAACAACCCGCCGTGCGGGACCTCGTATCCCGTTTCGCCCGGTGTGCGCAGGCGCCGCAGGATTGCGTCCGAGTGCCAGTTCAGAGCCATGCCTGAAAGGAAAAGCGCCACGCCAACGAGAAAACGAACGTCGTGAAGCCACTCCACACCGTACCAGGGACCTGCGCGGTACAACCAGCCGCCTTGAAGATGGACGTTGAACACATTGAACACGAACCCCATTGAAACAACCGAGATCGGGATCGGCGACGAGGCCGGGCTCAACAGCAGGGGGAAAGCAAGCGCCCGCTGAAGGTAGTGAATCTCCCAAAGCGTCAGAAAAACCAACCCAGCGAGCCCCATCCCTCTGTTCGATATCGCCAAAAAGATGGGAACCCCCAAGGCCGCCGGGAGCTCCATGACAACCCAGCCGATCCGGGGGTTGACGGCAGGCCCCCACCCCCGGCGGCCGTGCCGGCCGTACGGCGCGGTGATGAACAGAAGCGCAACGAATGTCACCCCCCCAACTGCAAACCACGCACAAACAACGGTGTCAAAAGCGCTTGTTTCAAAGATAGATACGTCCATTTATTGAATTTACTTCTTCAACAGTCCCGCCCACTCGAACCATCTGAACGTGTCTTCGATGGTCTGCCGCAGGGGCCGAGGGTCGTAGCCGAGTTCGTTGGACGCTTTGGCGTGACTGATCCTTGGGTTGCACGTCCTGAGTATCTCGAGCGAATCGCTTGTGTAAAGCGGCCGCTTGCCAACCACCCTGCTCCAGCCGGACACGAACGGCGCCCCGACCCGGGCGAGCCACTGGGGGGTCGTAAAACGGGGCGCCCTGACCCCGGTGACGTCTTCGACGAGTTTCGCAAGCTCGCGAAAAGGCAGATACGCGCCGGAGAGAAGGTATTTTTCGCCCGGGCGCCCCCGGGTCTCCGCCTCGATGGCGCCCATGCACACGTCCCGGGCGTCCACCCAGTCGAACGCCCCTTCGACGAGCGCCGGGAGCCTGCGGCGGTACAGGCCGAGCAGCGCCTCGCCCATCCTCGATGGTTTGAAATCGTGCGGTCCCAGCACGCCCGTGGGGTTCACGATCACCGCGTCAAGGCCTTTTTGCACGCCTGCGAGCACTTCGCGTTCGCCCCTGGCCTTGGTTTGGTCGTACGGAAGAGCGCGGGGGTTCACGTCGGCATATTCGCGCTTTTCATCAAGCGGCTGGTCCCTGGGGAACTGGTGGTGGGCGTGTATCGAGCTGAAGTGAACAAGTTTCTTGACGCCCGTTTTCAGACATGCCGAAACGACGTTTCTGACACCCGCGACGTTGACAGCCTCCACCTTCTCCCCGTCCCACGCCGCGATGGTGATCACGGCGGCGAGATGATAGACGACCCCGGCGCCCGAGAACGCCTTGACGAGGGAATCCTCGTCGAGCACATCGGCCCTCACGGGATCGACGTCGAGCCCTTCGATGGCGCGCGTGTCGTCGCGAATGACGACCTTGACGTCCCGTTTCTTTTCGAGCAGCAGCCGGACGAGATTCCCCCCGAGATGGCCCGACGCCCCCGTCACGACGACCTTCATGCGTTCCTCCGCCGTCGGACTATATACCAGCAAACGGAAGTCAGCAATCAGCCTCGCGAAAAATGCCGATGGTGGACGCCGATGGTGGACGGTGCTATGGAAACGCCATGAGATTCCGGATACCGGCCATTGCCATGATTGCCGCGTTCCCGGCCGTTGCCTTCTCGTGCGGCGACACGGTTTCGCTTTCAACAGGCGGGCCGCTCGACGCGGCGACGGCGGACGACACGGAGCACGACGCGGGGACAGGGGACGCAGGAACAGACGCCGAGATCGACGCGGGGACACCGGACGCAGGCACAGACGCGGAGACGGCGGACTCGTCCGATCCGTCCGATCGGTCCGATCCGTTCGACGCCGGCTACGACGGCGGCGGTTTCACCTGCACGCCGTCCCCTGCCTACCTCCGCAGCCACCTCGTTCTCGACGTCACGGTGGATGTCACACGCCATCACACGGGCGTTTTTCCCGTCAAGGAAACGGTGAAGGTCCTGGCCGACGCCGACGGGTGCGGGCTGACTCTGTTCGGCGAGGGATTCACGATCAAGAGCGCCAGTGTTCCGTACGAGTACGACGGCCACACGGCAACGTTTGCGGCCGGCCCTTATTCAGCGAACAACACTGTGAGCGTCACAGTCGAGTTCGAGGTTCCTGCGGCGTACATTCAGAATGACTGGGGGTTGCACGACTGGCCGGGCCAGAACGGCGAGGTCGTGGTCGGACCGTTCAACGAGCCGTACTTCGTCCCGATGTGGCTCTTCGTCCCGCAGGCTCTCCACTCGGTGGATCCCGTTCGCGACGACAGCCCCTCTTTCGATTCGATAGACCTCGACGTGATCGTCCCCGATTCGTCTTGGACGGTGGCCGGTCCCGGCGGCGGCCCGGGAACGCGAATGGGGAATGCCTGGAGATTCAGCTTCACCGGGCCGACGCCGCTGTACGCTTTGAGTTTCGCCGCCTCGCCCGACTACGGGACGTTTGCCGCGGGGACGAGCCAGGGCGGCGTAGCGGTGCGTGGAGTGACCACGGCGTCGACGCGAAGCGCGGGCCAGGCGATCTTCCCGGCCGCCGTGGCGACGGTCGAATGGATGGAGCAGAACATCGGGGCGTACGACTTCGGCGGCTCGCTTGACCTCGTCGAAGTGCCCGGGATGCCCGGAGGAATGGAGCACACGGGCGCCATCTGGCTCGGCTCGGATGTGATCACCGATTCGTACGAAGGCTATTTCGTCGTCGTCCATGAGACTGTCCATCAGTGGTGGGGCGATTCGGTGATGTTTTCGGACTGGCCGCACTTCTGGCTGGCCGAGGGTTTCGACGAGTGGACGACCAACTACCGAATCATGGGCGAGTTCCTCGACGCGCAGTCGTTTGACGAGTTGAAATACCAGTACCGCTACTACGCGGCCGAGATGTGCGTTCAAGCGCAAAGCGCCCTGCGCTTCGACGACAACGACGACATGGTCGACCACTTCAACGGCGACCTCCAGCATTTCTACATATACGGCGCCGCGGCGCTCCAGATGGTCGAGGCGCGCCTTGTGCGGGATTTTTCAACCGACCTCGTGACCGTGCTCCGGCAGTGGTATTCGGCCAGGCGCCTGACGCGCGTCACGACGGAGGAATTCGAGGCATTTCTCGGAGACCTGACCGGCGACGCACCCTACTGGAACGCGTTCTTCGACCAGTGGGTGTACGCGGTGCCGTGCCCAACGCTCGTGGCGAGCAGCTATTCGTACACCGGAGGCACGGCGCAGTTCACGCTCACGCGATCGGGCGGGGCCGGGCAGGACCTCATGGGCCTCCCAATCTGGTTCGTCACCAACGCCGGCCGGCACGAGGTCAGGGTGGACCTGCCTTGGAGCGCTCAAAGCGTGACCGTCACGGCACAGCCCCCCGCGACCCCGACGCGAATCGTCGTGGACCCGGACAGCACGTTCGTGTTTCCGCTAAAGAGAAAAACCGGCGCGTGGAACGGCCCGTCGCTGGGCCTGAGTTTCACGCCGTACCAGATCCCGCCGCCAGCGAACGCCGTTCGCGACGCGCGCCGGTGGGTCAAGTACTGACGCGGCGCGCCAGGGCCTTTCATTTGATCGTCGCCGTCGCGCACGAACAACCGCCGGCTGACTCTCCGGCACCCGCGTCAACACCCGGGGCCGCGCCGCCGCGGTCGGCCGGCCCGGCGTCTGCGGGATCGGACCGATCGGACGGGTCCGACCGATCGGACGAATCGGACGAATCCAGCGTCCATGCGTCTGCAACGGTGTCCGTTGTCTCCACATCTGCGCCCACGTCGGTTGTCCCCGCGTCACCGCCTGTGTCTGTCGCCGCGTCGTCCGTCATCCCCCAATCTCCCGTCCCTGCGTCCGTCGTCCCTGCATCCCCTGCCCCCCCGTCCTCAGCCATGCCATCGTCCGTCGCCCCGATGTCCATCGGCCCCCGGTCTTCCGTTCCCGTGTCCTCCGTCCCGCCGTCGTAGCCAGGCCCGACGACGTTGTTGCTCCGATCACGGGCGAAAGGCGATATCGTGTCGAGGTTATCCGGGCTCGTCCTGAAGTGCCTCCCCATCCAGTACGAACCGCGGAAATCGCCGCCGGGGTTGAGGCGGTTGCCGCCGCCGCCGTTCGTGTCAAAGGGGCTTGAGCGCCATTCGAAGTTGCTGGGCGGCCGGATGCGGCGCGGGACCGGGTCGTAGGCGCAGACGTCGCAGCTCCGCCCGCCGGTCGTCTCTATCGTGATGGGCGTCCCGTCTATCCCCGTGCACTGCTTGCTCTGCACCTCGGCGGCGTCGCAGTTCTCGACAGCGTCGTCGAAATAGGGCGCGTCGGGCCATTCGCGGAGCGTCTCGAGCCCCTCCCCCACCGCCTGCGCCGACGTGCCGCCCGCCTTCTGCGAGGCGTAGATGAAGTCGAAGAAGCTCTGCTTCGTCCCCTTGGGCGCGTGGCGGTCGCCGGGGTTGTAGAAGATCCGTTCGAGGATGTCCTGCCAGCGCGCCCGGAGCGCCCCGTCGCCTTCGTACCGCAGGACGTTGTAGATGCCCACCATGCCCATGTTGACGTTTGAACAGTTGGTGTTGGTCCCCGCGTAGAGCACGCTCTTCATCAGCGCGCTGTCCACGTGTTTCAGCCAGTCGCGCCGGCCCACCAGCTCGTCGTAGTAGAACGCACCCACGCCGGCATCGCCGGTGATGTGATGGAAGACCTTCATGGCGCCCATCCCCAGAAGGCCGTTGAAACCGTTTTGTGTCGAGGCGGTCTCGGAGGTGATGATTGGCGTCCCCTCGTCGAGCACGCGCGCGTTGAGTCCGTACCATCGCGTCGCGCATCCGTCCGGGTCCATGATGACCATGTCGAGATCGTACGGAAGGACCTTGGTCTTGACCTGGTTCTTCTTCATGAGCGCTTTGGCGTTC
>JACRCP010000415.1 GCA_016218965.1 Deltaproteobacteria bacterium | reverse complement strand
CGTTCCCCGGACGGCGGAAGCTCAGGCAACGGCGGAATCGGTGGAAGCTCGTTCATCTCGGATATCATCTATTCAGCCACCGAATGCCCAAGTCAAGAAATCTGCAAGCGCTTCGCCACCACTTTTTGAGAAGTTACCGCCAGCAGGCCGCGTTCTGCCGAACTGCCCTGTATGTTCGCATCATACGAAAATCGGTGCGAAAATCGGTGCCAGGTACGTTTTTGAAGTTCCCGCCGCGCGGAAACGAGGTCATTTCAAGGTGATGTGAAGTTGGCCCGCGCGTTGCTCTGTTGCGTGGGCGAGAGGAGGACGAGATGGTCCGGAAAGGGCGCACAACGAAAGGAGGAACAACATGAAAACGGCAGTCGCATACGTTGGTGACATCATCCTGGGGCGCACGGGCGAGGTGATCGGACGGAGCTACCAGAGGGAACTCATCCGCCGGCACGCCGACGAGGCGGGCATCGAGATCGTCGCTTGGTTCGAGGACGAGATGTACAACGAGGACGTGCTCATGCGGCCCGGGGTCCAGGCACTCCTGGCGTTCGGCCGGCCGTACGACATGGTCCTCTGCGAGCGGGTGTGGGCACTTTCGCGTTCGATGGCGGTCCTGGAGGTGTTCTTCAAGGAGCTTGACCGAAGGGGGCTCAACTTCGGGTGCGCGACGACGATGTGGGACTGCACGTCGCAGAAGGTCCGCCGCCGCTTCAGCCCGTCGCTTGCCGAGCTCAGGCCCGAACGCCCGCTGGTCGTGCGCGGGGACGGCGCGGACACGCGCGTGGCCAGGCCGGCGAGGCTCAACTTCCTCGACGTGACGAAGCACTCGCGTCCGCAGAGGCCGTAGTCCTCACGGGCCGACCGGCGGCAAGAGAGGTGACCCATGCCCCCGCTCTCCCAGGCGTCCCGCCCGCTCATGTGGAACATCCCCGCGGCGTGGATGATGTACGTGCTCTTTGCCGCCGCGCTCGCGGTCTTCGCATGGGGGATGTACAGGCGCGTGCAGTTCTGGCGGGCCGGCAAGGCCGATGATGAGCGGTTCCGGGACCTCGCCAAGCGGTTCGGCATTCTTTTCCGCGAGACCTTCCTTCAGAAACAGGTGCGCAACTCGCCTTTCCCGGCCGTGTTCCACAGCCTGATCTTCTATTCGTTTGCCGTCCTCTTTTTGACGACGCTCGTTGTCATGGTCCAATGCGATGCGAAGCAGTTTCTGGATCTCGAAGTCGGGCTGTTCAAAGGTTGGGTCTATGTATTCTTCACCGTCGCCTCGGAGCTTGCGGGTGTCTTCCTGCTTGTCGGAGTGGCGATGGCCGCGTGGCGCCGCCTCGCGAAAAAACCCGAGACCGTCGACACCGGGCCGGCCGACGTGCTCGTCCTGCTGTTCCTTGCCGGCATCGTCGTCACCGGCTTCCTTGCCGAGGGGCTGCGCATTGCCGTCTTGGGCGACGACTGGAGGATGCTCACTCCTGTCGGTTGGGCGGCCGCCCTCGTTTTCTCGGGGGTCTCGGAACAGACAGGGAGGGCGATGCACGGCGCCATATGGTGGACCCACACGGTCCTCGCCATGGGATGGATTGCGTCCATCCCCTTCACCAAGTTCGTCCACATGCTCGCGCTCCCGGCAAACGTCTTTTTCTCGAAGCTTGGGCCCCGCGGCGAGCTCAGGCGCGTCGACATCGAGAAGACGATGGAGACGGCCGAGGGGGACGGGGAGATCGAAATCGGCGTACGCAGGGCCGACGAGCTGACATGGAAACAGCGTCTCGACATGGATGCCTGCATCTCTTGCGGGCGCTGTGAGGAGGTCTGCCCCGCGTTTCTTGCAAACAAGGAGAGTTTCACGCCGAGGCGGTTCATCGCCGGTCTCAGGCAATCGGTCCATGACCTCGATGAGTACCGCAGGAACCGAAGCGCCGGAACCGGCGACGGGTACCTCAAGGCGGTGGGCGCCGAGGCGGCGGCCGCTCCCGACATCGTCGGCACCGCCTTTGACGAGAACTTCATATGGCACTGCCGGACCTGCACGGCTTGCATGGAGGTGTGTCCGGCGTTCATCGAGCACGTGGACACGCTGATGGAGGTGCGCCGCAACGAGGTTCTGATCCAGGGCCGGATGCCGCCCGACGCCGCGCGGGCCCTCAGGATGCTCGAGAGCCAGGGAAACCCTTTTGGGCCCCAGTCCGACCGCGTGGACTGGGTGGAAACGATGGGCGTCCGCGTCGTCGGTCCGGGCGAATCCTGCGATGTCATCTACTGGATCGGCTGCTGCGCCACTTTCGATCCGCAAAAACAGAAGATCGCGAAAGATCTGTGCACCCTCATGGGAAAGTGCGGCATCGACTTCGGAGTGCTCGGGCCCGACGAAAGGTGCTGCGGCGACCCCGCCCGCGTGATTGGCCAGGAGATGCTCTTCCAGAAGATCGCCAGGGAACAGGTCGCCCTGCTCAAGAGCCGCCGGTTTTCGGTGCTGTTGACCTCGTGCCCGCATTGCTACAACGTGCTCAGAAACGAGTACCGGCAGTTCGGCGGGGAGTTCAACGTCGTCCACCACAGCGAGTTCCTCCACGAGATGCTCTGGGGCGGCCGCCTCCAGCCGAAGAGCGGCCGCGAGGGACGGTACGTCTATCACGACCCCTGCTACCTGGGCCGGTACCAGAAAATCTACGATTCACCCCGCGAGGTGCTGAGGGCGGTCCCGGGCGCAGAGGTCGTCGAGATGAAAGACCACCGCGAAAAGAGCATGTGCTGCGGCGGCGGGGGCGGGCACTACTGGATGGATCTCAAAAAGGGGGAAAGGATCAACAACCTCCGGGTCAGGCAGGCGCGCGACGCCGGCGCCGACACGATCGTGACCGGCTGCGCCTACTGCCTTCACATGCTCGAGGACTCGTTAAAGCTCCTGGATTTCGACGGCGAGATCCGGGTGGTGGACCTCGCCACGCTGATGCTGGAGTCGACCGACGGCGCGGGGCCAAAGCCGAAGCGGTAGGCGCGGGCAACTTCGATCAAATCGCGGGAGGTCGGTTTTTCACTCAAGGAACTCCCTGGCCGCTTCGGCGGCGCGGTGCGCGGGGGCGGCGCCGGGAACGGGCCGAGACGCGGACTCGATATCGTGAAGCGCCGCCGCGAGCCTGTCTTTTTGGGGTCCGTTCCGGATTCGGGAGACCGTTTTCCTGGCGCGGCCCAGGAGCGCCTCGAAGTTCCCTGCCGGAACGTCGTCCGGACAACCTTCGATTCGCAGGGGCGGTGCCATTGCGGCCGCGGCGCCGCACATGTCCATCATCGCCCGCCGGAGCGCGAGCCGCTCCCTGCCTTCATCCGAGAAGACCCCTCTCGCGACCGCCGCCGTGAACGACACGACGATCCACCCGACCAGCAGGCCGTATGCAATATAGACGGCGACGCGGAAGTTCTTGAGCCTGGGGTCACGCGCCGGCATCGGTCAGTCCTCGTCGGCCTTGAAGACCAGCTTTTTGTGTTCGCCGGGCCTGAGCGTCACCCACTTGGGCTTGGAACTGCGGCCGAGCTGGGGGTAGAAGACCCTCACCTCGTGCCGTCCGGACTTGAGCTCGTGGTTCTGGAGCGGGGTTTCGTTTTTGATCATGGCGCCGTCCACGAACACCTGTCCCCAGGGCATGGCGTTTACCGAAATCTGGGCGGGCCCGCCGCCGCCCGCCGTGGCCGAGTCGTCCGCCGGCCTCGGTTTGGGGGACTTCGGCCGCGGGGCGCCTCCCTTTTTTGCCGGTTTGACTGCGTCCTGCTGTTCGTGCTGAGTCTGCTCGAGAGCGGCGGTGGTCTTGGCCCGGGCGTCCTCTTCGGACTGGCGCACGGCCTTTTCGAGCACGGCGGCGTTGTCCGTGAACGGGAGCCAGGTCGACCCGGGCGGCGGGGGCTCCGCGCGCGTTTCGGTGAACGGTTTGACCTCGGCAGGCCCGGCGGGAGGGACGCCGACGTCCGTATCCCGCACCAGAAGGACCAGGATTGAGGCGAAAAACGCAATGACCAGAATCAGCGAAAACACGAGGACGCGTGCGCCGGTCGGCGTGAGGTCCGACAGGAACTCCTCGATCCGGCCGACGAACAGCTTCCCGGTGTCGCGCCACGCGGCCCTCGAAAAGACGTTCGAGAGACGGTGGACGACGCCGGTGACCCCGGTGAGGGCGCGTTCCGTGGGGCCGGGAATGTCGATTTCCCGTGTGGGTGTGGTATGCGAGAGTTTGCCCGTCGTCGGTTCCTCTATCGCCGAGGGGCGGGAGGAGACCTTTTTCGTCGAATCCTCGCGCACTATCACGGGACGCGTCTGCTGGATGACGCCGGCGGCGGTTTCCTGGGCGAGCAGCGACTGGTCGCGCGCGACGACGTAGTCCACCCTCGTCATGCGGTCGACCTTCTTGGCCGAGCCAGTGACGTTGGTCTTCTCGAGCTCGCGGGCGAACAGGTCCTTCATGAACTCGGCCAGCCGCGTGCTTGAGAAGTCGGGGACGCGGCTGTAGAGGAACCGAGTGAGATCGAGATGGAACTGCGATGCCTCCTGATAGCGGTCATCCGACTCGCGTGCCAGCGACCGGAGCACGATCTTCGACAGCTCGATGGGGATCTCGGGACGGAAGACCGAGGGCGGCTTCACACGCGCCGCCCGGACGGCCTCGAGCGTGTAGTAGTCGTTCTCGCCCACGAAGAGTTGCTCGCCGGTGAGCACCTCGTGGAAAACGGCGCCCAGGGCGAAGATGTCGCTGCGGTGGTCTATGAAGTCCCCGCGCGCCTGTTCGGGCGACATATACGAGATCTTCCCTTTCAGAACTCCCCCGGTCGTGTCCTTGTTCTGGACCCCCGCCTTGGCGATGCCGAAGTCGACCACCTTGACCTCGCCCTCGTAAGAGACGAGAACGTTCTGCGGGCTCACGTCGCGGTGGACGAGCCCCAGCGGGTGTCCCTGCGAGTCCTTCTTCTTGTGGGCGTAGTCCAGCCCCTTGCACGCCTCGGAGATCATGAAGACGGCGATGTCTATGGGGGCGCGGGCGTTCTTGTATTTGAGCTTGCGGAGTATCCGGTGGAGGTCCTTGCCGTTGATGAACTCCATCGCAATGAAGTAGTCCTCGCCGATCTTGCCCAGGTCGAAGACCTGCACGATGTTCGCGTGGCTCAAGACGACGTTGATCTTGGCCTCGTCGATGAGCATCGTGATGAACTGCTGATTGGCGGAGTACTGCGGATGGATCTTCTTGATGGCCAGGATCTTCTCGAACCCGCCCACGCCGTAGGTCTTGGCGCGGAAGACCTCGGCCATGCCCCCGGAGGCGATCTTCTCGGTGAGCACGTATTTGCCGAATGCCTTGGGCAGGCGCATGCCATCAGCCCCTGGTTCGAGCAGGCCTACAAATCCAACTTCAAATTATAAGCCCATACGCCGCCCGATCGCAACAAAATGGAAACGCGGCTTCAGGTTTCGGACTCGAGAGCGTGCTTTTCCCTGGTCCGTTGCTGGAACTCGCGCCCGAATCGGTGGGCCTCGTCGCGCACGCGCATCAGAAGGTGCAGTTCCTTGGCGCGGGGCCCCGGCAGGACCGGGTTCTTCCGGCCGGGGAGGTAGATGGCGTCGCCGTGGGTTCGATTGCCTTTCGCGATGGCGAGAAGGTCGACCGAGCCCGCGAGCCCGGCGGCGTCAAGCACGTCGGCGGCCGCGTTGAGCTGCGCCCGCCCGCCGTCCATGAGAAGGAGGTCAGGGGCATCATCAGGCAGGCATGAGGCATGAGGCATGGGGGATGAGGTGGGGCCGGAGTCCGAAGCCGCGAGCCGCGAGTCGTGAGTCGTGAGTCGGCAGTCGTCGGTCGTCAGTCGTGAGTCAGAGCCGCCGAAGCGGCGTGAGAGGACCTCGTGCATCGCGGCGACGTCGTCGCCCGCCGTCTCGGTCCTGATGTGGTAGTGGCGGTAACGTTCCTTGTCCGGCAGGCCCCCGGCAAACGTCACTCGCGATGCCACGGTGTGCGTCCCGCCGAGGTGCGAGATGTCGAAGCACTCGATCACCCGGGGGAATCGCCTGAGCCCGAATCGGCGTTTGATGAGCGCGAGTGTCTCGTCCCGGTCGGAAACGAGTTTCAGATGGTGGTCGGCGTTCTGAGCGGCCATCTCGATGAGGTCGGCTCGGGCGCCGCGGCGAGGGGCCGCGATCCTGACCGCGCGCCCCGCCTTCTCTGAGAGCGCCTCGGCAAGCGTGTCAATCGCCTCGGGTTCTTCCGGAACCACGATCTGACCGGGGATCTGCGCCCCGTCCGAGTAGTACTGCCCGACCGCGGCGCCGATGACCTCGGGGACCGACTGCGTGACCTCGTCAAACGAGTAGCATCGTTTGCCCGACATGCGCCCCGCGCGGAAGTGGAGCATGCAGACTGCCGCGCTGCGACCGTCGAAGGCCACGCCGAACACGTCGGAGTCGGGTATGGACGGATCGACGATGGTCTGCCGCTCGCGCGCGGCCTCCATGGCCTCGATCGTGTCGCGAATCGAGGCCGCGGCCTCGAACTCGAGCTTCTCCGCGTAGGCGGCCATCGCGTCCTTCAGAGCCGCAATCAGGTCCTCGTCCTTTCCCGAGAGGAACATGACCGCGCGTTTTGCGGCCTCGGCGTAACGCTCCCTGACCTCGTCGGGCTTCACGCATGGCGCAAGGCAGTTCCCCATTAGCCCCTGCACGCACGGGCGGGACCGGTGGCGGAACTCGTTGTCGCTGCAGACGCGAAGATCCAGAAGCCGGTTGGCGAGGCGGTACATGAGTTTCGCTTCGCGCCCGGAGACGAACGGGCCGAAGTACCGCGCGCCGTCGTTTTTGGGCCTGCGCACACGCTCGATCTTGGGGAATTCCTCGCGAAGATCCAGCCGCAGGCTCAGGTAGTTCTTGTCGTCGCGGAGCCTTACGTTGAACTTGGGCCGGTGCTTCTTGATGAGCTCGTTTTCAAGAAGGTATGCCTCCTTGTCGGTGCGCGTGAGCACGACGTCAATGTCGGCGAGCAGGTCTCCCAGAAGCGGCACAAAGGCGCGCTCGTCGGTCGTGCCCTCGGCGAAGTATTGCCGGACTCGGTCACGCAGGCTGACTGCCTTGCCGACGTAGAACACCCGGCCGGCGGCGTCCTTCATCAGGTAGACGCCGGGACTTGCCGGGAGTGAGTCGAGCTTCCTTTTCAGCGCTTCATCCATTTTGTTCCGGGGGTCGCTACGCGAACTTCCCCCTGCTACTCTGCGACCCCGCTCTGCATAGCGTAGCGCTATGCTACGCAGCGCAGAGAGCAGCACTCTCACCCTTCGCAGTGGCAGTCCCACTGCTACGGAAAACGGGTCGCTGCGAAGCACGAGCCGGCCCCCCCCTCGCTTCGGCGGAGTGAATCCGTCTGCGCTCGCCCACAACCATATCAGATCCTCAGTTGAAATCCCGCGTTGAGGCCGGCGATGGTGGTGAGGTCGGCGACGAACAGGACGGTGAGATCGAGACCGCAGAACAGGCCGATGTACTCGTTGAAGTCGTACTGGATCCCGTCCTCGTTGCGCAGGCCGAAGTCGGCGCGCGGGGTCACGGGGAGGACTCCGTCGAGCGTCGAGTAGAACTTGAGGAACGAGAGGGGGTTGTAGAAGTACCTCACGCCGGCGGTCGCCGCGACGGGGCGCGAGGAGAGGTGGCCGGGTTTTTCGAGCGCCAGGATGCCGCCCAAGGCGACCTCGAGCGCGCTGGTCAAGCCGTACGAAGCCGCCGCCGAAACGGCAAACGGCGCGCGCGAAAGATCCGTCTTGTCCTCGCCATACGAGACGAAGTATTGCAGCCCCGTCCCGATTCCCGTCCGGAGGCCGAACTGCCCGTCGTGATCCTGGACCTGCGCATCCGCGGCCGGCGGCACCAGAAGAATCGACAGGCAAACGGACGATAGAAACAACTTTCTCACGCAAAGGCGCAAAGGCGCAAAGGGTCTCTCCGTTTTGCGTCTTGGCGTCTCTGCGTGAGGCATGTGACGTGCGACGGTTGCTTTCCGCGATTGGCTGACAACTGAAGGCTGGTGGCTGAGAGCTACTTCAGGTAGCTCAGGAGCTCGGAGATGGGCATTTTCGCAAGCGACTCCTTGAGCGACGAGTCGCCCTTCTTGGACGCCGACCGGCGCTTGCACACCGCCTCGACGACCGCGTCGCGCCCGCCCATCTCGGATGCCTTTTTTGCCGCGGACAGGAGCTTAAAGAGCTTGAGGTTGCTCTGCTTCTTGAGCTTTTCGTCCAGGGCATCGTCCTTGCCGGCGAAGGGTCTCATCGCGGCGACGACGGCCGAGACCAGCTTGTCCTTTGAACCGAATTCGTCCTTCATCCTCTTGAGCGGCGACGCCATGACCCGGACCTCCGGTGGTGGATTGCCCAAAAACGGCCCGCAACGTAGCACGGCCGGGTTGATGATGCAAATCGAAGCCAAGGCCTCACGCCGTTGCGATCCCGGGTCGGGCGGCGGGGTCGGGGACCGGGAGGGCGGCGTCGGGCGGCAGGGGAAGCGGCGCGGCGGCGGGCGGCTGCTGTTCCTTGATCCATGTGCCGGGGTCGGGGGCCTGGCGAAGGTCCTCGCTGTAGACGCCGGTTTTGTCGTAGTAGGTCTTGAACCTGATGAAGATCATCAGGTCCAGGAAGATGTCGTTTATGAACGCCGGCCTTTCGAGCATCACCGGGAGCACCTTGGCGAACAACGCCGCAAGGTCGCGGGACTGCCCGGGGTGCGTGGCCATGAACGCAAGGATGCGCCAGCCCATGAGGTAGTGCCTGGCACGGATCTTCGCGGTCATCGTTCCGGCCGTGGCGATCCCCTTCGCCCGGAAGACGCCGTACTTTTTCTTGAGGCGCCGGACGAACCCGTCGTATTCGAAGAGCCGTGTGGTCATCCACCGGTACCCTTCCATGAGATCGGCGGCCGACATGCGTTTCGGGATGATGTTGGTCTTTAGCAGCTCTCCAAGCGTGTAGTCGCCGTCAATGCGGCCCTCCTCCTCGAGCCTTTTCCGAAGCGGCGTCCCGTACGGGGCCGTTAGGATGTAGCTCACGCAGGCGGGAATTCCGAGCTCTTCGCAGAACTCGGCGTGCCTGCCGAAAATGTCCGGGCCGTCCTGGTCGAAGCCGACGATGAGGCCCGACATCACGTTGATCCCGTACGAGTGGAGCTTTTCGACGTCGGCGCGCATGTCGCTTTTGAGGTTCTGGAGCTTGTTGGCGTGCCGGAGCGCGTCCTCGCTGGAGCTCTCGATCCCGAGGTAGACGAACACGAGACCGGCCCTGGTCATCAGCTCCAGAAGCTCGTCGTCGCGCGCGATGTCTATCGAGAGCTGTGTGCCCAGCACAAAAAGCGGGTCTTTGTCCTTTCGCCACTCGGCCACGCGGCGAAGCACCTGTTTGGCGTAGCCCCTCGCCGCGGTGAAGTTGTCGTCTCCCAGGAACACCGTCTGGAAGCCCGCCTTGTAGATCAGATCGAGTTCCTCGATCACCTTGTCGACGGGTTTTGTGCGCACCTTGTTGCCGTAGAGCACTATGGCGTCGCAGAAGTCACAGCGGTACGGACAGCCGCGGGTGGTCTGCAGGAGCGCCGATAGGTAGCGGCCGCGCGGCACCATGTCCCAGCTCGCGACCGGGGTGTGCTTGAGATCGACCTTTTCCTCCTCGACGTACAGCGGCTGGTGCGCGCCTTGGAGCCACTCCGAAAGAAAGCGCGGCCACGTCAGCTCGGCGTCTCCCGCGAACACAACGTCGTACGGCTCGTCTTCGGCGATGGCCCGGAAGTGCTGCGAGGCGTGCGGGCCGCCCAAGACGACGAACTTTCCCCGGGCCTTGAGCCACCGGCAGATCTCGTGCGCCCGGCCCCGGTTGGGGTCGTAGCACGTCATCCCATAGATGTCGGCGTCGGGGACGGCCTCTTCGACCGATTTCCCGAGATATTCGTCGAAGATCTCGACTTCGAACTGCTCTTTCGGCGTGAGGGCTGCGATTGTCAGCAGCGAAAGGCTCGGGAAGAAGGTGGTCTTTCCGAGGGCCTGGTTTATCACCGAGCTGTTGAGGAAATCGGCGGGGCACCTCGGGTTGATGAGAACAACTTTCCTTACCGGCATGAAATGCCTTTCCCCACCCCGCGGTCTTCAGGATTCCAGCGGCAGTAGACCAGCCGCGGCGGGGGAAGTCAAGCAAACCGGGCATCATGACCGAGGCGGTCACGCTCGCCACCGCGCACGCCTTCGAAAACCGCGGGATCATCCGAATGGAGGCCGGCGTCTACCCGTGCAACAGGGCCTCGATGCGCGTCCTCGAAAAAGCCGGCTACAACAATCCGGCGAACCCAGGCGTTGAGGCGGGTATCCAAGTCTGCGGCCGGATTCCGTCCTTCGATGTGCCGGTTGCTGACCATTCCCAAGAGCGAAAACCCGGGTGGCACCCCGCGTGCATGGCGGGGGCGCCGTGCACCCGTCTGTCACCGCCGGCCCGGCCGCCGCGCACATGTTGCCGCCGTTCGCCTTCGAGCGCGAACCCGGCAGTCACATTTTTCTCACGCAAAGGCGCGGTGCCGATGACCGTGATCGCGTTCCTCTCAGACCCAAAGATCGTGAGCCGGACAGCTCAAGGATAGGCAACATAACGTTCCCTTATGAGGCCTCCCCCAACAACACCCGATGGAACTTCCTATCGACAGGATTGAGAACCGAGGATAGCGATTCAAGGAGGAAAGAATGAAGAACTTCCGGCGGATGATGGGGGTGGCGACATGCGGCTTGTTGGCGGGCGCGTCGTTGTGCGCCTTGATCGCAGTGGCCGCGTGCTCCGATGATCCCGACTATGACTGCGCGGCGTGGTGCGATGAAATGGTGAGGTGCAGCGAATCCTACAGGGACTCCCCAGAAACCGCAAAGAGGGAGTGCACTCAAGATTGCGAAGAATTGATTTCGGTGGCGGACAAGGGGGGGTGTATGTCAGAGTTCAAGGAACAACTTGATTGTTACTTCAACGAGACGCCGGAGGATTGCGAGGACCGGAAAAAGGATGAGTCGTGCGATGCCGAGCGGGCTGCAACTGTTTCCTGCATGGACGACTACTGTTCTGCCCATGAAGACGAGCGCGGATGTTGACTGTAGCGTTGGTCCGGTTGGCCAGCGAGTTGCCGCGGCAAAAATCGAAGAATAGACTCCAGGGTCAAACCAGCACCCTCGGAGCAAACGGGTCGAGGCGGGCGACTATCTCGAAGTTGATTGTGCCGATCATGGCGGCGAGCTGGTCGGCGGTGATCGAGTCGTCGCCCTGTTTTCCGAGAAGCACGACCTCGTCGCCTGCGGCGGCGCCGGGGGTGTCGGTCACGCCCCCTAATGTTTCCACATCCGCAGATCGAAACTGAATGCCTCGGCGGCGCCAATCCGGATCCGTCCGAATGAACGATGCGCCGGGTTCAAAAGGTAGTTGGTTTCGGAGGGGACGACTGCGGACGGGACGGCAAGAACGGCAGTCGTCCCTCCCCGCACCCAGCGGGAACCGATGCCGGCGATTGCATCGGGCGCGGGAAACGAATTCCAACCGGGAGGCAGGCTTTGCAGGCGGACGACCTTCATTGGCAAACGCGCGGGGATATCCGCGAACAGAGCAACGAGATCGGCCGGGGCGTCGTCGGAGTCGACGTTGACGAAGAGCTCGAGCGCGGCAAGCGACAGAGTCGACGACGTGTACACGACAGCGGTTCCCGGCCGGTTCCATCGTCCCCCGGCGAGCCGGGCGCCCTCGCCGTCGAATGCCGAGTGGATCCTGCGACAGATGCGCCAGGCCCGGATCAACTGTGCACCCCATGGCCGATCCTCATGAGGACCTGCTCGACCTGCCGTGCACCGAGGTCGGTGTCCAGCAGGTTGAGAGGCGTTTCGTCGCCCAGCGCCCGGTTCCTCTGGTGCAACCAGTGCCCGGCCTTCACCCTGCTGCCGAGTGTTTCCTCCGCCAGCGCCGCGATCATCCCAACGCGAAACAGCCGATCCGATTCGCTCGACCTCAAGCGCCTTTCCTTTTTTCGCCGCGCCAGGGTCCTGGGCGGCAGGTGCAGGAGTCGTACCAAATCATCCTGAGAAATACGAAACCCTTCGGACAGCGCCTCGAGCGAAGCATAGGGCAGGCCTTCGCGAAGGCGGGCCTGCATCTCGCCAAAGCTGCCCGCCGGCCGCCCGAGCGCAGCCTTCCCGCCCAGGGTTCTCGAGATCATTCCTAAATCGAACATCTTGGCCTCCTTCTGGCAGCGATGGTACTGCCAAATGGCGATGTCTGCAACAGGCGCAGCGTTATTCGACCAGAACTCCCGGCGCGGGCGGGTCGAGGCGGGCGACGATCTCGTAGTTGATGGTGCCGATCATGGCGGCGAGCTGGTCGGCGGTGATCGAGTCGTCGGCCTGTTTCCCGAGTAGGACGACCTCGTCTCCGGTGGCGGCGTCGGGGATGTCGGTCACGTCCACCATGATGAGGTTCATGCAGACGCGGCCGGTGACGGCCGCCCTCAATCGCTCAAGGTTCAGGCCGCTGCTCCCCCCGCCGCCCCCGCGGGCTGGTGTTCCGGCTCCGGGCGCAATCTCAAAATCTCAAATTCCAAGTCCTAAATCGGACTCAGTTCGCCCCCGGAGACTCGGCTGGGCTCAGCTCCTGCGTCGGGTGCTCGACATAGACGCCATGACCTGCAACAGGTGCGGGTGCGCGGCGCCGATGATCGTCGTTGCCTTCCTCACCGACCCGAAGGTCCTGACCGAAATCCTCGACCACTTAAAGTTGCCCGCCAGCCCGCCGCTGTTGGCAGGGTCGAGCTGGTCGGCCGCCGAGAAAGTGTTCAACGACGTTCCCGCCTACGACGAAATGGAGCCCGCCTACGCCTGGGATGAACTGGACGCCGGCCCCCTGATGCCCGCGCCCCTCCATGATTCTCCGTTGACCAGCTCCCACTGTCCCCCCGCGCCGACTTCCGGCATGAACCCGGCCTGACACCCCATGCCGCATCCAACAGAAGAAAGGTACTCTGTTGGTACGGCGTGACACCGCCGCCGAGGGCGGCCGAGCCTTGCCCCCAAGGTCCCTTTCACGCCGCCAAAGACATGGTTTGCCAGCGTTTGTGTCTTGGAGTATGCTCCGGAGAGGCAAACGGGAGAGGCGGGTTGGTGGCGAGGATAGGCAACATAACGTTCCCTTGTGAGGCCTCCCCCAAAAATACCCATGGAACTTCCTATCGACGATCGCGCTCGTTGTTTCTTGACACGGCGTCTCGCTTGCGATATCTGGCACTGGCAAACTGAAGCAACTTCGCGGGAGGGGAAAATGGCAAAGGCTATCTCAACCCATTCAACGAGCATTGGACGGGCAACTCTGTGCAGCGTTTCCGTCAGGGCGATGCAAGTCCCTTTGGTGGTTTTCCTGCTCTTCTTTCTGATGGCGTTTGTGTCTACTGCCGAAGCCAAAGACAAAAAACAGACGAAATCTGTGCCTATAAAAACCCTCGTGAATACTGCTGGCGTTGGCGTTGGATTGGCACCTTTCATAAAGCCGTACAACGATGCGATTGTTGATCTGAAATGTTCCAAGTCCGACGGCTCAGTCATAATCAAGTTTGGAATCGACACAGGGCAATGGGATAACGGCGACAGCGCCTTTGGCAAGTGGCCACACATATTCATGTTGGTTCGCCTATTCGATCGGAACGGGGAATACCTTACGCATTTTACAACAGCCGAGGTGTTCACCACCGACGAGACTGCTTTTGAAAACTACAAAAATGCGATTCGTTCGGGGGTTGACGCCGAAACTTCACTGGAAAAAAGGGGGATTCCTGTGGGCAAGAAACTTCCCAAGCCCGTTCTTCTCAAACCTAGACAGAATACGCTCGAATACCCCATCAATCGAAGAGACCTCCGCGATGCCGAGGTAGTCGAAGTCGGGTTCACAACGCGACGTTAGGGTGAACCAACTGTGAGGAGATGGTTGTGTCGGAAATGCTGGTCATTGTAGACGGCAAGACATTAAAGCGCGGTTTGCACAACTACGAGTTCACGGGAGACCCGGGGGAGGTCTTTGATGGTTGGGACGACTACCGTAGTAAGCACCCGGCATTGAAACAGTTGAAGAGGGGTGACCGTCTGTTCCTTGCCACGGTTCTCCCGCTCAGCGAAGGCGAGCGATTCCTCCTCGTAGCCGTTTACAAAGACTTGAAACGGAGCCGTGAGGGCGTATGGGTTTCATCCAACCCGAACGCCACCCCTATCACTGACATTTCCGACCTCCGTGCCAAAATCCGATTCACAAATCCGAACAGAAGGTTGTCTGTGGAACCGGGGAAACTCGCAAAGTCGCTTCAGACCCCGGGGTTCCTGACGCCTGAATCCGTTGCGCTCCTCGAAAGTGCCATCAAGGGCGGTGGTGGAGAGGCGACTCCTGCGCTTTCGTCTACATTGCCGACTCCACCCGCCAAGATCGGGGCGGTGGAAGGCCATACCGTCTACGCCGAGGTGGCGAGGCGCGAACGCGATACGGAGTTGAAGGAGGAGTGTCTACGGCGCGACGAGCACCAATGCCAGCATTGCGGATTTGGAAGGGATTGGGTGCATTCCGACATCGGCAGAAAGGTCATCGTCCACGTCCACCACATCCACCCCCTGAAGGATACTGATGGTGCGGTGGAAACAAGCATCGATGACCTGCTGACCCTATGTCCGACCTGTCACGGTGTAATTCACGCCGTGGCCGACGCTCAAGGCATAGAGAAACTCGACCTGAAAGTACTCAAGCGATATTATCTTCTGGAATGACTCACGGGGTGTTTCCAATGGCGGCATTGCCACGACAAGAGGGATCAACTGGGGTCGCGGTAGGGACGGCCCTTGCGGGCCGCCCCCCGCTCGGATCCCAGCGGGCGGTACTACCGCACTGGGCTCTTGCCTCGGGTCCTGACCACAAACCGCACGTCCGGTATCGGATGGCATATGCGCGCAGGCG
>JACRCP010000045.1 GCA_016218965.1 Deltaproteobacteria bacterium | reverse complement strand
GCGACCTCAAACAGAACGCCGTCTACCGTTCTACCCGGTACCCAAGCTTCACGAAGATGCCTTTCAGTTCCCCGTCGAGTTTTCGCCCCTGGACGTCCAGCGCTGCGAGTTCATCGAGGATCGTCTGCACGTCGCGGTGCTCTGTCGCCTGGGCGGTTTCGATGTACCGTGAGGGAGAAAGGTTGAAATCGTTCTTCTCGATCTCCTCGCGCGGGACGAGCTTGACGAAACGCTCAACGTCCTTGCCTGCGTGGAAGGCTTGGGCGATCTTGCCGATGCCCGCGTCGGGGATGAAGTTCTTGGGCCGCCCCTTTTCGAACTCGCCTCCCGCGTTGATGAGCAGGACCTTGCCCTGGCGGTTCTTGGACTTGTGTTTGTTGATGACGATAATGATCCCGGCGGCCGTAGTGTTGTAGAAAAGGTTGTCGGGGAGCAGGATCACCGCCTCGATCATGTCGTGTTCGACGAACCAGCGACGGATTGCCTTCTCTTTGTTTTCTCCCTGATTGCCGCTGCCGCGGCTGGCCGCGCCGGTGTCGATGACGACCGCCGCCCGGCCGTGCTCATTGAGCGACGCGGCGACGTGCTGGAGCCAGGCCCAGTCGGCGCTCGACCCCGGCGCGTAGCCGCCACGGTCGGTGAAGCGCTCGAAGGGATCGTTCTCGAATTGCGACGGGTCGAAGTTGTCCTGGTTCCACATGGGGTTGGTCACCACCACGTCGAACACCTTGAGCTTCGACCCCTCCGTGAACTTCGGATTGGTCATGGTGTTGCCGCGGACGATCTCGCCTTCCATGTCGTGCAGAACCGTGTTCATCCGGGCGATGGCGAAGGAGGAGCCGGTCAGCTCCTGGCCGAAAAGTCTCAGAGGGCGGTCGATCTTCTTTTCCCGTTCCGTAAGATCCAACTCGCACTTGATGAGCAGCCCGCCGCTGCCGCAGCAAGGGTCATAGACCTCTTCACCTTGCACGCATCGCATGACGCGGGCGATGAGCCACCCGACTTCCTTTGGCGTGAAAAACTCGCCCGCGCTCTGGCCCTGACCTTCGGCGAACTTCCGGAGCAGGTACTCGTAGGCGCGGCCCAGAAAATCGGGCTCAACGTCTTTGAGTCCAAGGCGGTAACGGGGATCGGACAATGTCTCAATGAGCTTGGAAAGCGCCTCATCGCTTATCTCCCGCTCGCCGTTGCGGGTCTCGTTGTAGTCCACGATGTCGATGACGCCCTGGAGACTCGGGTTGGCCCTGGCGATGGCGCGCACCGTTGCGGTAAGCTGTTCACCGAGTGTCTTGGGGCGCCTGCCCTCGGGCCAGTCGAAGGGTTTGCTGCCACGCACCACAGGCCAGGCTGCTTCGGGCGGAATGTAAAAGCGCACGAGGCTGTGGTCCGCTTCGATCACCGTGCGAGCCGTTTCCTCGTCCCCGTACGTTTCCGTCAGCCGGGAGATCTCGTCCTCGAACACGTCTGAGAGCCGTTTGATGAAAACGAGGGGCAGGATGCAGTCCTTGAATTTCGGGGCGTCCTTCTCGCCCCGGATCGAGCACGCAGCCTTCCACAGCATCGTCTCCATAGACTTGACGTCGAGCATCTGGCCGTTGGGTCCAAGCGGCGCAGTCCCGTTTCCGCCGGCTTTTTTCTGTCGACCCTTTCCCGGGCCGGCCGGAGAATCGGCACTCGAGAAAAAACCGGGCTTCGCGGCTCCGTTCCCGGAAGAAAAACGTTCTTGCAGGTCTTTGTACTCCTTGCCAAGACTCTGAACGAATCGCCCGACGTCACGCAAGGCGCGGGCGTCGGGTCGGGTCCGGCCTCGCTCCCAGCGGTTGATCGTGGGGAACGAAACGCCCAGACGAGCCGCGAGTTTCTCTTGGCTCAGTCCCAGACGTGTGCGAAGTTCCCGGACCAGTTCGCAAAAATCGCCCCCTGCTTCCATGCCCATCTGACCAGCCTCGTTTCGGGTTTGCCCCCCAAAGAAGCAGCATGCCGGAGATTCAAGATATGTCAAGAGTTATAACACCTGATGTTATTCGAAATGGCAGTCATTTGAAAACACGGGCCATTTTTGACAGCGGCGTTGCGGCCGCTCCGGGCGTGTCAACGGCGGCCTGCGGCGGCCGCCTCGCGGATCCAGCCGCCGCCCAAGACACGGTCGCCGTCGTAGAGGACGGCGGCCTGGCCGGGGGCGACGGCGCGGACGGGGGATTCGAACTCGACGCGGAAACCTTTTGCCGAAGGGAAGACGCGGGCGGGGACGCCGCGGTGCGTGCTTCGGATCCTGACCGTGCAGGGGGCGCCAATCACGGGGGGTGAGCCTGCCACCCAGCTTGCGCCGTCCGCGACGAGGGCCGTTGAGAGAAGGTCGTCGTTTCCGCCGATAGTGACGATTCTTCGCGCGGCGTCTATGGCGGTTACGTATCGCGGGGACCCGAAGGCCAGCCCGGTGCCGCGGCGCTGGCCGATCGTATAACGGAAGTACCCCTTGTGCTGGCCGAGGGTCTTCCCGGACGTATCGACTATCTCCCCCGAGAAGTCGCCGGGCGCCTGCGAGGCGACGAACGCGGCGTATCCGCCGGGCGGCACGAAGCAGGTCTCCTGGCTGTCGGGTTTCACGGCGACCGGGAGTCCTTCGCGGGCGGCGATCGCGCGGACCTCGTCCTTGGTCATCTCCGACAGCGGGAATTCGGCGCGATTCAGCCGCGCTTGGTCGAGCGTGAACAAAAAGTACGACTGGTCGCGCCGGTGGTCCTTCGCGCGCCGAAGCTCGAAGCGCGTGCCATTGCGGCAGACGCGGGCGTAGTGGCCGGTGGCAAAGACATCGGCGCCGAGCTCGCGGGCGCGCCTCTGCAGGAGATCAAACTTGAGTCTCTCGTTGCAGACGATGCACGGGCTGGGCGTGCGGCCCGCGAGGTACTCACTGACGAACGGGCGCACCGCTACGCGCTCGAATTCGTTTTTGAAGTTGACGGCATAGAAAGGGATGTCAAGCCGCGAAGCGACACGGCGGGCGTCCCCGATGTCGTCCACGCCGCAGCAGCCCGAGCCGCCCGCGTCGGCCCGGCCGTCCCAGAGGCGCATGGACAGACCTATGACCTCCAGCCCGCGCCTTCTGAGAAGCAACGCGGCGACGGAGCTGTCCACCCCCCCGCTCATGGCGACAACCGCGCGCATCCCTCATCACTGTTTCTGGCTGCGTTTCTTGAAATCCTCGATCGCGGCGTGGAGCGCGTCGGCGGCGAGGTTTGAGCAGTGCATCTTGATGGGCGGAAGCCCGTCGAGGGCCTCGGCCACGTTCTTGTTGGACACGTTGACCGCTTCGTCAATAGTCCTGCCTTTGACCATCTCGGTGACCATCGAGCTGGTGGCTATGGCGGCCCCGCACCCGAAGGTCTTGAACTTGACGTCCTCGATGACGTCGTTTTTGACCTTGATGTATATTTTCATGATGTCGCCGCAGGTGGGGTTGCCGACCTCGCCTATGCCGTCCGCGTCGGCGATCTCGCCCACGTTGCGCGGGTTTCTGAAATGGTCCATCACCTTTTCGCTGTACATGCCCGCCTCCGGCTCACTTCCCCGCCTCTTCCATGCACGCCTTTCCCCCTTCTAAAACCTTGATCTCGCGCCGCCCGGCGGCGGTCTTCCTGCCCCTGCCCCCGGCCTTTTTGAGCCTCCGGACCTCAGCATCGAGCTCGGTGACCTGGGCGGCGATGCACTCGAGCGCCTTGACGACCGGGTCCGGGATGTCGGTGTGGTTGATGTCGTAGTGGTCCTTGTCGGCCGTTTCCCGCTTGAGCGTCACACGCCCGGGCACACCCACCACGCTCGAGGCCGGCGGGACGGGGGCGACGACCACCGATCCGGCGCCTATCTTGCTGTTTTCGCCGACGAGGTGCGGCCCCAGGACCTTGGCGCCGGCGCCTATGACGACGTTGTTGCCCAGCGTCGGGTGGCGTTTTTCCTTTCGCCAGGAGGTCCCGCCGAGCGTCACCTGGTGGTAGATGGTGCAGTCGTCGCCCACCTCGGCTGTCTCGCCGATGACGACGCCCATGCCGTGGTCAATGAAGAACCGCCGCCCAAGAGAGGCGCCGGGGTGAATCTCGACGCCGGTCAGGAACCGCACCGACTGCGAGAGGGCGCGCGCCGTGAGCCGGTGGCCGCGCGTCCAGAGCCGGTGGGCGACGCGGTGCGCCCAGATGGCGTGCAGGCCCGGATAGCACAGCAGGACCTCGGCCAAGCTCCGCGCCGCCGGGTCCCGGTCAAAAACCGCCTGGATGTCCTCTTTCATGCGCTCGAACACAGGGTTCTCCGTCCGCAAAGGTTCGCCCGACCAAGTACAGCTAAGGTAATATCACCGAGGGGGAGTGTCAAATTACCGGGGGATCGCTGCGCGAACTTCTCCCCCGGAGAGATCGATGCGTGGGTTGCCGGACCCTGCGCGGAGGAGGTGCCCGAGCCAGACGCCCCACAGAACGGCGATGAAGTTGAATTCGACATCGGCGAGGTCGGTGCGGCGGTCGGAAAACCCCTGCGCGTACTCGTCGAGGGCGCCAAACAGAAAGCCAAGCAGCGCGGCCGGGAGGTCACGGCCGGCGCCCAGGCGGAGGACGTACCCCAGGATCGCGTACTGCGGGTAATGAATCGGCTCGACAGCCGAGGTCATGAGCCAGACGTTGAAGGCGGTCGTCGCCCACACGAGTCCGGTCAGTGGGGGAAAGAGGACGTCGAGCCGTTCGCGCGCGCGCCAAAGGAGCCAGACGAGCACCGGGGCGCCCAGGGCCAGGGCGCCGGCCTCGGCGACGTGGATGAACTGCCAGTACCGCTTGACGCCCATCGTGAACGCAAACCAGTCCGAGACGCGTCCCACCGGCCCGGCCAGCAGAAGATATCCGACGCCAAGCGCAAGCCCGGCAATGAGCCAGCCTTTCTTCACACTTCGATCAGGCCCTGCCTGATGCCCTCGGTGACGGCCTCCACGCGGTTGGTGACCGAGAGCTTCGCGTAAATGTGTTCGAGGTGCGTGCGGACAGTCGCGCGGGAGAGCTTGAGCACCCCGGCCGCCTCGGCGTTGCTCAAGCCCTTGGCGATGAGTTGGAGTATCTCGGTCTCACGGGGGGTGAGCGAAGGTGTGGGCTCGCCAGCGACCCCCGAGGCCGCCTGAGCATGCGTCTGGAACACTGTCAGGAGCTTTCGCGCAAGCGACGGCTGGATCACGCTCCCGCCCTGCGACACCTCGACTATGGCCTCGACGATCTTCTCGACCGGGGCACCCTTGAGAAGGTATCCGCCGGCGCCCGCCTTCACCGCCCCCAAGACCTTGTCCTCCTCGTCGAACACCGTGAAGATGAGAACCTCGACCTTCGGGTCGGCGGCCCGCACCCTTTTGGTCACCTCGATGCCGTCGATGTCGGGAAGGCCGAGGTCCAAGAGCAGAATCTCGGGGCGAAGCTTCTCGGCCTCCGCAATGGCGGCCTGCCCCGTCATGGCGCTCCCGCAGACCTCCACCTCCGGCGCCTTCGAAAGGAGCTTCTGGAGGTTTTTTAAGAGTTTCGGCTGGTCCTCGACCACAAGCACGCGAACCTTTTTGGCTGCCATGTTGCCTCCGCCTCCTCTTGCCTCTTGCCTCGCGCCTCACGCCTCATGCCTCTCGCCTCGTGTCTCATGCCAAAACTACTCCATCCCGCCCGAAAGCGGTATCCGTAAAGTGACCAGTGTGCCGTGCCCCGGCTCGCTTGTTATCTCGCACGTCCCCCCGGCCTTGCGGGCCCGCTCCTGCATATTGGCAAGCCCGTAGTGCCCCGAGACCCCGCCGGTCCACGCAAAACCCTTCCCGTCGTCCTGGACCTTTAGCATGAGCGCCGAGTCCACCTCGGAAAGCGACACGCGGACCTTCGCTGGCGCGCCGTGCTTGACGGCGTTCGAGAGCGCCTCCTGGAGCACCCTGAAGAGCACGAGCTGCTGGTCGGGGCGGATGCCGAACTCACGCCGCGGCATGAAGAACTCTATCTCCACGCGGCTCCGCTGCTGGAACGCCGCGCAGTAGTCCTCGAGCGCCTTGCGCAGATCAAAGTCGTCGCGCATCATCTGTACGCAGCGCCGCAGTTCCTCGATGCTCTCCTCGGCGGTCCCCTTGATCTCCGCGATCTCCTTTTTTAGCGCCTCGTCCGCGGTGCACGCGTTCACGTAGTCCGACTGGATGATGAGGCTCGAAAGCAGCGCCCCCAGCCCGTCGTGCATCTCGCGGGAGATGCGCTGGCGCTCCTCATGTACGGCAAGGTCCTTGAGCTCGCGCGTGAGGGCCACGATCTCGCGCTGCTGCTGCTCCTCGCGGTCCGAGAGGTACACGATGACGTACACGATGATGAGGTTTAGCACCGAGTAGAATATTAGTATGAAGATGTCCTGCGTCACGAACCCGCGCTCGTAGACGAGCTGGTCGAAATGCGCGATGATCGGGAGGAGCATCAGCGGCGGGATGATCCCGCCGGGTTTGGGGAAGAGCATCGCGAAAAATAGCGTAAAGATGAGCTGAATCGGCAGAAACGGGCTTCGAAGCGCCCCCGAAGCGACGATGAGGTATAGGAGCGCCAGAAGGTCGAGGTTGAGCGTCCCGAACGTAAACCACCGGCCGACCCTTCCCCTGTCCATGACGTAGAAGTTGGCCGTCGAGTAGAGCGCCATGAAGACGTACCACACGTACCCGAGGACGCCGCGCAGGCCCATCATCCTTGACCACGACGGCACGATGAGGATGAGAAGGCCCACTAAAAGGAGGCCCACGCGCGCATAGAACAGCGTGCGTGCCCGCATCACGAACCGCTCGGCCTGCCAGTTGGACTCTTCCTTCATCTGCGCGGCTCCCCGCCGGTCAACCCACCCGACAGAATATCACGCCTGCTCGCGGGGCTACAAATGGCGGAATCCGCGGCTGTGTCGCTGCATTTCGAGGCCGCCTTGGGCGCCAGACGACTGCCGGGGGAAGAAATGACAGAGAGCGACGGCCGCTCAGTCGCGCGGGGGCGTTCGCCTCCTCTACGCGCGCTCCTTCGCCAGCTTACGCTCCTGCTCTTCCTTGAAGGCATGGATCGTCAAGTCCAGGATAGAGGTGGCAACCTGCGAGGGACTCACCGGCATTCCGCCCCGACTCCAGAGCCGGGCGATGTCGTTGAGCTCGCGCCAGCTCCGTTTCGAGAAACGGACTTTCCTGACGACCTCGAGACCCTTGAGAGTGGGACGGCCGCCGCTGGAGGCCAGCCTTTCCTGGATCCAGTCCCGCAAACCATCGAGAAACGGTGGGGTATAGAAGAATGGTACCGGAACCTCGCGATACTGGCTCGCGCCGGTGATCTTCTTGACCTGCGCTGGCGTGAACACCTTCTTCGGCATGGTACACCTCCGCGTCACGTGCTTTTCTTTTTTCCGGCAATCATGTCGATGTAATACATCTCGCCATCAACCACGAAGGCTACGCTTTCCTGCCTGGTCTTGTGGCCGAAATCCTTGAGCACGTCCGTTATCTCTTTGAGAGCGGCTTCTGTAAGATCCCCCTCGTTGACGAACGACACGATCATCCTCGTCGCTTCCACCATGATCCCGGTCTCGCCCCGGCCCTGCGCGTCAAGGGTGCGGTACGATCCACGGCTTGGGTACGAAGTCGCGCCGCGGAACAACCTGGCTTGAAGTCTGAGTATTCTGGTATCCCAGGGTTCAACGTCAAAGTCGTTTCCGTGCCGGTCCTTGTTCGGCAGATACGTGATGAACACGTGTTCGTAGGCCAGCGTCGGAAACCACTTCCTGACCCAGTCCCGCCACAAGGCAACCTCCTTCCATCTTCCCGGGATCAATCGTAGGACTTTCGGTGCCGAAAGTCAAACCGCCGAGGTCGGACACCGTTGCGTGATCGCCCGCCGTCGACTTCTCCCGCCACTTGAACCGGGGCGGGGTATTCAGGCGGTTCCAGGACCCAAAATCTTCCCCGTTTCCCGTCGACACAATACCACGCCCGCTCGCGGACCGACAAATGATGAAATCGCGCGGGGGTTTGACGACAACATGACACGCAGGTAGTCTGGTTGTCGGTGGAAGAAGGTCCGGCGTTCTCAAACGCTGAAGCGCACGTGTTGCGGCAAATCTGGCCGGGGAGGATCACATGAAGAACTTCGCGCTCGTGGCTGTAGTGCTGGCGAGTATTCCAGGGAGTTCGTTCGCGGCGCAGAAACCGAGCAAGGAAAGCCTCGTCAAGGCATGGGAGGCCGTCTTGAAGGCCGATCCGGACACGAGGGTTTTCGAAAAGATCGAGGAAGGAAGGTACAAGTTCAAGACCGAGGCGTTTCCGTATGACGGCGAGCTGAAAGTGCTGAACGTCGTCGTTTCCGTGGCTTACGAAGGGGCGGTCGGTGGCAAAATGGAGATTGATCTGCCGGGTTTGACACCAGAACTCCAGAACAAGCTGTCCAAGAGCTACAACAACTGGGATTGGCAGAGCAACCGCTTCGTTTTCAGTGACGATGATCCAACATGGCTCACTTCGGGAGAACAATACAGAAAGGCCGAGGCGAAAAGAAAGAACAGCCTCATGCCGCGATTCGGCGACACCGTGCCGTACATCTTGGCGGTCATGTTCGTGGGCGCACTGGGGCTGGCGGTGTGGGCGGCTCGGGAAGGCGTCAAACAGAGAAAAAAAACTGGCGAAGTTGGTAGAGTCTCTTTCCAGTGCGAACGAGAAGCTCGCGCGAATCGTCGATCTCCTCGGGTCACGGAACGAAACCGGCGAAAAGTAGCTTGGCGGATGCGGATGCACGCGGCGGGGCGGGCAGGCCGGTCAGCCGGTTCGCCGGGTCGTGGAGGAACTTGGGGGACGGTGGTGCTGGCTGTGCTTGGCGCTTCGTTGAAACTGCAAAACGGATTCCGCACCCTGCACCTTCCGATCCGACCTGTCCGGGCAGCCTGACCCGGGCGATGAACTGGCGGAGCAGACGCGATGCACAGTCCGCACCACCGTTCCCCAAAAGGCGGCATCGGAAAAGGGCAATCGGACACCGTCACTAGGACGCCAGTTTTTCCAGACGTTCGGAGAGCCATATCTTGATGACCGACTGCCTCGTGACACCCAGCCGCCGGGCTTCCCGATCCAGCGACTGGATCATCCACTCCGGGAAGTCGACGTTCACCCGTCGTTGCTCCTGGCCGGGGCGCCTGGCCCGGGAGAGATCGAGTTGATCGGAAACGTCTTCGCCGCGATCGAATTTCTTGTCAACCTCCCTGGCCTTCATATGCCTCCACCTCCGACTGGCGCGAACGCCGGACTGAAATGATGCGGACGGCCTGTCCGCGATACGTGCCGGGATCTCGATGATGTCCGGATAATCCCGCAGCGCCTGCGCCTCGACAAAATCAATGCCGTGCTTCGCCTTGTTCGCCGTGCTCTTTTGCTTGTCGAACTGGAACACGACCATGGTATAAAAAGTATACCAGTGCATGCGAAGAGTCAAGGACGCGAAACCAAGCAAGCAAATAATCCAATCTTCCGCCTTCGGGTACTCGGCCCACGCCGCCCGAGCGCAGTATCGAAACCACCTATCCGCCCACATCGGCGCTGGTGTATAATCCCGGGCGATGGCCGCTTTTGATCCGAAAGAATTCGCCGTCCCGCGCGAGCGGGCGCGGGTGCTGGTGGCGGGGGCGGGGGGTCTCGGCTCGCCCGCCCTGGCGGCGCTCGCGTCGTCGGGCGTCGGCGTCATCGGCGTGGCCGACTCGGACGTCGTGGATCTGAGCAACCTCCACCGCCAAGTCATCCACGTAACAGCCGGCGTAGGCTTGCCCAAGACCGCCTCGGCCGAGGAGTTCCTGAAAAGGTCCGGATTCGGGGGCGCCGTGCTGACATTCCAGACGCGCCTGGACACCGGCAATATCATGGAGGTCGTCTCGGAGTTCGACGTCGTAGTCGACGCGTGCGACACGTTCAGGTCGAAATTCATGCTAAACGATGCCTGCGTCCTTGCGGGCAGGCCGTTCGTGCATGCGGGGGTGCTCCAGTTCGAAGGCCAGATCATGACCATCTACCCCGAGCGGACGGCGTGCCTCCGCTGCCTGTTCGAGTCGCCGCCTCCTCCCGGGTCAGTCCCGACTTGCCAGGAGGCGGGGGTGTTGGGCGCCGCCGCGGGGGTCCTGGGCGCCATCCAGGCCGCCGAGGCCCTCAAGGTCCTCGACGGAAAAAAAACGACGCTTTCCGACCGTGTCGTCGCGTTCGACGCGCGGCACATGAGCTTTCGAACCGTTCCCGTCTCGCGCGACCCCGGCTGTCCGGTCTGCGGCACGAAACCGCGGATCGACTCGATGGAAGATGCGAACTATCCACCGGAGGCGTGCGACTGATGCCCCTCCGCGACGACCAGATTCGCCGCTACGCGCGGCAGCTCGTGATGCGGGACTTCACGGGGGCCGCGCAGGAGTGTCTGCTGAAATCGCGTGTGCTCGTGTACGGCGAAGGCCCGCCGATGGACCTCTGCGTGCTGTATCTCGCGGCCGCGGGGGTAGGCGACATCCATCTCTCGGGCGTGCGGCCGTCGGTGCTGGACCTTATCTGGCGCGCCGCCGCGCTCAACCCGGACTGCCGCGTCCACGAAGGCGGCCGCGGATTGCGGCCCGACTACGTGATCGATTTTGCGCAGGACGCCGGCCCGGGCGCCGCCCGTCGGGCGGCCGGGGCGCTTAGGGCCGGACTCCCGTATCTCAAGGTCCTGCGAGCGGCCGGCGCCGCCATCATGAAACGATGGCGCGAAGGCGACCCGTGCCCCGGCTGCGTGCTCAACGCTGCAGGGCTCAAGCAGACCGACCTCCTGAACCCCGGCGAAACATCGGTTTCGGGGCCGGCGGCGGCCGCGTTCGCCACGCTGGAGCTTGCCGGACTGGGCGTTCCGACCCACAACGCGCTGCTGATGGATGCCGACAAGGGCGCGTACAGGGAGCTTGCCGCGACCCCGCTGCCCGAATGCATCATGTGCGCGGAACTGGCCGACGGGCGGTAGGCGGCGGGCGGTGGACAACGAGGCCCCCGGCGGGCTTGGCCCGCCGGAGCCCGCGAGTGGGTTTCGGCAGCGGAAGTGAGGCCGTGAATCCCATCGACTCCAAAGGGGTCGCGGAGGAAAGCCCGGAAGATTTGGCGCGGTGCGCCTGCCCACATGGGGTAGAACGGGAAACGACATGGCAAACGAACGAAGCGCCTCGGGATCGACCTCCAGAAAACTTCTCGACCTTCGCGGCGAGGTCTGCCCGTACACGTTTGTAAAATCCAAGCTCACGCTCGAACAGATGGCGCCGGGCGAGGAGCTCGTTGTGACAGTGGACTACGAACCGTCGTCGCGGAACATCCCCAAGAGCATGCGGATCATCGGCGAAGAGGTCGTCTCGGTCGCGGCCAAAGACGACGGGACGTGGGAGATCGTCCTCCGGAAGGCTTGACTTCCAATCCCAGCCCGGCGGTGACCGGATTCCCCTGCGCGCCACGCCGCCCAAAGCTCTCCCCGGTGTTTCTGGGGGCAAAAGAAGCGACGTGGCGCTCCGGGAAACCCAGCCCCCGCCGGGCCAAGAGGTCATCTCGGCGACGCGCCGCTCCCGCGCACGACGCGCACCGTCGCCCAGAGCCAGTCGACGCCCCCGCGCCAGTCGTAGATGGCGAATACCAGAGTGGCGTCCTGCCCCCCGGCCGGGACCTCGAGCGGCGGGCGCCAGAAAAGCTCGTTGTGTTCCTCGTCCTCGAGCCATAGGTCGATATGGCCGCCCGTCGAGAACGAACCGACGTTCGCGTAGAAGGTCAGATTCAGGCGCTCGCGGCGCTGCACCGGCCCTTCGGCGCTCTTGATCGTGTACCACTGAAGCGACTCGTCCGGTATGGTCCATCCAATCCGATACGCGTAGCCGGTTTCCACTTCGGCCGAGGGCTTGCCGTAGGTCAGGGGCACGTCCCCGATTGTGACCTCGGAGAGCACGGGGTTCTGGTTCTGTTCGGCAGCGGGACGGTTGGACAAGACGACGCCCTTCAGCCCCCATTCGCGCTCGGCTGCCGACGAGATGGCGACACCCACGTTTTGTGTATACTCCAACACTTCGTACGGGTCCGCCGTGGTCGAGGGTTGGGTTTCGCCTCCGTCTTCCATCATCCCCGAACTCTCGAAGGTCTTGAGCGCCGCGCCGGCCACCTCCATCGCGCTCAGATTTCCGAGCGGTCCCGAAAGGTCGAGCAGCATCTCCGGAACGGCGGTGCAGTCGGGGCTTTTCTGCTCGGCGCCCAGAAAGGCGAAAGTGCAGAGCGACCATGTGAGGGAGTGGCCGTCGCGCAGGTACGGGCCGTCGGGATGCCGGCCGTCGGCGACAATCCCCTGCGGGTCGATGGCGAGCACCGCCACGTCGATCGACGGGACGAATGCCCTCTCCGGGCACGCCGGCCCAAACGGGCAGATCTCGGGGCGGTCGACCTTGAGGCCGGCGAAACGAAGCCGCTCGATGACGCTCGGCGGGTCAAAATCCGAGCCGCAGCCCCAAAGGGAAGGCACGAGGCATGAGGCGAGAGGCGAGAGGAGGAGCAAAGGCACGAGGCGAAGGTGAAGCGGCGAAAGGAACGCTGACGTGTCGTCTCTCATTGCTTTCGCCCGGCCTAGGGTGCCACGGACAACCCCGGGTTGTCCGTGTCCGTTGCCGGCTGTCACGTCCCGCACGGACAAGCTCCGCTTGTCCGTGGCACCCGCCACGTCGTTCTTCCGCAGTTCAAGTCTCATGTCTTCCACCTCCTGCCTCACGCCTCATGCCTTCCTAAAACTCCGCCTGCAGCCCTATTGCCGGCAGGATCGGCAGGCCCCGGACGTAGTCGTGCTTGCTGAAATCGTAGTTCCAGTTCGTGAACTCGACGTTCCGGTTGTCGTACACGTTCTGGACGTCGAGATAGACCGTGAGCATCCACCAGTCGAAGACGAACGTCTTGTCCACGCGCAGATCCAGCGTGTGCACCATCGGAAGCCTCGTGTCCTCCATATTGGCCGTGACCGGGATGTACCCGAACATGTCCCCGTTGAAGCCGCCGCGCTCCGTGTAGAGCTCCGTCGGGATCCCCGACACCAATCTGAAGCGGGCGCCCACCTGCCAGTTCCGCGGGAGTTTCACGAGCCCGACCGCCGCCACGATGTGCGTCTGGTCAAGATAGAACAGCTTCCAGTCCTCGTTGGGGTATTTCCGCTCGCTTCGCGAGATCGTGTACGAGATCCAGCCCGAAAACCACCTTCCGGGGTTGTGCTTGAGCATGAACTCGCCGCCCCACGAACGGCCTTGCCCGCCGTTGACGTACGGCACAGCGCCCGCGGTCGTGTTGAGCGCTGGGTTGGTCGTCACGAGGTCGCGCATGTCGATGTAGAACGCGGTGACGTCGAGTCGAATCAGATCGGTGAGGTTCTGCTCGACGCCCAGTGAGTACTGCGCCGACATCTCGAGGTCGAGGTCGGGGTTGCCGTACTTCTTGATGATGTACGGCCCCATCGGCCGCTTGTGGTACGTCCCGGCGCCCGCCTTGAGCGTGGTCGAGTCGGCGGCCTTGAAGCGGACCGCAAGCCTCGGGTCGACCGAGTACTTGTAAACATAGCTGTACCAGTCGAAACGCAGGCCGGGGATCAACTTGAGGCGCGCGAGCGGCTCGGCCACGAGCTCGGTGTAGCCGCCGACCTCGGCCATGTCCTGCACCGTGTCGAGCCCGCGCCCCTGCGGCATCCCCCCTCCGTCGCCCTCTTCCTCCTCGCCTTCGGCATTCAGGTGCGGCATGTTGAGGTTGAGGTCCACGTGCCCGCCGTACGCGAGGACGCCGAAGTTGAGCTGGTACGCCGGGAACAGCCGCCAGTTGAGGTCGTCCCGGATGCCGTAAACGTACTCGCCGTCCCCCACGTAGTACTCGGTCATCACGTTGATGTCCGCGCCCAAAAACATGAACGTCGGCGTGAACGTGTTCGTGATCGTCTCAGCCGGCTTCCACGTGTGCGCGACGGTCATCTTGTGAAAATACTGGTTCGAGCCGAACTCCATCCCGCTCTGCTCGCTTTTGCCGGCGACGATCACCATCCTGTCGTCCGAGCCGAAGAAGAACGCGTCAACGGTGTTTTTGGCGTCGGCCTTCCAGCGGAGCTTGAATTGATAGTCGTAGTACACGGGCGCCACCGTCATCTGGGCAGGCGAGTCGCTGGGCCAGACGGCGTTCAATACCAGGTCATGCCAGTTCCGGTGGAACGCGCCGGCAAACGACAGGTCCTTCACAATCGGGCCTTCCACGAGGAACCCGCCTTCGTAGATGTTGACGTCGAGCTTCCCGTGCAGCCGGTCGTCTTTCGGGGCGCGGGTCTTCACGTCTATGACGCCGCCCGTGACATCGCTGTAGTAGATTCCCGCGTTGCCCGGATAGAATTCGAGGTCCTCTATGAGATCGCTGTTGATGACCGAGCGCAGGGCCCCGAAATGGAAAAGCATCGGGATCGGCCCGCCGTCGGCGAAGACCGACGAGCCCTGTGAGTTCGCGCCCCGAAACACCAGAAGCCCCCCCAGCCCGAAAGGCGTGCGGGCGACGCCGGGGAGGACCTCGACGACCTTGATCGTGTCGCCCTGGGTGCCGGGGATTTTCTTGATCTCCTCCTGCTCGAGCACGTGGCGGGTGACGACCTGCTTTACCCGCTCGCCGCGGACGGTCGTCGAGTACTGGGTGTACGAGACCTTTTCGAGATAAATGGCCGCCTCGGTCCGCTCGCCCGCCGCGATCTCGACGTCGGCGACCGCCGGCTCGTACTCGACGAGCATGATCTTCAACTTCTGGTTCCCGGCCGGGACGCCGCGGAACTCGAATGCGCCCCTCTCGTCGGTCGTGGTGTTGAACTCGTCGCGGCCCACAATGGAGACCTCGGCGCCCGCGAGCGGGGTCCTGGTCCCGCGCTCTTTGACGGTGCCTGAAAGGTTGACCGGCGTGACAGCGGCGGTTTTCTCCTCGGAACGCGCGGGCGTCGTAGCCGCGACGACCAAAAGGACTGCAAGGACGGAAACCGCACCGCGGCATCGCGGTTCCTGCGCGGGAGAGGGCCGGGGTGAGGTCGCCTCGCGCCTCATACCTTCCGCCGCTCTCACAGATCACCTCCGCTGTCGCCGGGTGTTCCCGCATCAAGGGCCGTGACGGGCGCGACGCCCGCGTCTCCTTCGGTGAAAACCTTGTCGCATTCGTGCAGGTCGCCTCTGGCGGCCTTGCTGCAATCCTGGTCTTCGATCTCCGTGATGCACGCCGCCGCCTTCTCCTCGTCAAAGCTCAACCGGCTGTCGGCGGCCCGCGCCTCGCACGCCTGTTTTTCGGCCGCCACGCATGCTTCTTTCGAATCGTGGCGCGGTTCGGGGTTCCCCGAGATCGCCGCGCAGCCCTCGTCGAAGAGCCGGGCGCAGACCACCGCGGGCATCTCGGAGCAGTATTCGGACTTCGATTTCGTCTCGATGTCGCAGCCCCACAACACAGGCAGCAGGCAGCAGGCAGCAGGCATTAGTGTGGACAGAGGCATCGCAAGTCCCGGTCTGTTTGTTGTTCTTTTCACTTTGTTTTGTTCTCCGACTTCCTGCCTGTCTGCCTGCCTGCCATCTGCCTAGTTGACGAGTTCCCACCGGTACGTGAACGGGATCACCGTCGCGACGGGGGTGCCTTCGAGCTTCGCGGGCTCAAAGAGGAACCGCCGCGCCGCCTCGGCCGAGATCTCGTCGAGCCCGTGGCCGACGCCCTTCAAGACGACGGCCTTCACCACGCGGCCCTCCTCGTCGATCGTCAGCCGCAATATCACGGCGCCTTCCACGCCCTGCCGCCTCGCGTCTTCCGGGTAGTCTGCCTTCACGATCTTTTTGGGCACCGGCATCGCCGAGAGGCGCGACGACGCCACGACCTTTCGTTCCGGCGGACGGACCTCGGCTGGCGCAGTATATGGCATGACCTCCACGGGAGGCGTGAATTTTTTTTCGGGCGCCGCAAGAAGGGTGTTCCCGACCGCGACGGCCATCGACACACCGGCTCCTCCGGACGCGACGGAATTCGCCGACAGGCCGAAGACCGGTTTGGGGGCCTCGCGCGCAGGCTCCTTCGCGGGCGCGTTCGCCGGAGGCGGTGCGGTTTTTGCGGCCTTCTTTGGTCTGGGCTCCGCCTTCGGCCTTGGCGCCGGCGCCTCGTTTTTCACCTCGACTGGCTTTTGCGGCGGCCTTGGGGTCTCACGGATTGCCACGCGGATGGTCGCGTCTTTGGGCCTCTGCGCCGCGTGCGACATGCCTGCGACGAGGAACGCGCCGAACGCGGCGTGCAAAAGTATCGAGGCCGCCCAGCCCATGGCCGAGACCGTGCGCAGCGGGATGTTCCTCATGGATCTCATGGCGCCCTCCTTCAGCGTCCGCCGGCCTTGTACTCGACGCGCTCGATGTTCAAGGCGAACTTCACGACGCCCAGGCCTTTTACCGTGTCGATGAGATGAACTACGTCGCCGTGGCTCACCTCGCGGTCGGCGCTTATGACGGCTTGGACGTCCTTTTCGGCCGCCATCGATTTCTTGATCCTCTCGGAAAGCCCCGCCCAGTCGGTCTCGTCGCCGTTCAGGAACAACCGCCCCTCGCGCGACATCACGACGGACACGGTGGTTTCGGGGTTGTCCTCGGCGTTCGCGGCCCGCGGGAGGTCCACCTTGATGGCCGGCGTCACAATCACCGAGGCCGTCACCATGAAGATGATGAGGAGCACGAGAACGATGTCCACGAGCGGCGTGACGTTTATGTCGGCGATTATCTCTTCGTCGTTTCTTGCTGTCGCTGCCATGGCCGTCTCCAGTCGTGAGTCGTGGGTCGTCGGTCGTCGGTCCGCCGGCACCGTCAGTCGTTGGTCGTGAGTCGGGGGCCGCTCTTGAGGTACGCGAGCACCTCGCGGACGAGCGTGTCGGCGTTGAGCATCCGCTCGGCGGCCTTTCGCTTGAACCAGTTGAACGCCATCACCGCGGGGATCGCGACCAGAAGCCCGACCGCCGTGGCCACGAGCGCCTCGCTGATCCCCGACATGACGGCCGCCGCGCCCTCCTTGCTCCCGAGCGAGAGGTCGTGGAACGCCTTGATGATTCCGAGAACCGTTCCGAAAAGTCCGATGAAAGGAGCGTTCGAGCCGACGGTGCCCAGGAACGCGAGTCCCCGTTCGAGCATCGCCTTCTCGACGTTGACAGCCGCGGCAACGCGCTCTTCGACCGCGCCTATCCCCGACGCGGTGTCCCGAAGCCCGGCAATCGTTATCCGCGCTTCCGGAGCGTTGTGCTTTCGGAGCATCGCGAGCGCACCCTCCTCGTCGCCTTCCTTGAGGAGCGCGGCGATCTCGCGCGAGAGCCTTTTGGCATCGGTCCGGTTGAGCGCGAGGTAGATCGCGCGCTCGATCACGATGGCCAGCGACGCAAGCGACAGGGCGACCAGGAAGTAGAGCACCCACTCGGCCCCGACAAGCGTCATGTTGAAAAGCGATTTGGCCAACATCTCAACCCTCCTTGCGGAAAAGTGCATCCTTGCGCATCAGATCAAACACCTTCACCTTCTTGTTCGGTCACCCGCGCAGAACCGCGGTCGTTGACGTTTGCCAAAAGCGCCCGGATGTCGCGGTCGAGCTTCCCGGCGTCGAACGGTTTCGGGATGACCGGGATCCCCTGCCTCTCGAATTCCTCGATCTCCGGCGTCGGGTTCAGGCCCGTGATGACCACGATGGGGAGGTCCGGCCGGAACGCGCGGACGATCTTGATTAGGTCGTTCCCGGATCTGCGCGGCATCGTAAGGTCGGTGACCAGAACGTCCACGCCTCCGCCCCTGCCGCCGATGCCGTACAGAACGTCCATCGCCTCGAATGCCCCCGCCGCCCCGACGCACTCGTATCCGTATAGCCGAAGGCCTCGCGCGATGGATTCGAGCTGCACCGGCTCGTCGTCGACCACGAGGACCCGGACTCTCGGTTCCGCGCTTTCATCCCGGTTGTCCTCGAATCCCTGCCGCAACATGACTGCGGTACCTCCGTTGCGTCCGCACGAAAGGAATACAACCCGCGTGCCACGCACGTGGCAGTCGGTTTAGGCGGTGGTTTCGGGGTGTTGCGCGATGTTTCCGCGCTGGCATCCGCGCGCGGCGCCGTGCCGGAATGGATCGGCCGGATGATTTTGGGAAACGCGGTCCTACTTCTTGTCCGGAACCTTTGCGTCGTTCTTGTTTAAGGACTCGCCTTTTTCTTTGACTGGCGTCGGGCGCTCCGGCGGGGCGGGCGGGGGAAGTTCGCGCGGCGCCGAGTAGTGCCCGCCGTGGTGCCGGCATTCATTCTCGTCGGCAGGGCCGTGGCCGCCGCCGCCGATCAACAGGCGCACGTAAGGGCCGTGAAAGACGTCGGCCGGAGCGCTCGAAAGCGGCGCACCGTCCGAGTCCCAGCCCATGTACCTCCCGAGCGGGTTCACGACGTACCCGGCCCGCAGTCCCACGAGGATCCCTCCGGCGTGGCTCGGCTCGTGGCTGAAGTTCAAGAGGTAGTCCAGGCCGACGGCGCCCTGCAGAAGGAAAGAACCGGTCGAAACAAGGGTCGAGCGCGCCGGATTGCGCAGGGCGGCCAAAAACGACGTACCGCGGGAGTCCGTTATCGAACGCGATACGCCGCCGCCGCCGCAAACGGTGCGCACACAGTTACAAAGCAAAGACACACGGCCGAAACGTGTTTCATGTTCCCTCTTTCGATGCTTTCAGCCGACCTTATGCCGGCAACAAGGCCCGAACGCAACGCGCACCGGCTTCAGATTTTTCTAGTCCATGCCGAATTCCTTGAGCTTCCGGTGCATCGTTTGAAGCCCTATCCCGAGGACCTGCGCGGCACGCGTCTTGTTTTTGCCGGAGGCTTCATAGACCGAAAGGATGTGTCTGCGTTCGACCTCGGCAAGCGGCTCGAGACCGGCCGCGGCGGCCTTTTGCGGCGCGCCGGATTTGAGCCTTCCCGAGATCGGGAGATGTCCCGGATGGATGACCCCGTCCTCGGCGAGGTTGGCGGCGGACTCGATGACGCCTTTAAGCTCGCGCACGTTCCCCGGCCAGTCGTACGCGAGAAGCGACGCCTCGGCGTCGTCCGATATTTTCACACCCGCTTTGTGCGCCCCTTCAACGAACGTCGCCGAGAGAAGCGGGATGTCCTCGCGGCGCTCCCGAAGCGGCGGGATCTGGAGCTGGGCGAAGAGCAGACGGTAGTACAAGTCCTTGCGGAACCGCTTTTCGGCGACGAGGGTTTCGAGTTGGCAGTTCGTGGCCGCGACGAACCTGACGTCGGCCTGTTCGGGTTTTGTCTTTCCGACCGGGACGAATTCGCCCTCCTGAAGGATTCTAAGGAGCTTCCCTTGAATCTCCGTCGAGAGGTCGCCGATCTCGTCAAGAAACAGCGTCCCGCCGCGCGCCTGCGCAAGATACCCCGCGCGGTCGTGATCGGCGCCGGTGAACGCGCCCTTTGCGTGGCCGAAAAACTCCGACTCGAAGAGCGTGGGGGAAAGCGAGAGCATGTTCACGGCGACGAAAGGCCCGCCCCTGCGGCGGCTCGCCGCGTGGACGGCGCGGGCCAAGAGTTCCTTCCCGGTCCCGGTCTCGCCGGTGATGAGCACGGGGATCCCGGAGGCCGCGTGGAGCTCGGCCTCGTGGAGGACCCGGAGCATGCACTTTTCGCCGGTGCAGAACGCGGAAAAGGCCGCCGGGTCTTTGAGCGCCCTCCCGGCCGCCCCGCGCGAGCGGAGCGCCAGGGTTTCGACCAGGTGCCTGTGCTCGAGGGCGCGATCGAGCGCGTGGACGAGCTGATCGGGGGTGATGGGTTTGAGCAGGTAGTCGACCGCGCCGCGGCGGATCGCTCGGACAACCGTCGGGATGCTGTCGTTGGCGGTCACCATGACGCACTCGGTCGCGGGGCTTCCTTCCTTGATGATCGAAAGGACCTCGACACCGTCGAGGCCCGGCATCGTCACGTCCAGAAACGCGACGTCGAACGCACGTGCCGGAAGAAGGCCGGCGACCGCGGCGGGGTCGGAAACCGCCGTGACGTCGGGGTACCCGGAGATCCGCAGCATACGCAAGGCCGAGTCTAGGAAATCCTGCTCGTCGTCGACGATCAATATCGATGCGTCTTCCATCTCACGCCGCCTCCGGAGCTATCGGCAGCTCCACTATGAATCGGGTTCCCCGGCCGGGTTCGCTCTCGACGTGGATCGCCCCGCCGTGCTCTTCGACAATCCGGTGCGAGATCGCAAGCCCGAGCCCGGTCCCCGCCTCGCGCCCTTTGGTCGTGAAGAACGGGTCGAAAATCCGGTCCATGTGCTCCGTGGCGATTCCGCAGCCGTTGTCCCCGATGGCCACCTCGACGCGCGCGGGGTGGAACCTGCTTTTCGCCGCGGTGACGGTCACCCGCGAGTCATCCTTGTCCGCCGCCTGCCCGGCGTTTACTATGATGTTGATGAGCACCTGCTCGACCTTCCCCGCGTTGACAAGAACGGGCGGCAGGGTGTCCGGGACGTCCACCTCGAACGTCTTGACCGTCTTGCGGACCTGTTTTCCGACGAGCGTCATGACGCGGTCGATGACGGTCCTGATGCTCTCGGGTTTCTTCTCGTCGGTCTCGTGGCTGCGGATGTAGTTTTTGAGCTCCGAGACGATCTCGGTGATCCGCGTGGAACCGTGCTGCATGTTCTCGAGGAGCTTGTACATGTCGGCGACGAACGCCTCGTAGCTCATCCCGAGGATCGGTTCGCCGGGGCGCGATGCCATGCACTCGTCGAGACGCGGTTTCACGGCGTCTATGTAGCGCCTGAGGATCGGGAGGTTGAAGTAGATGAAGTTGTTTGGGTTGTTGATCTCCTGGGCGACCCCCGCGATGACCTGACCGAGCGCGGCCATCTTTTCGGCCCGGAACATCATCTGCTCGGCCCTAAGCCGCGCCTCTTCGGCCGTTTTCCGGTCGTGGATGTCAAACGACGTCGAAACGATCGCAAGATCGCCGTCCATCTCGAGCGGACCGACGGTCATCTCGATCCAGCGGCGCTGTCCCCCCGCGGTGAGCGTCTCGAGCTCGAGCGCGGGCGGCACCTCTTTTCCCTCCATGAAATCGGCCCCGTATTTCTGGAGGCGCTCCGCGCTTTCGGGGGTGAGAAGGCTGTTGGGGTGGATCTCCCGGATACGCCCGGCGTCATATCCGAGCTGCCGGAGGGCGGCGGGGTTCGCATAAATGATCCGCTCTCCACGGATGATGAGGATCGCCGCGCTCGTCGAGTCGGCAAGCGTGCGGAACTTGCGCTCGCTCGCCTGAAGCGCCTGCGTGGCGTTCTTCTCGTCGTCGATCCCGACAAGGACGCCCTGGATGTAGCCCTTTTCTGGGAACATCCGGGCCGAGACCCGAACCCAGACCGGCGAGCCGTCCTTTCTTTTGAACCGAGTCTCGAAACCTCGAAGCGCCCCCCCGCCGGCGGCGAACTCCTCGTACATGCGGTCGCGATCGGCGGGGTCAAACCAGTTCGGAACGGTGTAGTACTCGCGCAGAAACTCCTCGCGTGTGTCGTAACCGCAGATCGCCGCCGCGGCCTCGTTGGCCTCGAGGACCTTCCCGTCCCCAAGACGAATCCTTATGAGCCCCACCTGTGCGCTCTCGAAGATCGTCCTGTAGCGCTCCTCGCTCTCGGCGAGCGCCGCCTCTCGCAGATAGACGCGCCGGAGGATCAACGCGAGCCCCGCCGAAAGCAGTATCCCCGCCAGAAGAACCGTGCCGCTCAGATGCGATGCGAGATGGAAACCCAAAGTTGGCGAGGGCGTGATGGTGAGATTCCACACGCGCCCGCCCACCCTGACCGGTCGCGTGTCGGCGCCTTTTTTCCGATCGCGTTCAGTGGAAGGCCGGCCCGACGCGACAATCTCCGTGTCGCCATCGCTCACGGTCACGTGGAACTTTCCGATCACCTCGGCCGTGACCGCCTGTTCCAGAATCGGCGCCACCGCAAAGACCGCATTGACGAATCCCCTGGCCTCTCCGCCTGTTTTCACCGGAAAATAAGCCGCAAACCCGCGCCCGCCCTGCAATAGGTTTAGCGGCGGAGTCACGTGCGGCGTGCCGGTCTTCATTGAGGCAACAAAGGTGGCGGCCGCTTCAGGATGTTGCTTCAGATCCTTCCCCAGCGCAGGCAGGTTCCGTTCCTCGGGGACAACCTGGCGGATGATCCCTTCGGCGTCCACCCGGTTGATGGCGATGAAGCCCCCGAATCGATCGTGAACGTCCTGCGCGTGTGCGCGGAACTGCTCCGGGGTCTCCAGAAATCCACGGTCCCAGAGGTGCGCCATGTGCGCGGCGATGTCGAGCCGCACCCTGATGTACTCTTCGAGGCGCACGGCAGCCTGCTCGACCACGAGCGCCGTCCGCGTCCGGTCCGAACGCTCCTCGTGGTAGCCGGCAAGCCGCCACGATGCCACGAAGAACGCGGATGCGACGCAAAACGAAATGACGGGCATCCAGACGAGTTTCCACCTGACCGGGCGTTTCATGAAGCTCGACCTCGCGTTTGGGGCCGGCGGGCGACGAGTACGGGGACTATGTAGGGGAACGTACCGGCGATGTCAACGCGGGTGCCGGGGTGGGGCGCACGTTCTCCCAATTCCACTGCACCGGTGCGGCGGCGCTGGGTCTGTGTCGTAAGCGCGCAGCGGGGAAAACCGTCCAGCCCCGCCGCTACTTGTCAGCCGGCTTGGGTTCCGTCTTCTTTTCAGGATCGCCCTGGTCGCCCTTTTTTTCGTCGCCGGGGGTCTTTTCGGCGCCTTTTGTCTTGAGTCCCTCGCCGACGTGATGCTCAAAGGCTTCTTCGTCGTGCGGGCCGCAGGCGCGCTCGTCTTCCGGGCCGTGCCCGCCGCCGCCTATGAGCAGGCGCACGTACGGGCCGTGAAAGACGTCGGCCGGGGCGCCCGAGAGCGGCGCGCCGTCGGAGTCCCAACCCATGTAGCTCCCGAGCGGGTTGACGACGTAGCCGGCGCGAAGGCCCACGAGGATCCCGCCGGCGTGACTCGGCTCGTGGCTGAAGTTGAGCAGATAGTCGATCCCCATCGCTCCCTGAAGGAGGAACGACCCGTTCGAGACGGTCGTCGAACGCGCGGGGTTGCGGAGCACGTCGGAAAATGTCGCGCCGCGCGTGTCGGTGATGGAAAGCGACAGGCCGCCGCCGCCGAACCCCAGCAGCGGGTAGATTCGCAGTTCGCCGCGCCGGTGCACCACCGCGCCGATGTTGAAGAACCCGTAGCCGCCGCCCAGGCTCACGCGGTAGTTGCCCCGGGACGTCTCTCCGGACACCAGCCCGGCGCCCTCGCCGCCGACTATGAAAAAGTCCCTTATGAGCGCGTGGCCGCCGCCGCCGAACGTCGCGAAATTGTCCGAGATGGGGGGGTAGCCGGCCTCGCTCACGGCGGTCTTGAGCTCGCCCATGAACACGCGCTGCCACCCCGTCAGGAAGTACCCGAACCCCCCGCCCTCGTGCGCGCCCCCATGTCCGTCTGCGAGGGCGTCGCCCGGAACAAAGATCGCCGCAATGGCAACCAGCGCAACTGATATCCGTTTCTTCTGTGGCGTCATGATCTCTCCCCTGGTTTGGCCCGGCAATGCAACGCCGCAAACCTATACGCCAGCCCGGCTCAAAAAGTCAAAAAAAACATGGCGCCGCCGGGTTGGGGGGCTACCGGCCGAACAGCCCCCTGGCCGCGTCCCTCGCGCGGCGGGCGAACGGGCGCCAGTAGGCGGAGAGGGGAGACGCGAGGGCGACGAGCACGGCCAGCGCGCGGGCGGGGCGGCTGTCGAGGTCGATCCGGCGGCCGTGCCGCTCGATGGCCTTCACCCGACCCATGAGCCGGGTGGCGGGGACGGGGCGATCGGGGTCGGGCACCGAGTCGCCCTTGGTGAGCAGGTAGGTGGCGCCGCCGCGGACATACTGGTAGAGCATGCGGTGCACAACCGCCAGATTGCCGCTCTGAAAGAGCACGACGTCGCCAACACGGAGGGCGCGCGCCTCCGCCGCCTCGACAGTGACGATATCGCCCGCCCTGACGAACGGGCTCATCGAACCGCCCTGCGCGCGGAACCGCATCGCGAGGCCCTTCTCGATCTCCTCTTTCGCGAGCTCCCGCTGGACTCCCGCAAGGTCCATCAACGCGCCGCCTTCCGTCTTTTGGGTTTGCCGCCGGGAGCGCGCCCCATGGCTTCCGCAAACGCTCGGGTCCGGCCGCAGACCAGTTTCGAAGGCTTTGCGGCATCTCCGGTTTCCTGCCGGTTGATGCCCGGACAGAGGGCGCACGTATCGACGAGCGCGCATTTTGTGCATGCCGCCATCTTCGCGATCGTGAGCCCGCGGGCGGACGCAAGCCCCGGCGAGTCACGCCAGATCTCCGAAAACGACTGGGTCCTGACGTCACCGCACGCCACATGCCAGTCGACACACGGATATACGACCCCGGAAGGTCCGATGTACGACCCCGTCCAGCCGGCAAAGCACGGCGTCGCGCCGCGATCGCGTTTGGGTGCCTTCGTTTCGAGCTCCTCGACCTTCCGCTGGTCCTGCCCTTCTTTCCGGTTGGCCTTGAGGAACGCGACCTTGGATTTGACATCGAGGTTCAACCCCGCCGGGCCGAAGACCCCGTCGTTGCGGGGAGTGACGAGCAGATCGTACTGCCGGTTTACACGAGGTCCCATGGAATCGGCCCACGCGGCAAGCGCCGGGTACGAGGGGGCGTTGAGGCGGGTGATGAGGGTTTTTAGCGCGACCGCCATCCCGGCGTGGGCGAGCATCTCGACGGCGGCCTTCGTCTTTGCCAGGGAACCCGGGGCCGCGGTCATTGCGTCGTGGATCACCGGGTCAAGCGAGTAGACACTCACGCCCGCCTGGTAGATTGGGTAGTCGCGCAGGCGGTCCACCACGGTGCGGTCGATGAGCGTCGCGTTCGTGATGAGTTTTACCGAAAAGCGTTTGAGGCGCGCGTAGTCGAGGAGGGCAAAGAGGTCGCTTCGCAGGAATATCTCGCCGCCGGAGAAAGTGACAAACAATGTCCCCATCCGGGCCAGCTCGTCAAGGATCTCGCGCAGCCGCGGAAGGCGGATTTCGTCGAAGTCGCGCGGCCCGATGTAGCAGTGCACGCAGTTGAGGTTGCAGCGGTGGGTGAGATCGATGTGGACGGAAAGCGGCGTGAGCGACCTGCGCGCTCGCTCGCGCAGGACATCGAACGCATCACTCCCTTTCACCCTTCGCCCTGTGCGCTTCGCCCTTTGCATCGTCAGATGATCTCCCAGAACCCGGCGTCCTTCCGGAACTGCAAGACGCACGAGTCGACCGCCGCCGCGATCTCGACCGCCAGGTCCATGGTTTCCTGCGCGCTCACCCGGTCCTTGACCAGGAAGAGCGCGTTCTGCATGAGCCGCCTGAACGCCTCCCGGCGATCGATCGTCGCCACCTCGTGTCCGGCGGCCTTCTCGATGAAGCATATCCGGTGCACGGGTGCCGAAACGTTGCGTCCGCCAATCCGAAGATTGCCCCAAAACGGCGTCCCGAAGGCCGTCCAGCGCCCACCGAGCAGCCGGACGATGGATATCTCGTCGGTCAATAGCTCGCATTCGGGGCGCGAGGCAAGCGTGAGCTCGGAGAGCGTGGTCTTTCCCGCGGTGGACACGCCCGGGAAGACGTACGCGTCGCCGTTCCGGACGAAACTCGCGGCGTGAAGGAGCAGTCCGTGCATCGGCCTGACGTAGAACGAGTACAGCATCCGCATCACGGAGTTGACCGACAGCTCGGAGTCCGAGACTGTGACCGTGGCCGTCCGCGCCGCGGGGTCGAAAACCCCTTTGAGATCGTACCACAGGAGGTCGTAGGCGCCGTCGGGCCTGCGGACTGCCGGGTCCGGAAGATTGGGACAGCCGGTCTTGAATCCCGGCACCACTCTCGCCTTGATCGAAAATCCGGGCGCGTTCTCCGAGAAGTAGCCGCCGTACTTGTCGCGGAGCACCGCCCCGTACGACTCGAGGTCGTACTCGATCCCAACCGCCATCCCCCCGATCTCCAGCGTCACCCGCCGCACGCGCACCTCCGGATCCGCCGGCACGTTGTATCACGCACACCGGACCCAGTCCAGCGCGGGGCCGGCCCCCCCGGCGGCCGGACTTTTGACCGTCGGGCGGGGGTGCGTTATATTCCCCGCCGAAGATGCCCGAAGAAGCCCCCATCCGCCTGCTTGTCGTGGACGACGAGCCCTCGCACCTCGAATCGCTCAAGACCATTTTCGAGCGCGAGGGATACGATGTCCGGACGGCGGCCTCCGGTGACGAAGCCCTTGAGCGCTTTCGCAGGAACAGGACCGACATCGTCCTTTCGGACCTCATGATGCCGGGCGTCGGCGGGATTGACCTCTTGCGGACCATCAAGAGCATTTCGCCTGAGACGGAGTTCGTTATGATGACCGCCTTCGGCACGGTCGAGACGGCGGTCGAGTCGATGAAAGAGGGTGCGTACGATTTCGTCACCAAACCCATCAAGCGGATGAACATCGTCAAGACCGTCCGCATGGCGGCCGAAAAGCAGTCGCTCATCAGGGAAAACGCCGCGCTCCGCGCGGCCCTGGCGGGCATGCGCGAACAGCGGCTGATTGCCGAGTCCCCCGCGATGCGGGCGGTCATCGAGACGGTGCGGCAGGTCGCCGCGAGCACGGCCACCGTGTTCCTGGTCGGCGACTCCGGGACGGGCAAGGAGGTCGTGGCCCGGCTCCTGCACGAATCGAGCCCGCGCGCCAAGGGGCCGTTCATACCCATCAACTGTGCCGCGCTCCCCGAAACGATTCTCGAATCCGAGCTCTTCGGCTACGAAAAGGGCGCTTTCACGGGCGCCGACCGGCGGCAGGAGGGGAGGTTCGAACGGGCCGACGGCGGCACCATCCTTCTTGACGAAGTCTCCGAGATGAACCTCAAGGTACAGGCCAAGCTCCTGCGAGTGATCGAGGACGGCATCGTCGAGCGTCTGGGCGGCGGCCAGCCGGTCAAGGTCGATGTCCGGACAATCGCGGCCACAAACCGCGACATCGAGAAGCAGGTCAAGGCCGGTGCGTTTCGCGAGGACCTCTACTACCGCCTCAACGTAGTGACCATCAGGCTCCCGCCGCTCAAGAACCGCCCGGAAGACATCCCGCTCATGGCCGCGCATTTCGCCGGGACGTTTTCGGCCCGGCACGGGAAGTCGATTGACGGTATCTCGCCGCAGGCGATGGACGTCGTCACGTCGTATCCGTGGCCGGGCAACGTCCGCGAACTCCAGAACGCCGTCGAGCGGGCGGTGTTGATGTGCAGGGGCCGCACGATCGCGCCCGAGGACCTCCCGCCCGAGCTTTTTGAGGGAGGGGCCGTGCCGGACGATCGGAACATCACCGTTCCGCTCGGCACTACGCTTCAAGACATGGAAAAGATGGTGATCCGGGAGACGCTCAAACGGACCAAGGGCGACCGCACGCTTGCCGCCAGAATCCTGGGCATCGCCGCGCGCACCATCTACCGGAAGGTCCCCGTGGATGGGAGCGAAGAGAGCGAGAAATGAGAAGTGTGAAGGCAGGAGGGGGTCCATGAAACGCGCAGTTGCATTCGTCGCGACAGTGATCGTCGGTCTGGCCGTCCTGGCGGCCGGGCCGGGCAAGAAGACGAAAGAGGCCGGGAAACCCAAAGCGCCCGAATGGACCGTCCACACACTCGCGGGGGCGGGAGAAAAGGGGTTTGTGGACGGAAAGGCGGCCGAGGCGAAATTCGACGCCCCGTGGGGCGTGGCCGTCGACAAGAACATGAACGTCTGGGTCTCCGAGCACGCGGGGAACAGGATTCGGCTCATCAAGAAGGACGGGACGGTCTCGACCGTTGCCGGCTCGGGGGAAAAGGGGAACGAAGACGGGACAGGGAACAAGGCGCAGTTTTCCGCGCCAGCCGGGATCGCCCTGGACGCTGCGGGGAACGTCGTGGTCGCCGACTCGGGGAACGGGGCGATACGCAGGGTCGCTCCGGACGGGAAGGTGACCACGATTGCCGGCAAGTTCAAGACGCCGATGGGTGTCGCAATAGATACTACCGGCGCGATCTTCGTCGCCGACGCCGGGCTGTCGCGCATCCGAAAGGTCCTCCCTGACGGCACTGTCGAGCCCTTCTCGGGGAGCGGCACGATAGGCAATGAGGATGGCGCCGCCGAGTCGGCCAAGTTCTATCTGCCGACCGGCCTTGCGATGATCGGAAAGTCCGTCTACGTCTCGGACGCGGGGAGCAACGTGGTCCGGCGCGTGTCGGCGTCGGGAACTTCCCAGCTCCACGCCGGCTCGGGGTCCGAGGGGTTCTTCGACGCGCCATCGTCGTCCGCCGGCTTCTTTGGCCCTTCGGGCCTCGTCGCCGCGCCATCCGGCGAGCTGTTCGTTGCCGACACGAATAACAACCACGTCCGCCGGATCGCGGGTGAAGAGACCGCGGTGACGGCCATCGCCGGCTGGCCCGCGCCGGGTTACACCGACGGACCCGGGCTCAAAGCGGCATTCAATGCCCCCCGCGGCCTGGCCGTTTCCGAGGAAGGAGACCTGGTCGTCGCGGACACCGGGAACAACGTCGTCCGCATTATCTTTCCACCCGAGCGCGACCCCGCCGGCTTGATCTTCAGGGACGTGGTCAGGAAAAGGGAGTGGATCGACGATGCGGACGCGTTGAAGCGTGGAAAGGCCGATTCGCAAAAGGTCGCAGAGGCAATCAAGGCGAATACCGAAGACGTAGCGGCATGCCTCGCAAAGGTCATGGAGGATGGAAGGCTGCCCAAGGGGTCGATCGTCGCGATTCTGCACGTCACCGTCGACGGTACGCTCAAGGACTACGACATGAAGGACAGCACGGTCGGGTCTCGGAACCTCGAAACCTGCGTCCTGAACCTCGTTGCGAAGTGGAAATACCCGGTTCCGTCCAAAGAGGACCGGATCGTCGTCACACACACGTTCACGTTCGGGAAATGACCGCCGCCCGGCAAAAAGAAACCATGTCAACGCGCCTTCTCCGCTTCGCCCTGCCGTTCTGCGTGATCGTTGCCGCGGCGGCCGCCCATTCCGCGCCGTCGCCTCTCGTTCGGATCACCGTCGACGTCGTCGATGCCGGACCCGCCGACGCGGGACAGACTTCGGCCCAGGACGGGGGCGTGGGCGGGGTTGACGGCGCGGTTGCGGGCGATGGAGGCGCGGCGCCTGCGGAAGGCTGGGGCGTCAAGATCGCCGAACTGCTCCGCCACCCGTCGCTCAAGGGGGCTTTGACGTCGCTCCACGCGGTCAATATTAAGACGGGGGCGACGGTCTGCGCGTCCGCACCGGACCTCCTCGTCAACCCCGCGTCTGTCACCAAGGTCGTCACTGCCGCCGCGGCGCTCGAATACCTCGGTCCGCACTACCAGTTCGAAACGCGGATCTACCTCGATGCGTTCCCGGAAGACGGCGCCGCCGAGGGGAACGTCTACTTCAAGGGTTTCGGCGACCCGCAGCTCACCAGCGAGCGAGTGTTCCTCATGGTCGGCGAGATCATGCAACAGGGTCTAAAAAAAGTGTCGGGCGATCTGGTCATCGACGACACATGGTTCGACGACGAGCGCGAACCGCGGGGGTGGGACAGGGTCCGCGGCGAGGGCGCGTACTACGCGGGCACCGGCGCGTTCTCGGTCAACTTCAACAGCGTCACCGTCAACGTCAAGGGCGGCCCCGAGGGCAAACCTGCGCTTGTGACCATCGAACCGCCGATCCCGTTTGTGAAGCTCGTGAACAAGACGACGACCTCCGCCAAAGGGCGGCGCGAGATCTCCGTGAAGATCAAACCCGCAAAAGGCGGGGAGGAGGTGACCGTCTCGGGGAAGATTGCGTCAGACGACGAGAAGACCTACTACCGTCGGGTGAGCAACCCGCCCCTTTATGCGGCCCACCTCGTTCGCGAAACGATGAAGATGCGCGGGTTCAAGATCGGCGGGAAGATCAAGATCGGCAAGGTCCCCGGCGAGGCCGAGCTGTTTCATGTTTACCACTCGCTCCGGCTGGCCGCCATCGCGCGGGACATGAACAAGTCCAGCAACAACTTCACCGCCGAGCAGGTCTTGAAGGTCATCGGCGGGGGCGGGGACCAGCCGGCCTCGTTTGACAAGGGCCTCGTCGTGATGGAGCAGTTCCTCGAAAAAACGGGCGTCAAGAAGGGCACCTACACGATGACGAACGGCTCGGGCCTGTCGCATCAGAACAGGTTTTCGAGCGCGCAGATCGTGAAGGTTCTTCAGTACGTCTACGGGCAGTGGAGGTACATGCCCGATTTCGTCTCGTCCATGAGCATCGCGGCGGGCGACGGGACGGTCCGCAAGCGATATCGCGGCTCTCCTGCGGCCTACCTTCTCCGGGCGAAGACAGGTTCGATAGACGGCGTGGCGTCGCTTTGCGGCTACGTCCCGAACGCGGCCGGGGATCTTTTGGCGTTTTCGGTGATCACAAACGGGTTCCCGCCCAAGAAATACCGCGAAATCACCCACATCCAGGACGACATCGCAAGCGCGCTGGCCGAGTCCCGATGACCGCCGCCGGCCCTATCTGCCCGGCGAGACGAGGCGGACGATGTAGCCGCCGGACTTTTCGTCGTGGATGAGTTTGAGCAGGTTGTGTTTCTGCGCGTCCTCCAAAAGATCGCTGAAGCCGCGGTAGCCGTAGTATGACTCGTTGAATCCGGGCTTGCGCCTCTTGAGCGTCTGCTTGACCATCGAGCTCCAGATCTTCTCTTCCTGGCCGCGCTCGGCAATCAGCGCCTCGACGGTTTCGAGCACGAGGTCAAGCGCCTCCTGCCCGCGGCCCGCCGCCGCCTTTTGCGGCGCGGCCTTGGCCGCGTCGGCCGTGGGTTTTTCGGGGGGTTTTTTTGCGGCGCGCCGCTTTTGCGCTTCCTGCTCGCGCACGAGGTCCTCGTAATAGATGAACTCGTCGCAGTTGGCTATCAAAAGATCCGAGGAAGAGTTCTTGACGCCCACGCCGATGAGCAGCTTGTTGTTCTCGCGGAGCTTCGAGACCAGCGGCGAGAAATCCGAGTCGCCGCTGATGATGACGAACGTGTCGACGTGTGCCTTGGTGTAGCAGAGGTCGAGGGCGTCCACGACCATCCGGATATCCGCCGAGTTCTTCCCCGACTGGCGCACGTGCGGGATCTCTATGAGCTCGAACGCCGCCTCGTGCATGGGGGCCTTGAACTCCTTGTAGCGCTCCCAGTCGCAGTAAGCCTTCTTGACGACGATGCTGCCCTTGAGCAGCAGGCGCTCGAGCACCTTCTTGATGTCGAACTTCTCGAAGCGCGCGTCGCGCACGCCCAGTGCGATGTTCTCGAAGTCGCAAAACACGGCCATGTTGTTGGTCCCGGACTGTCCCGGCATGATCCCTCCTTGGTTTGCCTTGGCGGCGCGCAGCCGCAACAACGCCATACTAATCACAAACACGGCGCTACTGCAAAGCCGCAGTTGGAACCGGGTGCGGCTTCATTCCACGTCCGCCACGCGGCGTACGCACCGGCAAAAGAGTTCGCACGTCCGGTCCGCACGCTCCCTCGCCAAAACGGGCGCGCGGCGGCGGATTCGCCAGCAGGAAGGCGGGGTTGCGCCATCAAGGGATCTGTGGGCCGGCGTGGCACGGCGCTTGTTCTTCGATACGGCGAGGCGGCGGGAGAACGGAGGAGGATCGCCATGAAAAAGACCGACAAAACCCGAATCGGACCCGTGCGGGGGACCGGCCCCGTGTGCGCGGTGCCCGCCGCGCTGGCCCTTCTGGTATGTGCCGCGCCGTTCGCGCACGCCCGCGCGCCGGCGGATGCAACAGGGGACGGCGCACCCGGCGGGCCTGCGCCCATGCACCGGCTCACGTGGGGCGTCCCGACCGAGTGCATGACGGACCCGGCTGGCAACCGCTGGCGCGTCCAGTGCGATAAACCCCGTGCGCCCGGCGCCAAACCCGTCTGCCTTGCCGCACCCGCCACCCAGTCAAACGGCAAACCGCTCTCGCGCGTCAAGCCGTGCCGCGAGACGGGCACAGACGGATACAAAAAAATGACGGCGGCCGAATCCGCGATCATCCCGGCGATCGCCGAGGCGCCTCCCGGCTGGTACCGCGATGAGGAAGGACGGGTCATGCAGGTGACTTTCGATCTCCAGCGGCGGTTCGTCCTGGGCGCGGGTTGGGCGCCGGCGCTCGACGCCGGAGGGGGTGGCGGGCGTCTCGGCCGATCGCAATTCGACATGGGGTTTGCCGCCGCGTGGCCCGACGAGCCCGGCAGGCGATGGCACGTCATCCGCGCTCTCGAGGGACACCTTGCCGTCCCCGACCTCGAGGCCGGCGGCCAGTTCTTCGCCTATGACATGAGCCAGTTGACCGACGAGCCGGTTCTGCGAATCACGACGTTCTTCGGCCGCCCCAGACGCGGCGACCTGCGTCTCGACTGGGGGTTGGGACTGCGCGTCCTGGGACTCGACGTGCGCCCGCATGGCGTTCCGGGGGTCACGGACCTCGAGATCGCCGAGTTCCACCTCGCATGGGACATCTGGCAGTCCGCCGACATGTACAACCGGGTGCGCGCGAGCGGCGGCACGGCCGTGGGCCGCGTCTGGCAGAAACAGGAGCCCGGCCGCGGCTGGAGCGCAACCTACCTTGAACCGGGCGCAGCGCTGACGTGGTATCACGGGCTCGACCGCGGCGGTTTCCACACGTTGTCGGCGGACCTCCACTGGTCGGCCCCGTGCTACTACCGCGACGAGGGTTTCGTCCCGCGGACCCGGGCGGGGACGAATGCCGGGTATGAGTGGATTCTCATTGCCGTCAACGATCAGCCCGTTTCCCTGCGCATCGAAGGCACACTCGACTATCGCGACGACCTGGGCGCGGCGGACCCAAAATGGGAGACCGCCGCGCATGCGGGGCTCCGGTTCTCGTTCTGGGCGCCGGCCAGGGAACACGCGGCCGCGCCAATCCACACCCGACGTCATGCCGATGATCGGCCGGCCGCGCAAGAGGACTCGGGGTCTTCGGAGTGAACCGGGCGGCAGGGGACGCCATGACGCGCACGACGCACATCGCCGCCCTGCTTGCCGCCCTCGCGGCCGTTTCCACGACCGCATCCGCCCAGGACGCGCGCGGTGCGGGGTCCGGATGGGAAACCGACGAGGACGGGCGCGTCTTTAGGACCGCGTTCGACCCCGGCAGCCGGTTCATCCTCGGTCCGGCGTTTGTCGTCGGCGACACCGGCCGCGGCGCAGACGCGCGGCCTGCGATTACTGCCGGCCTGTGGTACCGCCAGACCATCTCTTCGGGAATGAAACATGATCTCGTCCGCTGGCAGCTCGAGCACCGCGCCTTCACCGGCAGTGTTCACCCCGGGGCCGACGGACCGGACGGCTGGCCCTCGATGGATCTGTCGGCCTACCACGGCGCGTTCCTGCGCCACGCCGAGAACGCGACGATAACGCTCCCGTCAGACCCGCCCCGGCAGATCCGCTTTCCCCTCGACATAGGCGTCGAGACCGAGGTCGGCAGGGTGCGGATCGATCCTTGGGACGCCGACGGGCGAAACGCAGTCCGGCTCGGCCTGGCGCGCGCCGCGGTCCTTTTGGACCCGTGGCGCCCCGGCAGGCCCGGAAACGGCCTCGAAATCGGCGTCGGCGTGCGCTACGACCTCGACATCGGGCTCGACCCCGGGGCGGGGGCAAGAACCACGGTTCACCGCGTGGCGCCTTTTACCGCCACGAGCGTCCGCTGGCGCGTCCAGGACGGGGCCGGCCTGACCGCGCTGGAGGTGCGCGCCGACAGTGTGCCGCACTGGCGGTCGGGCGGCGGGTTTTCCTTCTTCGGCGAGGCATCGTCGCGCTTCGAGCGCGTGCTTGTGGCCCTAAACGATCAGCCGCTCTCCCTGGTCGTCGGCGCCGCTTCGCGCGTCGTCGAGGGCAAGAGCGGGGAGTGGGTGGGAGAGCACAGGGCGATTCTGGGAATGGCTTTCGGGTTCCAGCGGTGACATACGGCGTGCCGCGTCACGTCATCGCCCCCTGTCTCTCCTCCACGTACTTCTTGATGGCCGCGCGGGCGCGGAAAAGGCGCGTCTTGACGCCCGGCACGGTCATCTTGAACTGCGCGGCGATCTCCGAAAGGAGCTTTCCCTCGCCTTCGTGCAAAAGGAGCATGTCGCGGTCCTTTTCGGCGAGCTTCCCGAGCGCCTCCCGGAGGCACTCGAGCCTCTCCTTGATCATCGCCTGGGCGTCGGAAGGCACCTCGTGCGAGAGCAGGTGTTTCTCGAGCTCGGGGTGGAGCATCGCGTCGATGGTCACGTGAAGCCTGGGGTCGTTCTTGCGCCCGCGTTTCTTCTGGAGGCACGCGGTGGAGACGAGTTTTAGCAACCAGTGCTTGAGCGGCGTCTCGCCCCGAAACCCGTGAATGTAGCGGTGGGCGGCAAGCAGGGCGTCCTGGTACGCGTCGTCGGCATCGGCCTCGGTGCCGCAACGGTAGCGGGCAAAGTTCTTGAGATCCCGCCCGAAGCAGGTCACGATCTCCGAAAACACGATTCCCGGGCTGATTCCCTTCTTGACGTGCTCGTGGATGTCCGGGCAGTAGGCGGGGCTTTCGTGCCTTTTCATGGGTTCGTCCCTCCGAGCGTCGCGCCATGCACTATAGCCCCGGCGGCGCCCGATTGGAAGCCTTGTTTTCTGGCGTTTGTGTGACAAAAGTCAAAAATCCGAGCCATGCGGCCGAGCCAAATGCCGGTAAAATCAAGGGGATAGGCGGTGGCACCGGATTTGAAAACCAAATAGCGGCGCACGGGGTTTGGGACCTTTGCCGGATCTGTCTTTTAAGGAGGTTTTGCCATGGGATATCGGATGAAGGGGTTGCTCGCGGTGGCGCTGGCGCTGGCGCTGGCGCTGGCGCTGGCCTCTTTTTCGGGATGCTTCGATCAAAGGTCGGTCGACAGCACCGGTGCGCCTGGCGCCGGCGGAAACGACGGTGACGGCGACAACGACAGGAACCCCGAGGTGGAACTCGCCGAGGGACAGAGCGATTTCGCCTCGGCCGGAAACGGGGGCGGCCGCGGGAACTACGCAGGCGGCGAGGACGACTCGGGGGCGCCCACCGACGGCAAAAACGGCGGGAGCGAGCCGCGGTCCATAGAGGAAGGCGACATCTGGAAGACCTCGGGCGACTACTTGTACGTGCTCAACCAGTACCGCGGCCTCCAGGTCATCAGGCTCTCTTTGGTCGACAAGCCCAAGCTTGTCGCCTCGGTCCCCATACTCGGGCGGCCGGTCGAGATGTACGTCCGCGACGGCAACGCCTACGTCGTGGTCTCGGACTACTTCAACTGCTGGCTCGACGGCACCGAGGGCTTTGTGCGGGAGTTCCAGGGGAGCCAGCTCCGCATCGTGGACGTCCGCACCCCCGAAAAGCCCAAGGTCCTGGGCGGGATCGACATCAAGGGCTTCGTGACCGACACGCGCATCGTCGGCGAGGTCCTCTACATGGTTTCCAACCGGTACTCGTATTACTACTACAACTCGTCTGATTCCGAGAACCTCACCAGCGTCTATTCCATCACCATTGCCGACCCGGCCGCAGTGCAGCTTGTCGACCAGATCGACTTTCTCAAGAACGAAGGCTATGACAACCACGTCAACGTGACCGAGAACGTCATCTTCATCGCCACGCCACAGTACGGCTGGTACGACGAGGAGAGCGGCCAGTGGCGCCAGGAGATGAAAACGACAATCACGTACATCGACATCCACGACCCCGACGGCGCCATCCGGAAGGGCAAGAGCTTCGAACTCCCCGGCTACGTCTCCGAGCGCTGGCAGATGGATTTTTACGACAAGGTCTTCCGCGTCGTCGCGCCCGAGCAGGCGTGGGGGAACGGCTACCCGAACCTCTTTACGTACAAGGTCGACGACCCCGACCACATCACGCTTCTCGCACAGATGCAGATCAAGCTCCCGCGCGAAGAGGCTCTGACCGCCACCCGCTTTGACGGCGACCGCGCCTACGTCGTGACCTACGAGCGCAAGGACCCGCTCTTCACCATAGACGTCTCGAACCCCGCGCACCCGATTCAGGGCGGCGATCTCGAGATGCCCGGCTGGCTCGACTACATCGAGCCGCGCGGCGACCGGTTGGTGGCGCTCGGGCACGACGACGCGACGGGCGAGACGGTGCTGTCGGTTTCGCTCTTCGACGTCGCCGACCTCATGGCCCCCAAGATGGTGCAGCGTGTCACCTTCGGCGAGGGCTGGGGCTGGGTGCCCGGCGAAAAGGACGACATGCAGAAGGTGTTCAAGGTCTTAGACGACTTAAACCTCATTCTCATCCCGTTCCACGGGTGGTCAAGCAAGGACTCGCGCTACGTCGGCGGCGTCCAGCTCATCGACTTCTATCCCGAAGAGGTCAACTTCGCCCCGCTTTTGCGGCGCGGCCTCATCGAGCACGGCGGCTGGGTCGAGCGGGCCATGCCCTTCAAGGAGCGCATCCTGACGGTTTCGAACGAGGCGTTCCAGGTGGTTGACGTGACCGACCGCGACAAACCCAACGTCACGGCGGCGCTCGAGCTCGCGCGCAACAGCGTGGACTTCGCCGTCATGGGCGGCTACGGAATCGAGCTCTCGGGCGAGGTCTCGTATTACTGGTACTACGACTACGGCCCAGGCGGCGGCGAGCCGCAGATGCAGCTCTCGACCGTCCCGCTCTCGGAGCCCAACACGGCCAACCCGCCCGCCAAGATCACCATAGACGGGTCGTACGGCCGCGTGTTCACGAACGGGTCGGTCGCGTACCTCCTGGGCTCGTACTACGACGGGACGACGGTCCGGACGAGGGTCACCTCGTACGACTTCTCGAACCCGCTCAAGCCCGAAAAGCTCGACACCCTCGACCTCCCCCGCAACATCGACTACTACTACTACGGCTGGTACGGCTACTATGGCGAGAACGCCGTTCAGGTCCGGCCCGACGTCCTGGTGCTCTACAGCCCGAACTACTACTACTACTATGACTACTACTGGGCGGGCACCGAGCAGGAAAACCCCGTGTACGTGCTCGATCTTTCGAACCCCAGGGCCCTCCGCCTCGCCTCGACCGTCACGCTCGTGACCGGCGAGTACTCCTGGATCTCGGCGATGAAGGTCCAGGACGGATCCGTGTACTTCTCACACTCGGTTCCCTTTGAAACGAAGAGCGGGTACTATTTCGTGAAGTACTACCTCGACCGCCTGGATCTTTCGGACATCAACAACCCGAAGCTCCACCCGAAGGTCAACATCCCCGGCGTGTTCCTGGGGCTTTCGACCGACGGCCGCTACGTCTACACACTCGACACGCAGTACATCTACGACCCGGTCACCGGCAACTACAACGGGACTTACCAGGCGGTCAACACGCTCGCGCTCATCGACGACAAGGCGTACCTGCGCGACCGCTATATCGTCCAGCTCCCGTACGGGAACAACGAGTGGTGGTGGATGGGGAACATCTGGGTGCAGGGCGACTTCGCGTACTACACCATGAACCACAGCTGGTACGGGACCGTCGCGTCAAGCGGCGAGGCCGACTACAACAACTACCACAGCGAGACGAAGATCGTGACGCTCGACCTGCGCATCGCCAAAAAGATCGAGGCGGCGTCGAGCCAGGTGATCCCCGTCCCGTACGCCTACCTGCGCGGCGTCTCCGGCGGGCGGATGTTCGTCGAGTTCTACGGGTACGCGAGCGGCGGGATGCTCATGTATTCGCTTGCCGACCCCGGCGAGCCCGCGTTTGACGGTTTCTTCAGGACGCAGGGGTACGTCCAGAAGATCATCGAGAAGGGCGGGAAGCTCTACCTGCCGTCGGGCTACTACGGCGTACAGGTGGTGGACCTTGCAGAAAACGTCGAGCCGCTTTGATCCGGTGAGGCTTTGACGTTTGGCCCCGCGCGCACAGGGCGCGCGGGGTCTTTTTTATGGGGGATCGCTACGCAAACTTCTCCCCCAAACCCCCTGCTCACTCAGGCGAAGTGAATTCGCCTTCGTTTGCCATCATCGGGGATCGCTACGCGAACTTCTCCCCCTGCAGGGTCCCCGTTCCAAGATAGTCCAGTCGGCGGTGCAGTTCGGCCCCGACCCACTGCTCGAAGAGCGGGCCGGGGTTGGCGGCCACCGTGTCGACGCAGCCGGAGTCCCGCGGCGGCGTTGCGCACGCCGGGATCGAAAAACAGGAACTTCGGCGTCGAAAGCAGGTTTCGCCCGAAGCGTACCTGGCACCGGATCGGCTCCGGATCGGCTCCGGATCGGCTCTCGATTCGCCCTGGCGCACTTCTCCCCTTGATGCAAGCGGAGGTGCGGACGGGTTACGCGTCCACCTCGGCCCGGCCGTTGATGAGCACCTGGACACCGTCCTGGTTCTTGACTTCCAGACCGACCACTTTGCGGCCGGGTTTTTCCTCTATCACCCACCCCTCGGTCGTGAGCACGTCGTAGGGAACGACAGGTTTCGAGAACCTGACGAAAAGGCGCCGGAGTTTTTCGGGGTCCTTGTCGAGCACCTTGTCGGTCACGGCCTTGTGGGCAAACGCCATGGTGCAAAGGCCTTGTAGAATGATGCCCGGAAGCCCCGCGGCAAGTGCGTAGTCGTTGTCTATGTGGATGGGGTTGTGGTCGCCGCCGCCCTCGGCGTACCGATACGTCTGGTCGTTCGTGACGTACATTTTCTGCGAAAACGCGACCGGCGGCCGCGGCGGGGGGGCGGCCTCGGGCTTTTTTTCGGCGGGCTTTTCGTCCTTTTTCTTCCCGCGGATGAAAAACGACGAGATGATCGTACCCGCGGGGGCGTCGTTGATGGACGAGTCAATCTTGACGTGCAGGATCTCGCCCGACGACTTCTCCTCCATGTTGTGCACCGAGGCGACCGACTTGACGCGGTCCCCGGGCCTCGGGAGGCGGTGCCAGGTCATGTCCTGCTCGCCGTGCACAAGCCGCATCATGTTGATGTTGAGCTCGTCGTCGAACAGGACGCGGAACACGGACGCCCCTGCATAGAGCACGGCGTACATCGGGGGGGCGATGCGGCCGTCCTTGAATCGCGGGTTGTCGAGGTCGTTGTACCCGCTCGCGAACTTGACGATGCTCGCCTCGGTCACATCCCAGAAATCCGGTTCGTAGGTCTTGCCTATCTTCGACGAGTTGAGAATCATGCGCCCTCCTTGACGTGTTGACGTTTCGCGCCCCTACCCTATAATCAAACCGGTATGGTTTTCAACTGCGGGAAAAAACTGGTGCGCTGCGCGGTCCCGGGTTCGGTTTCGATGGCGAAACGGGGTCGCGTCCGTGCGGCTCCTATGCCCGACGGCTGTCGCTCCCCTCATTCGTCGGAGGTTTGACTCATCGCAACCGTAACGGGTAACACTCTTGGCCTTAAAAAGGACCAGCTTCGGCGGCTTGACCACCTGTACCGCCGGCGGATGGTGCGCGCCGAGGTCTTCTCGGCGGACCTCGCCCGGCAGATGAGCGCCATCTCGCGCGAGATCGGCCGGCAGGTGGCCGTGCTCGTGGGCCGGGACGGGCGCATCGGATCGGTTTTGGTTGGGAACGCCCATCGAATGGACCTCCCGGACAACCGGCGCGAGCGCAGGTCGGGGTCGCGCCTTTCGGGCCAGCGCCTCGTGCACACGCACCTCGCGGGCGAGGGGCTCTCGCAAGAGGACCTCGTCGCGCTCGCGGTGCACCGGTTGGACCTCGTGGCGTCGATAGACGCCGAAGGCGACGGCGAGCCGGGGACCGTTCGGATAGCGCACCTGCTCCCCGCTGGGGGCGCAGCTCCGCACCGCGTTCTTGAATTCCCCTCGCCCGACCGGACGGAGTTCGACTGCGGATGGGAGATCGAATCGCTCGAGGCCGAGCTTTCGCGGACCGCCGAGCGGGGGCGCGAGGTCTCGGGTCGCGAGCGGGCGCTCTTGATTGGGCTATCGACCGGCCATGACGGCCTGGACCACGAACCGATCGTCGCCGAGATCCGCGAGCTTGCGCGCACCGCCGGCGTGGACGTCGCCGACGTCGTGTGGCAGAGGAGGCGCGAGCCTGACCCGAAGTACCTCATCGGCAAGGGGAAGCTCGACGCAATCACCACGAGCGCCATGCGCTCGGACGTCGATTTCCTTCTGTTTGCGTCGGACCTCTCTCCCGCGCAGGCGCGCTCGATCGAGGACGCCACGGGATACCAGATTATCGATCGGACGCAGCTCATCCTCGACATCTTCGCGAGGCGGGCGAGAAGCCGCGACGGCAAGCTCCAGGTCGAGCTTGCCCAGATGAAATACCTGCTCCCGCGCCTGACCGAAAAGGACACGGGTCTCTCGCGGCACACGGGCGGAATAGGGCTTCGAGGGCCGGGCGAGACCAAGCTCGAGATAGGCAGGCGCCGCGCCCGCGAGCGCATCGCCAGGCTCGAAGCAGGCATCAGGGAGCTTTCGCGCCAGCGCGAGCTCCGGCGCTCAAAACGGCGTGAGGCCGGCCTCCCGGTCATCTCGATTGTCGGCTACACCAACGCGGGGAAATCGACGCTCCTGAACACCCTCACCAAAAGCGCCGTCCACGTCGAGGACAAGCTCTTTGCTACTCTTGACCCCTCGAGCCGGCGCCTCCGGTTCCCCGAAGATCGCGACGCCGTAGTCACGGACACCGTCGGATTCATCAGGGACCTCCCAAAAGACCTCGTCGCGGCGTTCCGCGCAACTCTTGAAGAGCTCTCGGAAGCGGATTTGCTGCTCCACGTCGTGGACTGCGCCTTGCCGGGGTTCGAGGATCGCATGGAGGCGGTTTCGCGGATCCTTGCAGACCTTGGGCTTGACGGCATACCGCAGGTGCTCGTATTCAACAAAGTCGATGCTCTTGACGCCGCGCTGGCCGCGGCGCTTTCCCGCCAGCACCGTGCAATTCCGATCTCGGCGGAGACGGGAGCGGGCCTGGGAGAACTTGTGGCGGCCTGTGATCGGGCGCTTTTCTCCGAGAAGCGGCGCCGAAAACCGGTGGACCGTGAACAATGGACAGCGGGTGGTGAAGAATGAGCACACACGACACGACCATCACCGCGTTGTTTCGGGACCGCGTCCGCGCCAGTCCGGACAAGGTCGCCCTGCGCCACAAGAAACACGGCATCTGGCACGACGTGACCTGGGGCGCCTACGGCGAGCGCGCGCGGCACGTTGCGGCGGGGTTTCTTTCGCTGGGCCTGAAAAAAGGCGAGTGCGTTGCGATATCGAGCGAAAACCGCCCGGAGTGGGTGTACGCCGACCTGGGCGCCATGTGCGCCGGCGGGATGGCGGCGGGCGTCTACACGACCAACGCCCCCGAACAGTGCGGCTACATCGTGAAGCACTCGGGCGCGCGGTTCTACGTGGCCGAAAACATCGAGCAGTACGACAAGGCCGTCGCGTTCCGCGCTCAAACCCCAACCCTCGAAAAGGTCATAGTCGTCGACACCGAGGGCCTGACGCGCTCGACCGACCCGATGTACATGAGTTTCGACGCCTTCTTGCAGGGGGGGAAGGATTTCTGCGCGCGCAGCCCCGGCGTGGTGGACTCCCGATGCGCCGAGGTGAAACCCGACGACCTTGCGCTCCTCATCTACACGTCGGGGACCACGGGCCCGCCCAAGGGGGCGATGCTCACGCACAAAAACCTCGCGTGGATGGCCGAAGCGCTTTCTCTCGCGAACCCGATTCGGGAGTCCGACGAGACGCTTTCGTACCTTCCGCTGTGCCACATCTTCGAGCAGTTGTTCACGGTGCTCGCCAACGTGCGCCATGCGACGGTCGTGAACTTCGTCGAGAACACCGACACGGCCATGGACAACATGCGCGAGGTCTCGCCGACCATCGCGTACGGCGTCCCGCGGGTGTGGGAGAAATACCTGTCGGGCGTGATGATCCGGATGTCGGACGCGACGTTCTTGAAGCGCGCGGTCTTCAAGGCGGCGATGGCCGTGGGGCTGCGGCACGCGCAGGCACGACTCGGCGGCGGTCCCGCGCCCTTCTGGGTGAAGGCCGCCCGGCCCCTGGCGTGGCTCACGGTTTTCAGGCCGCTCAAGAAAAGGCTGGGGTTCGACCGGGCGCGCGTGGCGTACACCGGGGCGGCGCCGATATCACCCGACGTGATCAAGTTCTTCCACGCCATAGGGCTCCCGATGGTCGAAGGCTACGGCCAGACCGAGAGCACGGGGGTCACGGCCGTCGGCCGGCCGGATCGGATGAAACTGGGGACCGTCGGCCTCCCTCTCCCGGGTGTCGAGGTGAAGATCGACGAAGACGGCGAGATCCTCGTCAAAGGCCCCGGGATATTCGCCGGCTACTACAGCGACCCCGACGCGACCGCCGCCGCGCTCGATGGAGAGTGGCTCCGATCCGGTGACGTGGGCGAGATCGACGGCGACGGGTTCTTGAAGATCACCGATCGCAAGAAGGACCTCATCATTACCGCCGGCGGGAAAAACATAGCGCCCCAGAACATCGAAAACCGCTTGAAATTCAGCCCGTACATCACCGACGCCGTGGCGATAGGTGACCGGAAGAAGTTCATGGCGGCACTCATAGTGCTTGACGAGGAGAACGTGGTGAAGTTCGCCAAGGACAACCGCGTCCCGTTCACCACCTACGCAAGCCTCACGCGTGCCCCCGAGGTAATCGCGCTCGTGCAGCGCGAGGTGGACGCCGTCAACAAGACGCTTTCGAATGTTGAGGCGGTGAAAAAATTCGCCATCATCCCCAAGAAGCTCTACGAGGAAGACGGCGAGGTCACCCCCACGATGAAGGTCAAGCGCAAGTCGATAAACGCCGCCTACAAGACCGAGATCGACGCGATGTACCGCTGACCCTCGAAAGGCTTTGATTGACCTCTCCCGGATTGCAGTGGTTCCTCTACATCCTCGAGTGCGGCGACGGGAGCTTCTACACCGGGGTGACCAACGACATCGAACGCCGCGTGGCACAGCACAACGCCGGGAAGGCATCGCGTTACACGCGCACGCACCTGCCCGTAAAACTCGTCTACTCCGAGCGCTGCGGCACCCGCGCCCGGGCCCTCGTCCGCGAACGCGAAATCAAGGCGCTGCCGCGGCGGAAAAAAGAGGCGCTGGTCGGGGGGAACGGGTAGCGAAAACGCCCGAGGCGCGGCGCGCACAACCCGAAGCGCCCAATCGGGGCCGGGTCCCGCCGCCGTCCGGAAGTGACCATATGTGTCGACTGACGGTGTCTGACCCCCAAAGCCTCCCCACACCGCCAAAGACATGGTTTGCCCGCGTTTGTGTCTTGGGGTATGCTCCGGAGAGGCAAACGGGAGAGGCGGGTTGGTGGCGAGGATAGGCAACATAACGTTCCCTAATGATGCCTCCCCCAAAAATACCCGATGGAACTTCCTATCGACAATGGGTGACACGGAGGATGCGACGGACTACAATCGGCCTGTTTTTTGGGGAGAGACCCGCATGAACGACATCAAGACCCTCGAAGGCACGCTCAGGGCATACCCGTATGTGGCGGCCGCATATCTGTTCGGCTCTCGGGCCCGGGGAAACGCCGGCCCGACAAGTGATGTGGACATCGCCGTCCTTTTGAAGGAGGGCGCCCCCACCGGCAGGGCGCTTGTTCACGAGATGGGTTACCTGGCCTACAAGATCGGCAAGGTGATCGGCGCCAGGGAAGTGGACTTGGTTGAGCTGAACGGGAAGGGGCTTGTTTTTCAGCACAACGTGCTCAGGGCCGGCAGACTCT
>JACRCP010000412.1 GCA_016218965.1 Deltaproteobacteria bacterium | reverse complement strand
CGTTCCCCGGACGGCGGAAGCTCAGGCAACGGCGGAATCGGTGGAAGCTCGTTCATCTCGGATATCATCTATTCAGCCACCGAATGCCCAAGTCAAGAAATCTGCAAGCGCTTCGCCACCACTTTTTGAGAAGTTACCGCCGAACGACCCAAAACCCCCGCCCGAGGTCTTCTCAACCGCCATTGTCCATCCCTCGGCCGCCACCCAACCACCCCCGAACTTCGCTGGGGCACCCTCGACCGCCCCCGGACCGCCTGTGACCGTCGCCCAACCCTTACTCCACCGCTGCCGAGGTACCGCGAACCGCCGCCGATACCTCCCGCAACCGCAGCCGGGCGACCCGCGACGGCGGCGAGCCGGGGGTGCGACAGGGGGCGACAGGGGGGACGACTGAGGAACCCGGAGAGGTCGCCGGGACCAGCCCTCAGCCCTCAGCTATCAGCCGTCAGCCGAGCGGAATTCGGGTTACCGCTGAAGGCGGACACATGAAAGCCGATGGCGGCCGAGGACTTTGTCCGGGCCCTGCAGTTGACTTTGACATCCGGGATGGGCGGTATTACGATTCAGTTGCACAGGAGGAACGGCACATGGCACAGGGTGACGTCTCGTCAGTATTGGTGGAACAGCTCAGGAAGCTCGGGCCGCAACAACAGCGGCGTGTGCTGGACTTCGCGCGCGCACTTGTTGAAACCGGGAGCCGTGGGGTCCCCGGGCGTGACCTCCTGGGGTTCGCGGGCGCTATTTCTCCGGCCGAAGCAGATGCGATGAATCGAGCCGTCGAGGAGGCGTGCGAGAAGGTGTCCGATGAGTGGTAGAGTCCTTCTCGACACGAACATCATCATCGCCATGTTTGCGGGGGAACCGACCGTGACATCCAGACTGAAAGATTGTGCGGCAGTTTTCATCCCCAGCGTCGTGCTCGGTGAGTTGTACTACGCCGCTTTCAAATCGGGTCGGGTCGATGAGAACACTTCGCGTGTCGACGGTCTTGCGGCGTGCGGCGATGTCGTCGAATGCGACGCGGAGACCGCGAGGATGTACGGACAGGTCAAAAACGAGCTGCGCGCTCGAGGACGGCCCATTCCCGAAAATGACATCTGGATCGCGGCAATGGCCCGGCGACACCAGCTTGCCGTCGTCACGCGGGACGGTCATTTTGACGAGGTGGAGGGGTTGATCGTCGAACACTGGTGAGGGGTTAAGTGACAGGGTCAAAAGTGACAGGGTCAAACACTGTCACATGACCACTTGCCCGGCCCGGGTGTTTTTGGTTGTCGAGAGGCAGCGCGGTTTCCAGATTCGAGAGGTCGGTTCCAACCCTTTTCACAGGAGGTTCTCATGCCCTACACCGAGCAGGACTTCGTCGACATCGGGTCGCGGTTTTCGACGCAGCGGGTGATTGAGCAGTTGCAGGTGATGGTGGCGGTGGTGCGGGCTGTGCTTGACGTAGTGCGACGCGTGCCGGGTGCAAGAGGACAGGCGGGAGTTTACTGAAGCCGCCTTTCGATTTCGCGATAGACGATGGCGCGATGAACAATCCCGAGAATCAGGACTTCATCTCCGGCGATCTTGAAGACAATGCGATAGTCGCCGACCCTGAGTTTCCAGAATCCTCGGAGCGTCCTGCGGAGGGGCGCCCCGTACTGCTCCGGCGCAGTCATGAGCCGTGTTTCAACGGCGGACTTGAGACGATCCTTGAGTTTTCGGTCCAGCGACGCGATGTCCTTTTTCGCCTCGGGGTGATAGACAACGTTGAAGGGCACGGTCACCAGACCTCATCGTGCGTCAGTGCTTTCTTGCGATCGAACGTCCTGTCCCGTACTTCGGCGAACTTCGCGAGAGCAACATCCTCCTGGATTTCGAGAGCCTCCGCGACCAGGTCCCTGACCTTGAGCGAGAGAGACACCGAATCGCGCGCCGCGAGCATCGCGACGCTCTTGAAAAGTGGTTTCTCGAGCACCACGTTGATCCTCGGGTTTCTGGCGGGCATGTTCATCACCTCCACGCGTGAGTGTACCACTTGTGCGGCACCGGGTCAAACGGAGAGCCCGCACACCAAAACCGCACGCCAAGACCCGGGGAGGGCGATGCACTACGCGATTCTGTTTCAAACTCGTCACGAAGAATGATCTGGCAGCAACGCCCGGAGCTGCACCAGCAGAGGCGGCAGGTCGCCTTGAAGAGTATTCCAGACACGTGCCCAATCCACGCTGTCGTATCCATGGACCAGCCGATGGCGCTCGACATTGCGGCCAGCGGATCATGCGCCATAGACTACCTCCGTCGAGCGGAGAATCGCGTCACGCCGGATCCAGTTTGCGCTCCGTTCCAGACTCTTGCGGTCTACGAGATATGCTACCCGAAGTGCGCAGGCATTCCAAGTTGCCGGCCAAGTTCTCCGCTCGCACTGGATAGTGCGGGCAATCTGTGGCACAATGCACCTGAAATAGGAATTCGACTTTCCAAGTCTTGGAGGGTGCCATGAAGCGTTTTTGCGAACGAGAGACCGCGACGTTGGTATTTCGAGCGTTGTCGCTGACGTGCCTGATCGTGGCTGGCTGCGCACAGGGGCCGGGAGGCGGGCAAGAGGTCGCGACGGTTTCGCGGCCACTCACCACGAGCTACGTGATGAGCACGCCGGGCGGGATGTTCTACACGGACATCACGGGCACGACAGTCTGGCGCGGAAGCACGGACACGTTCGACGACGAGTATCGGGACATCCCGATTGGATTTACATTCGACTTTTTCGACCGGTCGTACTCGACTGTCCGCGTTTCGACAAACGGGGTTCTGACGTTTGGGGACACCGGGACATCGGCGTGGGCCGCGAACGCAGCCATTCCCGGAGCCGCCGTGCCTCATGCATTCGTCGCTCCGTGGTGGGACGATCTTGTCATAGGTCCATACAGTGGGACGCCGGACGAGGTGTCCTTTGCGACGTTGGACGCCCCGCCGAACCGGGTTTTTGTGGTTCAGTTCAAGAGCGTTACCACGGCCGGGTCCGATCCGGGCAACGTGAACTTCCTCAATTTCCAGGTGAAGTTGCGAGAAGCCGGCAACGTCATCGAACTCTGGTACGGCTCGCACGGCGGCTATCAGGGAATGCCGCCTCCGGGCTCGGCCTCGGCGGGGATCGAGGACCGGAGCGGCATGAACGGGTACACGGCGCTGGCGTGCACACCGATCTGCGTTACGCAGGAAGTCGGGACGGACAACTTCCCGCCGGAAGACACGGTGATCCGTTTCACCCCGTCCACAGACCCGTCGGTGGCCCGCGCGGGGCACACGGCGACGCTAATGACGGACGGGACGGTGCTTGCCACAGGCGGGGCGCAGTCGAAGACTGCCGAGATATACTCGGTGCGGAGCCCCGGGTGGAGTCTTACGGGTGACATGACCACGGCGCGCTCGGATCACACGGCCACGGTGCTTCTGAACGGCGACGCGTTCGTCGCTGGCGGAAGCGACGGCGTCAATACGCTAAAGTCCAGCGAGATCTACAGCAGGTCCGGGCGCAGTTTCAAAGCTGGCCCGCTTCTAAACGAGGCGCGGCAGGGACACACGGCGACCCTCCTTCAGGATGGACGGGTCTTCATCGCGGGCGGCGTTCACGGCGGGACGTCGTATCTGACGACCGCTGAGATCGCGGACGCGGCGGCAGGCACCATCACGCCGGTCGCAGGCGAGATGCCCAACGCGCGGGCGTATCACACGGCCACCCTGCTCACTGACGGGAAGGTCTTCATCGCCGGCGGCTATGACGGGACGAACTCGCTGGATACCGCTGTGGTCTTCGATCCGAAAACCGGGACGTTCACGCCGGTGCTCAACAAGATGAGCAAGGGACGCCGATCGCACACCGCCACGCTCATGGCCGACGGTCTCACGGTGCTTGTCGCTGGCGGGCGGGACAACGCGGGCGCGTTGACATCCACCGAATCGTATCTCGGTGGCGTCTGGATGACGCGCGGGAGTCTGATCGGCGCCCGGTTCCTTCACACGGCGACGCTCCTTCTCGACGGGACGGTCCTCGTCACCGGCGGCCTCAACGGGAACACGCCGCTTGGCACGACGGAGGTTTTTTCTACGAACACCGGCATGGGCACCTGGACGCCCAGTGCGTCGCTTCTGGAGGCGAGGTATCAGCATACCGCCACCATGCTTCCTTCCGCCCGAATCCTCATTTACGGCGGTATCGGGTTGTCCGGCAGCGCGCTGAAGACCGCCGAGGTTCTGGCGAACGTCGGGTCATCAGTATCCAGCCTGCTCCGGCCGAGCATCGTGACTTCGCCAGTCACGGCCGTCCCGGGAGACACCATCAAGATCACAGGTCTTGGCCTTCGCGGAATCACCGAGGGGAGTTCGGGCGGCACGCAGAGCTCGCCTGCCGACGTTCCCAATGCAACATTGACCCCGCCGGCAGGGCCGGGGGCGGCCACCTACCTCGTCGTGCATGATTTCTCGTCCATTTCCGCGATGGCGGACGTGCCGTGTGCCACGCTTTTCGGCAACAACCAACTCCGTGTGATTACCGACGGGGTCGCGAGCGAGGCGCGGGCGCTCACGGTCGACGGTGTCACGCAGGGGACGCCGTGCGTGTGCGACGAGGCTTGCGCCCAGCACCCGCCGAACACCGTCTGCTACGAGAACCGCGGGAGCTGTTCGACCGGGACATGCGCTTATACGCCCAAGAGAACGGGTACTATCTGCAACGACAACGAGATCTGCACCAGCGCCGACCAGTGCGACGGGGCCGGGACGTGTGCCGGGACGCCTTACACCTGCACGCCGAACCAGTGCCAGACCAGTTCGACGTGCGACGGGACCGGCGGGTGCACGGTAGTCAACAAGGGCTTCGGCTCGCCGTGCAACGATGCGGACGCCTGCACGTCGGCGGACCAGTGCGACGGGTCGGGCCACTGCATCGGCAATCCCATGGTTTGCACCACACCGCCGTCACCGGTCTGCATTAACGGGAACACCTCTCGTGTCTACAACCAGCAAGGTACCTGCTCGGGCGGGACCTGCAATTATACCTACAACGTAATCGACTGTCGTCCCGGGACTTGTAGCGGCGGGATTTGCACCTCGGGAGATCCATGTCAGAACATAAACTGCGACACGCCACCCAACGACCAGTGCTACACGGTCCCGGGGACTTGTTTCGGTGGCTCATGCACCTATCCCCAGATGGGACAGGGGAGCGCGTGCAACGACGGAAAACCATGCACGATAGACGAGAAGTGCGACGTGGCGGGCAACTGCACGGGGCTCCCGGCGCCCGTCGGGAGCCAGTGCGACGACGGAAACCTATGTACCCGCAACGACAGGTGCGACCAGAACGGCGTCTGCGGCGGCATGGGCTACACCTGCCCTTTGCCCACGGAGTGCCAGCAGAGCGTGACGTGCGATGGCATTGGCGGCTGCAGCGCCGTCGACAAGCCCGACACCGCCCCGTGCGCCGCCGACACCTATGCATGCACGGCGGACCGGTGCGACGGTTTCGGTTCGTGCATCCATCCTGTCAATCCCGGCTTCTGCCTGATCGGCGGCTCGTGCGTCTCGGCGGGCACCAGACAGCCGGGCCAGCAGTGCCGCGGATGCGACCCGGCGATGGACCCGTACGACTGGAGCAACCTTGACGCGAGCACCGTATGCAACGACTCGGCGGCGTGCACCAGCAACGACCACTGCAACGGGGCCGGCGCCTGCGCGGGGACGGCGTACAACTGCCCGGCGCCCAACCAGTGCCAGCAGGGCGTCGCGTGCGACGGCAGCGGCGGCTGCAACGTCGTCTACGAATCCTCTTCCGCGCCTTGTGATGACGGCAACGCCTGCTCGAGCGGCGACCATTGCGACGGGGCGGGAAACTGCGCCGGCACGCCGTATTCGTGCGCGCCCGGCCAGTGCGAGGCAACCTCGACGTGCAACGGGACCGGCGGCTGCACCGCGACGTTCAGGGTCCAGGGGACCCAGTGCGACGACGCGGATGACTGCACGAGCAACGACCGATGTGACGGACAGGGGAATTGCGGGGGGACGCCGTTCACGTGCCCCGCGCCCAACGAGTGCCAGGAATCCGTGACATGCGACGGCGCGGGCGCGTGCGACACCGTTGACCAAACGCAGGGCGAACCCTGCACGGCGGACGGGCTTGACTGCACGACCGACGTGTGCGACGGCGTCGGGGCGTGCGGGCACGGGCTTTCGGCGGGCCGGTGTCTTATAGGCGGTGTTTGTTATGCCGACGGGCAGCCCGACCCGTTGAATTCCTGCCGTGTGTGCGACGTTGCGGTCTCGACCGGCGTCTGGACGCTCAAGAACGCGGGCGAGCCGTGCGACGACGAGGACTTTTGCACGAGGGACGATGAGTGCAGAGCGGGCGGGGTGTGCGCGGGGACGGCGTACACGTGCCCGGTCCCGACCGAGTGCCAGGAACCGGTCGTATGCGACGGGTTGGGCGGTTGCGTCGCGACCGACAAACCGGACGGCACTTCGTGCACGCCTGATTCCGATCCGTGCACGGCGGACGAGTGCCAGGCCGGTGAGTGCGTCCACTCGGATCTGCCGCGCGGCGCCCCGTGCGACGACGGCGACCCGTGCACCGAAAACGACAAATGCGACAGCCAGGGCATGTGCTCGGGCACTCTCGTTCCCTCCTGTCAGCCGGACGGCGGAACCCCCGACGGGTCGACCGACGGCGGCGGTGACGCGGCCACGAAGGACGGCGGAAAACTGGATGGCGGCGCGGCCGACGGAGGAAAGGACGACGCCGGAAAACCCGCCGATGGCGGCAAGACGGGTGACGGCGGCGCAGTCGGCGACGGCTCGCTCGAAAAACCGGACACCGGCGGCGTGCCGGGCGAGAACTCTGATCTGAGCGCCGTTGGCGGCGGCTGCAGCTGCGCGATGGTGGGTTTCTGATCCTCGACTCCGGCTTCGCGATGTCTTGGAGTGCGGCGGCTCGACGCCGCCTTGCGTTGGCGCCGGCTTGACGGCGCGTGCGCTGTCGGGTTGCGATTGCGTTGACGTGTAGGGGCGGTCGAAGCCCGCCCGTGGGGCGAATTTGATTTGGGTGCGGCTCTTTCGGCGGATGGACGTTGGCATTAGTTTCTCCTGGCGCGGCTATGCCGCAACCAAACCGTCTTGTCGACACGTGGATGCTGTGGGCTGCCCCGACGACTGCTCTGGACGGCCCCGAAGGGGCTGTCAGTCAATAGCCGGGGGTGATAGAGCCGCAGGCGACGGAACCCCCGGATCGATGTCAGAAATCGAATCCGAGCCCCGACAGGGGCGACGGAAGACTGTCACCCCTTCGGGGTTCGGAATCCTTGTGCACCCGATCCGGGGGTTCCGCCCTTCGAAGGACTCAGGGCTGCACCCTGAACGTTATACACATGTCACCGTGCTACAGATGGCGAAGCCCGCAGGTTTCACGACGAGCCGCCAGTGCATCGGCGCATTCTGCGGCAATGGTTGCGATTCAGAGCGAGCTACAT
>JACRCP010000410.1 GCA_016218965.1 Deltaproteobacteria bacterium | reverse complement strand
CTCCTTGGCGACAAGCCAGCGAGCCTGCGGCTCATTGCATGTCGCGAGGATCGCCAATAGGTGATCATGCTGCGTGGTAGCCATCCCCAGGACTATAGCTCTCCAGGAGGGCGACCGTCAACTTAATTATGCGGAGCCTCCAAAGTACGGTTCTTGATCGCGGTCGCCTCGATGCGGGTCCATTTCTCCGTACCCCACTCGTTTCGGAAGATCACGAGGACCAGCCGAGCGTTCTTCCCAAAAATGGCCGAGTAGGCCTCCAATCCGTCCTCGCCGGCAACCTCCGGCTGACACCTGCTGTAGAAGAAAACTCTGTGTCTGGATCTCAGCCTTTCGAACAACTGTGACGCAATGGCTTCATCTTCGGCGCGAAAAGAGATTGCGACATCGAACATGTCCGGTGGTTCCGCCATGTTCACTGCCGTTCTCCGCCGCTAGGAAGCTCGAGCGCCCTGAAACTCAACCCCTCTATCTCCTCAAGCGTCTTCCCCGCGATGCCCTGGAGATCCCCGTACATCCCCACCGTCGACTGCATGACTCGCTCGATCTGCTCGTCGCGCTTGGCCCACTGCTTGGTGATGACCTTCTTCTCCCTTTCGAGGTCCTCTTTCATCGTCGAGAACGCCTCGACGATGGCCTGTATCCGGTGCCTGAACCGGGGGCCGGTGAGGTACTGGTAGATAAGCTCCATCTTGCCCTGCTGGCCTTCAGTAGCCTGCCGTGCTTGGGCGACCTCAAAAGCGCAGTGAACCGCATCCTCCTGTCCCGTCTCGCTGCCTGTCGTACACGGTCCAGTGCACTTGGCACGCCTTCCCGACTCTGTGTCCGGTGCCTGTTTTGCTGGCCCGTGTTCCCCTTGGCCAACTCCAACCGTGAGCATGGCTCTTGGTTCCCGGTCATGTTGCCTTCCCGGAGCGTTCATCTAGATGCTCCAAACGTTCCAAGCGGCCAGCGCAACTAACGAGGCGCGCTGTCGAGGGCCGCAGCGAGTCGGCGCAACTCCGCTGCGGTCATGCCGATGGGGCAGTCGAACTCCACGGGCTCGCCCTTCGTTAGCGTGCGCGTTTCGAGCACCATGGCGGCCCATCGGAACAAATCTGGCCGCTTGGCCGCGGGGTACTCGAACTCGTGACCCTCCACGTTGCCGGCCGCGTTCTTGGGCATGTGCTCGAAACCTTCGATGCCGTCCGGCACTTCGATGACTCCGGGCTTTTGCACGAACTGGAGCTTCCCCAGGATGCGTCGCGGCTTCTGGTTCTTGACGTGGACGTGCGCAATCAGCGGGAGCGGAGCACTGTTTTCCGCATCGTTGTCCCAAAAGTACGACGCCACGGCGAAAGTCGCGAGCGACGTGCCAAGACCGCTTCCTCGGAGCTGCTCATGCACATAGAGTCCGCCAAACTCAGCAGGTTCCGGTGGCTTGCCCGGCGACGTCTCCGGCACGGTGATCACGCAGGCAGCCACGATCTCCCTGCCCGCTCCGCCTCGTCGCGCGACCCAGCACACACCAGCCGCTATGCGACCTTTTAGGGTCTCAAAGCTGATGCGCCGGAGGAACTGGTCCGGGTTCTGGAAGACGAGGTCGTGAATGGCCTCGGTGTCTTCGGAACGAGCTGGCCCGATCCAGAACGCGTCTGACGCCATGGGGGAGCATTAGCATGCCCTCGTTAGTCCTCGCAAGAGGTATAGCGCAAGATGCACAGCCCGCCCGCTCAACGAGAGCGGGGGCCCGTCGCAGCCATTGGCGCCGTAGAGTCTGCCGAGCGGTCGCTGGCCGAACGCGTGTGGCGCCGATTCTCGGATGCAGAAGCATCGCGAATTCTGCGAACCCTCGTTCGATAGAAACTGATGATCTCTCGTCGCGAGATCGCAGGTGGAGCAGAGTAGCCGTTCTCCCACCGACTGACCGTGCCGGCGGCCGTGCGGAACTCGATCGCCGCCTCCCGCAGCGACATACCGGCGAGCCGTCGTCCCTCCGCTGCAAGACGAGCGAACGTCTCGCGAACCTCGGCATCAGCTTCGCTCACCTTCAAAAAGGAATCGAACGCTTTCATGACAGGAACCTCCTTTCAGACTAAACATACCAACATGAGAGGTCGCTGTCAATACGGAACGTAGCAATCGATTGTTTTCTGAATAATATTAGGCACATCTACAGCCTTAACGATACCATGTGGTGTTGCAAAATGCAAGGGCGACGTGACAAGAGCTATTCGCGCTGTAGCGGTTTTCCGTATGGCGGGCGGGGGTTGGGGGGGGGCGGAAATAGGGAGAGAACCTTTGCTCTCTCCCACGCCTTGCCTCGTGATGGGTCCTGTCTTACTTTGCCTTCTTGGGCGCAGTGAACTTCTTCTTGGGCTTGGGCTTGGGCTTCGCGGGCTCGGGGGGCTTTTCCTCGGGCTTGGGCTCGCCGGTGTCCTGTCCGCCGATGATCCGGAACTCGACGCGCCGGTTGGCCGCCTTGCCCTTGGCGGTCGCGTTGCTCGCGATCGGCTTCTCCAAGCCGTAGCCCTTGGCCTGCAGGCGATCGGCGTCGATCGATTCCTTTTTGATCAGGTGCTCCCTGACCGATTTGGCGCGCTTGTCGGAAAGGTTCTTGTTGTACGCCTTCCCGCCGACGTTGTCGGTGTGGCCCTGCACCTCGACCTTGAACATCGCGTTGTCCTTCAGAACCATGCCGACCTGGCGCAGGAGCTCAAACGAGTCCTCCTTGATGATGGCCTTGCCGGTTTCGAAGTGTACCTGCTCCTTGATCTCGATGATCCCCTTTTTGACGACCACCAGCGTGTACGCCTTGCAGCCGTGCTTGCTCGGGTCGTCGAGGTTGGCGACACCCGGCTCGTACGGGCACTTGTCGTCGGGGTCCGGGATGCTGTCGGTGTCGGTGTCCGGGCAGCCCTGGTACTGCGGCGTTCCGGGGACTATCGGGCAACGGTCGATGTTGTCGGCAATCAGGTCGCCGTCGCTGTCCGGGCAGCCGTCGTACTGCGGGAGACCGGGCGTGTCGGGACACTTGTCGCTCGGGTCCGGGATGCCGTCGCCGTCCCGGTCGGGCGGCGGACAGCCGTTGAACTCGAGCGCGCCGGGGTCGTTTGGGCACTTGTCCTCGCAGTCGGGGATCCCGTCGCGGTCGGTGTCCATCCTGCACGTGTCGATGACGACCGGTTTGGGCGGGGTCTTGATCACCACCTTTACCGGCATGCACGCCTCGGGGTTCCTCCGGGCGAAATCGAGCGCCACGTCCGCGTTCTTCTTGGCCACGGCGAGGTGTTCCTCGGCCTTGAAGTAGTTGCCCTCCGACGCCTCGTCGATGCCGAACTGGGACTCCGCCTGTGCCACAGCGGTTTCGCGCGGCATGCACCTGGGCGAGCCGAGGTCGAGGGCCTGCTTGACCGTCGCCTGGATCGCGGCGCCGCGCTCCTTGAGGACCGCTCCCGTCGAACAGCCCGCCGCGGCCGCCACGGCCGCCGCGACGAGGGCTGCGGCTGTCTTCGGAATGGTGAGGCGTCTCATGGGTGTCATTGCACTCACGTTAGAAGGTCGGTTGCTGCGGCGCTGGTGGCACGGGCTGGGGCGCCGGCGGCGGGTAGGTGTACTGGGGCTGCGCGGGCGGCGGATAGCCGTATTGCGGCTGACTCTGCGGGGGCTGCGCCGGCCGCTGGGCCGGCTGGTTCTGGAAGATCGACTGGAGCGCGGGATGTGGCATGGCGGGCGTCATTCCCGCCTTCGCCTGCTGGGACTTCTCGAGCGCCGCCTTCGCGTACCCGAGGGCGAGCTTCCCATAGTCGACCGCCCGTTCGTACTGTGCGTACGATTCCTTCTCTCGCGCCTTGTGGAGGTATTCCTCGGCCGCAAAGTACTCGTACGGCGAGTACTGCTTGGCGTCGTTCGCCGCCGCCGCCCGGAACTTCCCGCTCGCATCGGCGATCACCGCGGCCGACCAGATCGGACCGCAGCCCGCCAGAAGCGCCCCTGCCGCAATGGCCGCCAACGTCAAAACTCTCAAACCCGGCGCCTCCGTTTCGTGAAAGGTACACCCGGCTGAGCCGCATGTCCCACCGGGCATCACATCGCTTCGCAAAGTCGGCCACACCGTATCAGACCCGGGCAAATAGTGTCAAGACGCTTATTGCCGGGGCGTTATTGCCGGGGCGTTTCGATTGGCCAGCCCGGCAGCTCGGAGAACTTGAGCCAGCGCACCGGGCAACCCGAGACCGTTTCATGATGCGAGAAAGAACGGTTGACGACCAGGAACTCCCGCGGCTGATATGCGTCGATGAAACTCCGCGACGAGCGCGAGAGCCGCGGTCCGCCGAGAACCGCGGCCTTCACCTCGACGCCCACAACGCCTCGTCCGGTGTCGAACACGAAATCGACTTCGGCGCCCGACTTCGTACGCCAGTAGTGGAGTCCTTCCGCCGGGCCAACCCGCTTTCTCAACTCGGAGAAGACCCAGTTCTCCCACGACGCCCCCGTGTCCACCCGATCCTCCGGCGCCCTGAAATCGCGCAGGATCGCGTTTCGAATGCCGTTGTCGACAAAAAAGACCTTGCGCGAGGCCGTCAACTCGGCACGTTTGCCAGCCGCGAAAACCGGGAGGAGGGCGGCCAGATGCGCGTCCTCGATAATCTGAACGTACTCGAGCACGGTGTTTCGCGAAATGCCGCACAGCGACGCCCACTCGGACACGTTGACGAGCGCGCCGGTCTGGGCGGCCATCAGTCCGAGGAGCCGGCGCAGGGCGTCCGGCCTTTTTATCTTGAAGAAATCCGAAGCGTCCCGCAGCAGGAACGCCTCGACGAGCTCGTCGAGCGTCTTTTCGGGCGCGTCGCCGAGCCATGCCTTCGGGTAACCGCCGAAGCGCACGTGCCTCTTGAGCGCCTCGGACGCGATCGACTCGGCGACCGCGCGTCCGGCGACCTCCGGCCGCTGGTCGAACGCGCCCGAGCCGCGGCGAGAGGCTTGAAGACATTCAGAAAACGAAAAAGGATAAAGCGTCGTCCGGGTCGCCCTTCCGGCGAGTGACTCGCGCGTCCGCCCCCTCAGGTGATACGAAGAGCTCCCGGTCACCAGAAACCTGCAGCCGGGCCTTAGGTCCACCACGCCCTTCACGAACAGACCGGCCTCGTCGACATGCTGGACCTCGTCCACGAACAAGACGTCGAGCGGAGAGAAACACTCTTTGAGTTCTTTGACGAACACAGCCGGGCTCTCGCACCACGCGCGAATCCTCGGCTCCTCCATGTTCATAAAAAGAACACGTGGTTTTGCCTGCGCGAGGTGCCTCCACACGAGCGAGCTTTTCCCCGCCTGCCGCGGACCGACAACCATGTGCGCCCGGTCCAGGGCGCCCCATTCCGAGTCGGCGATCCGGTCCGCGTCACGCGCAGCGTAGGTTGCCGGGAGCTTCTCCGCCACAAGTTCCGACCACCGCCCCGGCTCCAAAAGCCAGGGATTCATGGCGAGAATGACTTCTTTGAGTTTGGCGTCCAGAACGAACACCTCCTGTCCACTTGGCATTTTACCCTGCCAATTGCTGACGTCAACAACATTTGGCAGGGTTGTTTGCCAAGTGTGGCCGTCTGTACGAGGCGAGGATTGCCGTCATCTGGTGCCAAAAACAGGCGTTATCCCGCGTGACCGAAAAACCCAGCGACAGTCCGCAGCCCCGCTTTTATCAATATTATCAGCTGTTTGCCGGGCCCCCCGGTAACTTCTCAAAAAGTGGTGGCGAAGCGCTTGCAGATTTCTTGACTTGGGCATTCGGTGGCTGAATAGATGATATCCGAGATGAACGAGCTTCCACCGATTCCGCCGTTGCCTGAGCTTCCGCCGTCCGGGGAACG
>JACRCP010000409.1 GCA_016218965.1 Deltaproteobacteria bacterium | reverse complement strand
GAACACTTTTGCCACAGAGACCACAGAGCGCACAGAGGGAACCTGCCGCAGCGAAACCTCCGACTCCAACTCTGTGACCTCTGTGTACTCTGTGGCAAAGTCCGACTGCCCTTACTGTGCGAAGTTCTGTTTCAGGTACGCGGGGATGTACGCGCCCTCCTTGGGTCCCACGACCACCTTCCAACCGCTCCCGAGCTCCTCCTCGACGTCACCCGAGATGATGGCGACCGCGCCGGGGAGGACGAGCGTCGGGCTTTTCAGCTTGTCGGCGATACCGCTCTTCTTGATGAACCCGCCGAGCGCGTCGCCCACGAACTTCCCCGCCGCCCACGCCGTGAGCACCGAGAGTCCCTCGGTGTCGAGGACCGCCAGATATGTCGGGACACGGCTGTTCTCGATTTCCCCAGACACGATGAAGTAGGTGAGCGAAAAGTTCGACGTGGCAAGCACCGGGCTCCCCGGGCCGGGGTTATTGATCTCGTAGACCTTCTGCTCGGTCTTCATCGGCCGCTGGGGGTCGGTGTAGACGTTGAGGCGCTCCAGCAGAAGCGTGAAGAGGTTGTGGCCCCTGAAGTCGGAGAGCACCACGATTCCGGCATACTTCGCGAGCAGCATCGAGGCGTACACCGTCTCCATCATGGGGTCCTTGGTCATCTCGAACGGAAGCACGATGGTCGGGTATCCGAGCTGGCGGAACTTCTTCTGGATCGAGAGCTCGCGGATGTGAATCTCGTCGTGCAGCGCCTTCTTGATCTCGCGCGAGCCCGGGTCGATGACGATGTCCTGGACGCCCGCCGCCGCGAGCTTGTCGGTGAGCGCGGAGAGCTTTTCGAGATCCGACGCCTTGGCGGCGAGCGGGAGTTTCGTTTCCTTGGCCAGAGCGATCATCGCGTCGGCGTTGTCGGGGGTCGCCGCGTAAAGCAGCGGCTTGCGGTCGGCGCACGCCTTCACGCCCTCGGCCATGACTTCGGGATTCTCGGCCATGAGGATGATGCCGCCCTCGGTCTCGGCCTTCACCTTTGTAACAAGGGCGCCAAACGCGGCCTTGTCGCCCTTTGCCGCACGAACGGCGACCGCGTTGCCCTTTAGCGTCAGGCCCACGCGCTCGTAGGACAATTCCTTGAAGCGCTTGAGCTTGCCGGCGACGGAGGCCTCGGGCTCATCGTCGTTCAAAAGCATCGCCAGCCCGGCAGGGTTGACGAAGGTTTTTTCGTGCCTGAAAAGCACGGTCTCGCCGCCCACCTTGAACGCGCCCTTCCCGGTGCCGATCTCGACGGTCCGGATGGGCGGCGCCGAGTCGGCCGCGAGCTTCTGCTTGGCCGCCTCGGAGACGTACGGGCACTGCTTGAGCTCGGCCTTGCCCGCCGCAAGGTTCATGGCGAAAGCCAGGCACGTCGGCACGCCGCACTCCTTGCAGTTGGTCTTGGGGAGCAACTGAAAGATCTGGATTCCCGTGAGTCCCATCGCGTCCTCCTTGCTCGGGGCGTTTTCCGGTTTCTACATCAACGGATCCATCGAGATCGCCGGGTGGCCCTTTTCGGTGAGCCACGGCAGGATCTCCTCTTCGGTGGTGCCGACCGATTCGTCGGCGATGCGATCGAGCAGGTCGGGCACGCCCTCCTCGGCCGCGCGTTTCTCAAACCGCGCCCGCAGGTCTTCCTTGAGCTTCTTGGGCATCCACACAATTCTCTTGATCCCTCCCTCGGCCCTGACGAACTTGCGGCTGGTGATGTAGTACTTCGAGTGGCCCACGAAGCCGGGCGTCATCGCCCCTCCGCCGACGCTTCCGGCGAGCGTCGTGAACTTCATGCCGCTCGGGGTCATCCCGGGGTAGTCGCGGTCGACGGTCATGATTCCGTTGCACGACGGGGCCACCGCGCTGATGCACTCGAAGCATCCGCACGAAGTCATGGGGTTGTCCATGATCGAGTAGGCGTTGTAGGACGCGACGTTCCCGCGTGATGCCCTGCCCACGAACGCGTTGACGCCCTCCCACTGCCCCTTGTGCTCGTCGACGGCCTTCCCTTTTTCTATCGGCTGGTTGGGACCCGTCGGGCTGATCTCGTATGCGGCCTTGCAGTCCAGCCATGAGTAGGCGCCGCAGAGCCCCGTGCGCTCGGGCGTCACGACGCACACGTGGCTCGGCGCGAACGACTGGCAGAGGGTGCACGAGTAGAACGTCTTCTCGCTCTCGTCGGTCATCCCTTCGACCCTCGCGTCCCGGCGCCCGTACACGGACCGCGCCTTCGCCAGGATCTCCACGACCTTCTTGGGATCGGTGAAGATCTTCACCTGCACCTTGTCGCAGATGCCGCCGAAGTCGCCGTGGTACTTGGCGTGGAGGATTGAGCCGATGTGCTTGAGTCTGAACCCCTTTTCGAACGCATCCTTGCTGATCCGATACCAGGCAATGTCCCGCTGGCCGATGTGCATCACGCCCTTGGCGTAGTTGACCAGGTGGTGAATCTGGCGCTCAAGAATGGGCTCGAAGTCGGGCTGCATGGTCCTGCCCGCCACCTCGGCCAAGACGGCCATGCCGAACCTGGCCCCCGGCTGGACCTCGTCGAGGTCCGGCCCTATGACCTCGATCTTCCCGTCCTCGACCTCGTCCATCGGCCGGCTGGTCGTCCATTCGACCACGGTCGGGGCTTTCGGGCCGCCCATCTCGGAGAAGATATCCTCGCCGCGCACGCGTTCGCCTTCGAAGGCGGGCCCGTACGAAACGGGGACGGGGACCTTGGAGACCATCACCTTGAGCCCGCGCACCTCGACGGCCTTGGCGGTCATCTTGTCGTACGGGACGTTGGAGACCACGTGTTCGTACGTGCAGACGCCCGTCGGAAGGACCTCGGGGATTGGAGTATCGGCGATGACGGGGAAGCCGTAGTTGATGGCCCCCGCGCCATTGGCGTACCACTCGTCGCTCACCGTCCCGAATGTCAAGGCGAACGCGAAGATCCGGTCCTTGTTGTAGATTAGTATTTTTCGGAAGTCCCCCGGCTCAATCCCGCCGAAGCTCATCGCCGCCCTGGTCGCGAACCCGATTGCAAAAACAGTCGCCGAGGTCCGGGGTCCGAAGGGGACCAGCCTCGTCGGCCACCCGATCTGAACGCCGGCCTCCCGAAGCTGCTGGGACATCGTCCGGCCTTCGGTGTCGGCGGCCATGAACACGTACAGGTTTTTCTCCTGGAGTTCGAGCGCCAGCTTCACCGCGATCTCCTTGGTGGGCGGCGCGCCGAGGATCGCGGCGAATCCGGGCGCGGTCCCGTCCACGAACTCGACCCCGCGCTTGCGCATGATGACATCGTCGGCGGCCCCGAGCCAGAGCCTCTCGGGCGAGGGGTCCTCGCCCATCTGGTAGAAATCGGGTTTCTCGAGATAGTGGTCGATGGCCTCCTCTATCTCCTCGGCAAAGAACGTGGCCATGCCCGCGTCGAGCGCCGGCGCAAGGTACGGGAGATGGTGCATCTCGCGGACGGGCTGCGGAAGGATCCGGCGGCAGGTCTCGATGACGGGCTTCATGTCGCCGAGTGTTTTTACGGGGATGCCCAGTATCCCGTAGATGATCGGAAGGTAGTACCCGGTGTTGGGGTAGGCGATTTCCTTGCCGGGCCCGTGCTTCTTGAGCGCTTCGGCGTACTTTTTCTCGGCCCGCTCGACGATCTTGTGGGCGCCGCGTATCGCGGCGGAGGCGATGATCTTCGACATGTCTAGGTCCCTCTTTCTCCTTCCCCGTTTCGGAATCAGCCCGCGTCCAGCTCACGCCGCATGGCCATGTCGTAGAGAACGCGTTCCTTGGACTTGTCGATGCCGAGCGCGGCCCTCTTCTTGTCAATGGCCTCGATCATCTTGCGCGCCATGATCGACGGATCGGGTTCGAAATCCCACACCGCGCCCATCGTCTTTTCCAAACCCTTGAACAGGAGGTCCTTGAATCCGGGCGCGCCCAGGACCGGGAACGTGGCGCCGAAGATCACCCGCGCGCCCGACGCCACGAAATACTGTCCGATGGCGATCGCCTTCTCGCTCATCCACTCGGGCGCGGCCCCGATCGCCGGAAGGTCGGTGATGTCGTCGCCCAGGCCTCCCTCTTTGACGACGGCGGTGGCGGCCATGAGGATCCGCGAGTTGTCCACGCACGATCCCATGTGGAGGACCGGCGGAATGCCCACGGCCTCGCAGACCTCGGCCAGGCCCTTGCCCGCGTGCTTCGCCGCGGCTTCGGGGAGCAGCAGTCCCTCCTTGGCGCACGCCTGTGCCGCGCAACCGGTCTGGAGGACGAGCACATCGTTCGCGATCAGCTCTTTCACGAGTTTAATGTGCGCGCTGTCCTGGACAACCTTGGGGGTGTTGCACCCCACGACTCCCGCGAGCCCGCGTATCCGGCCGTTGATGATGTTGTCGTTTAAGGGCTTGTACGCTGCGCGGAAAAGCCCGCCCAGAAGGTAGTTGATCGTCTCGTGCGAAAACCCCGCGATGAGATCGCACTGGACGTTGGGGATGTGGACCTGTTTGCGGTTCGGGAAGTTCTCGATGGCCGCCTCGACGATCTGCCTTGCCGTGCCGATGGCGTCGTGCTCGTCGAATTGGATATGCACGGCGCCGTTCATCTTGGCCCGGTAGTTCGTCGTGATGATCTTGGTGTGGAAGCAGCCGGCCGTGCGGGCCACCGCCTCCATCACGCACTGCACGTCGGCGATCATCGCGTCGACGGCGCCGGTGGCGATCGCCACCTCCTGGTGGAGAAAGTTCCCGGCGATCGGCACCCCGTGCCGCATGAGGATCTCGTTTGCCGTGCAGCAGATGCCTGCGAGGTTGATCCCCTGCGCGCCCTTGGCCTTGGCCTTGGCCACCATCGAGGGGTCTTGCGCCACCACAACGATCATCTCCGAAAGGAGCGGCTCGTGGCCGTGGATCAGAATGTTGACCTTGTCCTTTTCGAGCACCCCCAAGTTCACCCTGCCGAGGATGGGCTGCGGCGTCCCAAACAGGACGTCCTGGAGCTCGGTGGCAAGCATCGAGCCGCCCCAGCCGTCGGCGAGCGCGGTGCGGGAGCCCTGCATGATCAGGTTCAACGGGTCCTGATCGACGCCCATCGTGGTGCGGTGCATGCTCTCGACGACCTCGCGGTCGACGCCCCGCGGCTCGATTCCGAGTTCCTTCCAGATGGCCTGCCTCTTGAGAGGCGCCCTCTTCAGAAGCGGGATCGGTCCGTGCTGGGATCCGAAGATGGCTACGGCGCAGGTTCCCACGTCGATGGCGATGTCCTTCGTGTCGCGGCTTCCGATCTCGATGCCCAGATCCATGGCGATCTGCAGAAGCTTCTGCTCGTCCTTGATCTCGAACCCCTTGGCTTCGCCTTTGGCGGCGGCCAGGAACGTCTCGGCGACCCCGCGGCCGTGGTCCGAGTGGGCCGCCGTGCCGGCCGCTATCATCCGGACGAAGTGGCGCGCCGCGACCGTATCGGCGGTCACGCCGCACACGCCGTACTTGAACTTGTCGCGCTTGGCGTCAAAGCGGCACGGCCCCATCGCGCAGTGGCGGCAGCAGAGGCCGTCGAGGCCGAACGTGCACTGGGGCGTCTGTTTCGCAAGGCGATCCCACACCGTCCCGGCCGGAAGCTCCTTGCAGTCACACAGCATCTCGTTCACCGCGGGGTCCGCGCTGACCGCCTTCGGTTCCCCGGGTTTCTCTTCCTTGTTCTCTGCCATCGGTGCTCCTAGTCCGCCCCGTCGGTTATTGAGTGACTACCCGGTCGCGAGTCCTTTCACGAGCTCCCTTGAAAGCCTCATCGCCTCCGGGTGGCGCATCACGAGCACGTCGGCGCCGGCGGCCAGAAGCGTCGCTGCGGTGACGGCCTCCATGAGCACGCCCCGCTTCGATTCGTCCCCCAGCGCCGAGTCGGCATCTCCCGGGAGTTTGGCCTCCTTGGTCTTCCAGACCTCGACCCCGAGGTGGCAGTACATCGGGTACTGCAGCTTGTCGTCCTGCTGGGTGAGCGCCGCGGCCCGGCAACGCTCCATCACCGAGTACGTGTACTCGAGACCGTAGCCCAAGCCCCCGACCGTCGGGTCAATGAGGATGCTGTCTTCCTTGACGCCCAGGTTCCCCAAAAGGACGTTGAGCTGCTTGGCGAGGTTGATGTCGATCGGGGTCGACGCGATCACAACGTGGTTGTACGCGAGCGCCGCCGCGCCCACCTGCCTGTAGTTCTCCTCGACGACGGGTCCGATGCAGAGCCGGCGGTCCGAGAGCGCCTCGGCGACGGCCTTGAGAACCTCGGCGTCCTTTGCCGCGCTTCCGCATCCCCAGACGGTCAGCGGCACGTCCACGGCCGCGGCGACCGCCTTGGCGACCTTGACCGCGTGATCGACAGGCAGGTTCTGGTCGTTCGGGTTCGTTCCCGCGAGCGTGAGATGGACGAAGTCGGCCCCGAGCTCGGCAACGCATTTTTTGGCCCAGGCGGCGGGGTCCTTGACGACGGCGCCGTACGCCCCAAGCAGAGTCGCGGGCCAGTCGGACGGTTCGAGGTCGAGGACCTCAAGCCCGAAGCGCGGCTGGTTGGGCATCTGCCCTTCGAACGTGTAAAACGGAAACGCGGTTTCGCCGCCGACCGTGAATGCCTTGCCGCCCTTCCCGAGCGTGATTGGGCGGATTGCCCCTGAATAGGCCCTGGTCGGAATCTTGACCTCCATGTTCACACCTCCATCCAGCGTTTTGACGTCGAATGAGTGGAAAGGCGAAAAGTCACGCCTTCTTCTTCCGTTTTTCGCTCCCGAACCAGTCGTCGCTGAACCAGTAGCGCTCGGCGGACTTCAAGTACGCGAGCATCTGCTTCCGATCGCCGAGCTTCCCGCGCCATAGCTCGGGACCCTGGGGCTTGCCCGGCTCGTAAGTCGGCCCCAGGATGTCAACGTCCTGACCGTCGAACTTCTTTTTCCTAATCACGTTGTCCGCCATCTTGTTCTCCGTTTGTTGCGTCCGGCCGCCGACGATGGTGCGCCAGGTTCCCACAAAGCCCGGCTTTTATATCCCAACGATCCGGACCGTTCAACACAAATCATTATCAATGATTTCGATAGGTTCCATAAAGACCCGGTAACTTCTCAAAAAGTGGTGGCGAAGCGCTTGCAGATTTCTTGACTTGGGCATTCGGTGGCTGAATAGATGATATCCGAGATGAACGAGCTTCCACCGATTCCGCCGTTGCCTGAGCTTCCGCCGTCCGGGGAACG
>JACRCP010000418.1 GCA_016218965.1 Deltaproteobacteria bacterium | reverse complement strand
GACGATGATGACCTTCCAGTCGGGCGGATCGGCGCTGCCGAAGTTGACGAGCGTCGCCGTGTGGTACGCGCGCCCCAGGTTGAGCGGCCCCTGTCCTTGCTTCTCGTCCGGTTTGGGGATCTCCTCGAACGTCCCGGTCGCGGGGTCGTAGAGCGTGAGCATCTCGGAGTAGAAGGGGGTGTTCTGCTCGATTTTGATGCCGCCCGAGATCAGGACCTTGCCGTCCGGAAGGAGTGTCGCCGCGTGGCCTTCGCGCGCGTTTCCCATCTCGGAGCACGAGCCGTCCGAAAGCGAGGTCGTCTTTGCAAACGCGTTTACGCGGCTTATGGGCACGTCGACGGACATCGTGTCGGTGTCGGCAGTGATGTCAAACGGCGCGGACTGGCCGCGCGCGACCAGCGATGAGGTCGAGATGTCCTCGGTGAACGCCTCGGCGGTGACCGTCACGCCCTCTGACAGCGGTATGTCGGGGACGGCGCCCTTCTGCCCCGAGAACTCGAAATCGGCCGTGAGCGGCGTAGGGATCTCGGCGCCCATCACGGTGAGGCGCATGTAGTTGGCCCCTTTGTACGTCTCGTCCTGGTTGCAGGGCGGGACGAGCCGCGTCGTGACGGTCACGGTGTCGCTGGGGCAGCCGCAGAGGGCTGCGGCCAAGATGAGCAGGACGGCGACAGGTTTCAACATGGTTGCGTTCTCCTTGCCGGCGGCGCCAGGGCTACCAGGTCGCCACGACCTCGCCGTGGTCGGGCTCGATGCTCAGGATGTAGACGGTGGTTCCGACTCCGGCGCCCACGGCCACGACGCCCACCGCGGTCCAGAACCACCAGCTTGTGTACCAGTGCGTGGGTTTCTCGACGATCACGATGGAGGGGTCGATCTGCTGTTTTTCCTTGATCTGACGGCCGCCGCGGCCGCCGTCCTTGAAGTCCTCTTTTGGCGGCTGGGTCTGCGGGGCTGCCTGCGTGATTGGCGTCGGCTGTGCGGGCTGCGAGGGCTGCGTCGGCGTCACAGCGGGCAGGAGCATCGCGGGCTGCTGGGGCTGTTCCTCGGGGGGCGGCTCGCCGCTTGACGGGAGCGCCGGCGGCGCACCGGTCGGCCCGACGACTATGTCCACCGGTTTTTCCTCGGGCTTCATGATCCCGGGGACCACGAGCACCGTTGACTGGCGCATCCCTTCGGGGAACGCATCGAACTTCTTGGCGATCTCCTCGACCATTTTGTAGATCTCGATGCTGGCGCCCAGCATGTCGGGGTCGAAGAACAGCGTCACGAGCGGGGCGATCTCGGCGGTCTTGACCTTGATGATGTACGAGTTGACCTGGTACATGTTCTCGGCCTTGGTGACGCCACCCAGGACGACGTAGTCGGCCCCCGCCTTTTGCGCCAGGAGCTTCGCCTCGTCGCGCACCTTCGGGTCGAGCTTGTTGTTTCGAATGCCCTGCGCGATGGAGGCCTCGGGCCCGGTCCCCCCGGGCCCGCCTGCCCCGGCAAACTCGATCTTGACCTCGATCTGCGACCCGCCCGGCACGCTCACGCGCTTGTACCTGGGCGGCTCCCCGGGCTTCTCGATCTTGAGGTAGTGCTCGCCGCGGATGAGATCCTTCAAGTATGCGGGGGCGTTGCCCACCGGTTTGCCGTCGATCGTGATTGATGCCCCCGCGGGCATTGCGTTGACGAAGATCGAGCCGCGCGGCTGGTTGTAGAGGGACTTGCGCCTCGCGTCGAAGATCCGCAAGAAAAGCGGCACGAACTCCTTGGGATCGAGCTGGCGCTTGGGGTCGAGCCGGACGACGTGGGTGATGAGGTCCTCTCCCGCCTCCTCTTCGCCGCTCCCGAGGTACGCCATCGAGAGGTTGAGGTATGCCTCAATCAGGGGCGAGAGGTCGTCGAGGTACTCGGCGTTTCTTTCGAGCACCGCCCCGGCGTCCTTGAGGAGCTTGATGGCCCGGTCGAAGTTCTGGGCCTTGACCTCGCTGGCGCCGTTCTTGACCTGGCCAAGCGCCTTCTTGATGGCGTTGTGGTCGATCCGCGCCTCCTCGGCGGCCGCGGGCGCCGCCGTCTGGAGCTTGGGCGCCGGCACGAGCTTGATCCGCTCGTTGTTGGCGATCTCGTTCTGAACCAGCTCGCTCGTCTTGGTGCCGATGTCATCCGGGACCGTCCCATAGACCGGCTGGTACGGGAAGATCATGAGGCTGTTGAACTCGGCCGCGCCCGCGCCCGAGTACGGGAGCATGACGGCCGCCGCCAGTGTGAGCAGTGCTGTCCTTGTCTTCATCGCCAATCTCCCGCGTGAAACATCCGCGACTTCTGGGGGCTGACAGGCCACCCTGCTATCATATATCCGTTCGGCAAGTCAATCTTCCGGGGGATGGCTGCGCCAACTTCCCCCTTTTTGGTGTTTCTGACCCTCGTCGCATTTCTCCGTTCCGAAGCCGAAAGCTGACCGCTGATTGCCGTAAGCTTGAAGCTAGAGCCTCTTCAGCCAGTCCTTGGCCTTCTTGTGGTAGTCGTTGTCGGGCGGCGTGATCTGGATGATGGTCTGGAACTTTTTCTTGGCGCCTTCGGGGTCCGCGGCCTTCAGCACGTACCCTTCTTCGTACAGCCTCCCCGCGACGGCGGACATCTCCTTTAGCTTGTTCTGGCTCTGCTGGTGGTCGGGCTTGAACTTGAGCGCCTGCTGGAAGTTCTGCGCCGCGATGAGGTAGTTTTCCTTGTAGAACGCCTTGACGCCGCGCAGGTAGTACATGTCGGCGATCATGCCGGCGATCTTCTGCGCGTAGGCGTTGTCGCCGGACGGGGCGACTATCTTTCCGTATTGGATTGCCCGTCCCAGCGCCTTGATCGCCCCCTCGTCCTGCTTCCCGCGGTAGTACGTCTCGCCTTCCTGGAGCGCCCCCGCGAACCCGCGGAGGTCGGCAAGGAGTTTCTGGAGCTTTGCATCGCTGCTGCCGGCGGATTCGATTGCCTGGATGGCGCCGTTCACGTTGCCCTGCCTGAAGAGGCCGACTGCCCTGCTGGCGAGGGGGCCGGTGGCGGGCGGCCCTCCGGCGGGCCCGGGGGGCAGGTCGTCCATGCCCGTCTCGTCAGGTTTGGGTTTCCCCGGTCTCGGCGGCCTCTCGGGCTTTTCCTTCGAGGGTTTTTCTTTGGCGGCCTTCGGCGGCGTGTACTCGGCGACCTTCTCGCCCTTCTACTTCATGGCATCCTCGGCCTCGGCGCGCAGCCGGACCGCCTCGGAGTTTCCCGGGTCGACGGTGAGCACCTCGGATGCCGCGTCGTACGCCGCCTGGTGTCTTTTTTCGGCGAGAGCGGTCTTGCCCTCGTCGATCCGCATCTTCGCGAAGTCGCCCTTCACCGAGAGGAGCATCGTCCGCGCCTCGGCCCCGTACGAACTCTCGGCCGGGATCTTCTTGAGGTTCTCGATCGCGGCCCGGAGGATCTTCTTGGCGACGAACTCCTTGGCCTGCTGCAGGCTCTCCTGGTATTCGAGCTCCTCTTCGATCTTCGATTTGTACTGGCGCGCCCGCTCGTTTTGCGGCTCGAGGCCCAGGATGGCCGAGAACTTCTCGCCCGCAGGCTTCCATTCCTGCTTCTTGAACGATTCAATCCCTTCGTCGAAGAGCTTCTGGACCTGCGCGGGATCGCCGCGGCCCCTGCCGCCGCCCGGCGACGACCCCGCGTCGCCTTCGGGGGCGAGGATGACAAACTTGACCGTCGCGGCGGCCGCCAGGAACAGGACCAGGGCGAGCGATCCGTAAAGCAGAAGGGCTTTCGATCGTCCCGGCGCCGCAACTGGCCTTGGGGCGCCGACGGCGGTGACCGGCTGCGGGGCCTTGCGCGGCGCAGCGGGCGGTTCGGCGGGCGCCGGGGTCGGAAATCCCATCCCGGAGTTGCACACGTCTTCGCGCGTCGAGTACACGTCGCCGATCTGCACGAACCGCATCACCGTGTTCCCCATCTTGAACACTGCGCCGGACAGGAGGGTCTCGTCCGTCACTTTGCGGCCGTTGAGGAGCGTCCCGTTGCCGCTCCCGAGATCGACCAGTCGAAACTCCCCGTCGTCACGGATGACCTTTGCGTGCTTGCGCGACACCGAAACGTCCCGGATGACAATGTCGTTGTCGGCCCCGCGGCCCAGCGAAATGATGTCGCGTTCGAGCGCGTATTCCTCTCCCTTGTTGGCGCCGTCGACGACGATGAGCCGCACGCCGTCCGGAGGGCCTCCGGCCGCCATGTCCGTGTCGGCCGCCGGCGACCCGATGTTTGCCGCGGGCGGCGCTATCACCTCTTCGGCCGGCCTGTTGAGCGCCACCGCCCTCTGCGGCGGGCGGCGTGCCGGAACCGAAACCGGGGGCGGCGGGATGTCGTCGCCGGGGGTTCGCATCTGCTGGGACGGAGGCCGCCTGCCCTGAGCCCCGTCGAAGGGTCTGGCCGGCGCAGGGGGGGGCGGCGGCGGCGGCTCCTCGCGAGGGGCCCGCATCTGCTGGGACGGAGGGCGGGGGACTCGCGGCGGCGGCTGGGGCACGGCTGGACGCTTGGGCGGCGGCTTCGCCGGCGCCTCAAGATCGTCGAAATCCGAGATCAGGGAGTCGTCGGTTTCGATGAACTCCTCTTCATCGAGGAATCCGGACGATCCCTTCCGGTCGGTGTCCGGGAACTCGTCGTCACCCGGTGGTTTTCTCGGCGGTCGTTGAGGCATATCGTCGCTCCGGTTTCAATTCTAATCGGTAAAAGGCAAACGGTAAAGAACTTCACTCCTTCAAGGCCTCGATCGCCTGCCGCGTCTCCTGGTGCCGGGCATCGTCGGCGTCGGGGAAGAATTTGAGCGCCCTTTCGAGCGTGTCGAGGGCTTTTGGCTTTTCACCGAACTGGGCGGCCTTGCGCGACTGGAACATCAGCTTGTCGAACTGTTCCTGCAGCTCCCTCGACACGTCGTTCAACTTCCGGTCGACTTCGTCGTAGATGTCGGGCTTCGGTTCGTAGCCCTCGACGTAGTCGCGCGCATTCCGGAGGTATGTGAGCGCCGCCCACAAGTTCCCGAACGCCACGTCCTTTTCACCGTGCTTTTTGTAGGCGAGGTCCCGGAGCTCCCTCGCCTTGTCGATGTTCGGCTGGGGCATCGGTCCTTCGTCAACCCAGACGAACTGCACGTGCCACGGGGCCTTTCCGCCCTGGCCCTTGCGGTTGACGAAGACGAGCTGGTTTTCGGCGCCGCTTCTGAGATACTGTTTGGGGAGGACCACCTCGAGCCCCCTCACCAGGCGCCTGCCGGCCGGCGGCACGAAACCGACCTGCCTGCCGTTGAGCTGTACCTCGATGGCCTCCCGTTCCTCGTTTGCGCCCACCGCATAGTGCAGCACCGCCCGTCCCCCGGCGTACCTGAACGCGAACGCGCAGCGCACCCGGCACGACACGTCCACCTCGCCATGGCCGAACTTTTTGCCGTAGGTCTCCATGGACAAAGGAAACAACTCGGCCGAGCGGTCGGGGAGCTTGGGTCCCCTCGAACCGAGGGTCTTCCACGCCACCAGCGCCCCCGTCCCGAGCAGGACGAGCGCGATGACGGCGATGACGGCGACCGTTGCGCCGGATCGGCGGGCCGCGCGGACAGGCGGGCGTGGGGCGCCGGCTGTCATCGCCTGCCGCCCCCCGACTGGAGAACCTGCGTGCTCTCGTCCTCGACCCGTTTGCCCTTGCCGCCCCCCATTCCAAGTATTTGGGTGTGCTCGTCGCTCAGCCTGTCGCGGCCCCCGCCGCCGCCCGAGAAGCGGAGCGACACGTTGCCCACGGTGATGAGGTCGCCGTCGCCTAGGGCCTCTTCGACGATCGGCGCGCCATTGAGCAGCGTCCCGTTGCGGCTGCCGAGGTCGGCTATCCGGTAGCCCCCGCCTTCCTTGCGTAGCACCGCGTGCTGCCGCGAGACCCCCGAGTCGAAGACCACGAGGATGTTGGATTCGACGCGGCCGATGGTGAGCTCGTCGGCCGTCACCTCAAAAGCCTTGCCCGTGAACTTCCCCTTGACAACTTTTAGCTGGTATCCCATGAGACCTCCCGCCTTCAGCCCTCAGCTTTCCTAAAACTCCCCTCCGAACATGAACTGGAACACGATCGGCCCGAACAGTACCAGGAAGACCGTCGGGAAGATGCAGAAGATGAGAGGGAACAGCATCTTCACCGGGGCCTCGTTGGCAAGCTTCTCGGCCCGCTGCGACCTGTCGTTGCGGAGCTGTGTGGACTGTATCCTGAGCACCTTGCCCAGGCTCGCGCCCATGCGGTCGGCCTGTATGAGGGCGTTGGTGAACGCCGAAACCGACTGCATGCTGACGCGCTCGGCCATGATCTTGAGCGCCTCTTCGCGCGTCTTGCCCACTTTGAGCTGGGAGAGCATGAACCGGAGTTCGTCCGCCAGCGGTCCCTGCTTTCCCTTTTCGACCACCTTGGCGACGGCTGCCTGGAAGTCCAGCCCCGCCTCGACGGCCAGCGTGAGCAGGTCGAGGTTGTAGGGGAGCGCGCGCGTGATCTCGAGCTGGCGTTTCTTGACCTTGTCGCGCAGCCAGAACAGCGGATAGAAGAGGCCGACCGCAAGGAACGCGATGATCCAGAGCCACGACGCCTTGACGACGATGAGGAAGAGGGCGCCCAGGAGGACGAAGCCGGCGGCGCTCAGCTCCTGTATGGCCACGAAATCGTCCGCCGTGAGGTCCCGGGGGTCGCCGCCGGTGACGAGCTGGCGGCGGATCCAGTCGCGGTAGTCCTGGCGCACGAGCCCTCGGTTGACGCTGCTTAGGCGCCGGAAGACGAGCGAACGGACGCCTTTTGCGACGGTCGACTGTTCCTCCTCGGCGGCCGCGTCCATTACGCGCCGCACGAACACGTTGTAGATCCCGACCGAGAGCATGGCGAACGCAAAACCTGCCACGATGGCGACGATGACTAGTGTTGCGGCAATGAGCACGGCGGCCTCAGACGTCTATGTTCACGATCCGGCGGATGAAAAACACGCCAAGCGCCTCCATGAAGATGATCGTCGCGATGAGTGCGTACCCGAACCAGTGCACGAGCATCGGCTCCATCAGGTCGGGGCGCATGTAGTCCATGACGAACCACAGGAAGAGCGGCAGCGACGCGACGATCCAGCCCTGCAGCTTCCCTTGCGCGGTGAGCGCCCTGATCCTCCCCTCTATGCGGAACCGTTCGCGTATGGTCGCGGCGATCGTGTCGAACATCTCCGCCATGTTCCCGCCCAGCGTGCGCGCGATGTTGGTCGAGACGACGACCAGGTCGAGGTCGTCGCACCCGACCCTCCGGCCCATGTTGTTGAGCGCGTCGTCCATCGGGACGCCGAGCCGGAGTTCCTTGAGCGTGAGTCCGAACTCCTGCGACAGCGGGACCGGGGCGTCGCGGGCCACCCCGTCCATCGCCTGAAGGAGCGTCTGCCCCGCCTTTAGCGAGTTCGCGATCTGGTTTAGGGCGTCGACAAGCTGGACGTTGAACATGCGGATCCGGCGTTTCCGGTAGTACCGCACCAGGAACGTCGGGAAGAAAAAGCCCGCCGCAGTCAGCATCGCGGTGACGATGTACCCGAAAAAGAAGATCCCCACGAGGAAGGCGAGCACCATCACCGAAAGCGACAGGAGGAGCAGCTGCCGCGGGTCGACGAACAGGAACATCTCGGAAAGGTCTTCAAGCTGGGGGTTGAGGTACCGCTCCTGGTACTGCTCGAAACCCTTCACGAGCACGTTGTAGACCACGATCGATATGAAGAATACCGATGCGGCCACGAAAGGAAAAACGATGCCGCTCATCTACCGCCCTTGATAACCTGGATCGAGGTCCTGATGTCCCTGAGGCTCTTCAGGCGCTCGCCCGTCAGCAGCGTATCAATCGTCGCGCGCGACCGTTCGGACTGCTCGCTGATGTCCTCGGCGTTCCGCAGCGACATGTAGAGGGTCCCGAGCTCCTGCGCGAGCATCATGATCTCGGCCTCCTCGGGGAGCACCAGCACCGTCGCGTGCGAGTACGTCCGGTCGGCGTCGGGCATGACGTTGATGTTGGTGGCGCCGGTCATCTTCCCGGTGGCCAGCACTACCACGTTCTGGAGGAGCGTGAGCGAGACCATCTGGTTGCTTGACGGGTCGCGGAAGGTCCCGATGACGTCCACGTGATCGTTCGGCCGCACCCAGTGGCCCACGGCCGCCTCGGAGTTGAGCCTGACGGTGATGGCGCGGGCGCGTTTCTGGATGATGTTGCTTAAGCGCTCGAAGCCGTGGGTCTCCTGGAAGTGCGACCACTGGAGGGGGTCTCCATCGTGGAGGTTCACGACGATCGTCTGGCCGAGGATCTTCTCGACGTCCTTGGGGCGGATGGTGCTCTTGGTGATGAACTGCTCGGGGATGCTGCGTTTGGCGATCATGGAGATCTCGAGGCGGGTGCCCTCGGTGACGTCCTCGGAGGCGACGACGACCTCCTGGAGGTTCCACCCGCGCTTGATCTGTTTTTCCTTGTTGCTCAGCGCGAACATGGCCATGATGCCGGCCAGCACCCCAAGCACGATCCCGATCACGAGCGGAGCCCTGCCTTTAAACATCACGCCACTCCCTGGAACGTGTCCACTCAAAAAACCGCGAATCAAACCTCGCTTCTCTGGCCCGCAAAACTAACCCAAAACAACACCCAAGTCAAAGATAAATCAGGATATTCCGGGGTTTGGAGTCCGCGGCCGGCACGTCCCGGGGCAGGCGGTTCTTCAACGAAACCGTCGGACGTGGGTGTGCCTGGCCGTGTGCGAAGTGAGGTCTCCGGTGCGTCGGGGGTTTCGCGCCGTTTCGCGGGCGAGTGGCGGCCAACCCCGCGTGTTTGCTTGCGTTCGCGCGTGGCACGGGCGTTGCGAATACCCGGACCGGGGGTTTCAAAGACCACCCGAAAGGAGGTGAAACAT
>JACRCP010000408.1 GCA_016218965.1 Deltaproteobacteria bacterium | reverse complement strand
TTCGGAGGCGTAATTGACTGACAGTGAGCCGCTCACAAAGCCAGGCGTTCTCCTCGGAGAACCATTTTCGGCGCATGGAGTCCTCATGGCACCTCGGCACTCCGCTTCCCTCGGTCTTCACTCGGAACTAAAGAGATACAAACTCATAGCCAAAAATTCCGTCGGCGAAACGGACGATCTTGCGACGACTTTCATCGGACCAACGTTCAGCTTTTACAACCGAATCGTGATCTCCCGTTTCAACGTCAGCAGTCGAACGGCGGCTCTCTTTAAGTTGTTCGATCGAGATGTTGATGACTTCAGAAAATGTATTCAGACCTTCCGGCTGAGTCCCACCATTACGACATATCGGGGTTTTAGTGAAGAGAAACATGATTGCAGCAAGTAGTGCTACAATCGCACAAATGTAGCCGATGATTACCGAGACAGAAAAAGAGGAGGCAATCAAAGGAGACGCCGGCTGGTAGTAGAAGACGAGACTGGCCTGAAACTTCTTGATGAATTCTTTCGCGTTGTTCTTCGGTATTCCGAGTCTAATCGTGCGGTTCTCTGGATCCCAGCCCAGTAGCACTGCTTCAATGGCGACAAGATCGTCTGTTCGGATTTCAGAGAGAGATTCGACCATGTCATTGTCTATTGCGAACGCGTCAGTTTCGGTTGCTGGTTTGCCTGCTGGCAAGGTGGTCGCACGCGTGGCAGCCCGATCTTGATACCGGCGGCGGAGGTTCCGGAAGATGTTGAGAATGATCCCGAAGACAAACCTTCTGGCATGAGATGTGACAGTTCTTGCTTTGGGTGGTGCATTTGCGAGAAATATCGCTAGACAGCGGGCATAGTAGTAAGCCGGATCTATATCTTTTAACGACTCTTGGTTTGGGGGAGGTGAAGAAGTTGCGCAGTCGATGGAATCGAGGTTACCTAGTATCCTTTCCAGCCAATCCAGACCGAATGCCCTGTCGAGTTCCGAAAGAAGTTCAAATGCGCCGACAACGGACCGCGCCCTGTAGTAGTGGCAGTACTTGATCTTTGATAAATCATGGCCGCAAATAAAAATGCGTCCGTTTTCGAAACGGACGCGGTTTTCTTTGAGTACCTCTGGAATCATTTCCATTCCTATCGTCTCAGAAGAGAGTACTCAGAAGAAAGAGCGAATCTTTGGGTGGCGATCCATTACGACCGCGCAAGCGCTTGAGCACCCGAAGTCCTGCATGTGTTAATTCCCGATCGCTTATTTCGCGAGGTTTCTCCGGATACCCTGGATCGTCTCTGTGTGCCTCCTCCAAGACCTCAAGAGAGAAGCTCATCAGGGAATCACCGAGGGCGTAACAGTGCGGACAGTTCGCGCGATGTTCTTCGTAGGCTTTGTTCTGCTCGAAACTGATTGACCCGTTACACGCGGCAACGTGAATTTCATCCCATCCTTTCTTCGGTTCGGTGCATGGCGGAAGGCGCTGCCTGTTGCGTATGATTCCACCCATGGCCACAACCTCCTTCTCCTTCAAGGCGAACGTTGGACGTCTGTCGATAACTCATCTGCTATGCCTATGATAACACAAATATCCAATAATGTCAAGTAGTTGACCGCGCCCCCTTAGACAGAAAACAACCATGTCCACATGAAAGAAATGAGAGACACGTCATGCCGACGTGTCAAAAAACTGGAGGAGGACATGCTGAGAAATCACGGGACGAGCGGAAAGTGCATAGGAGATCGGAGATGGAAAAGAGAGACAAGAACTCTGTTTTGCGGAGAGTGCGGTCACCGACGCGGGTCCCGCGATCACGGCTGGCTATGCCTGCGATGCGAACGTCGCTTGAGCAACCGCCTTCGCGTCATTCGCGGAAGGTCAGCTGATGGCTCGGTGCAACAAAAAGAAACCGAAACGATCACACACAACAGGAAGGAAGCGGCATGAACACATCCAATAATTCTCAACTGTCTTTTGGCAAGCGCCTCGGTGCCTTGTGGTCTGGTGCCACGGGAAAGCGGGAGGAGGAGACTCTCGCTTACATCGAGGCATGCGACGCCGCCGATTCACCAGTGCCCCTTGGCGACGGGCCATACCGCCGTCGGCCCCGCGTCCATGTAGCTATGGTCGGCACTGCTGCAAACGAACAAGCTATCGCCGGCCTCCAGGCGAAGCGAGAGGTGAAGGAACGCGACCGCGAGGAGCATCAGTTGAAGCTCAAAGAACTTCTGGAGCGACTACCGTCATGGAAGCAGTTCGCAGGTTGGCTCATCCTCGTCGCCGTCCTTATTGTTGGCGATCTGTTTTTCACCTTCGCCGCCGTCGCCGACGCCCTCGGCGTGGACCTCTCGCGCGGACTGGCGAACACGTCGATTTGGGCACTTCTGGGGGTCTTTGGCATCACAACAATCTCGGCTCTGGTGACCCTGTGGGCCGGTCTTGTTGCCTGCGGTGATGGACCAGTGATCAAACGCGGCGCTGGTTTCATGCTTCTTGTCGCTTGCTCCGCCGCCCTTGCTGGCATCAGGGCCGCGACCGTGCCCGACGCACCGTTCGCGTTCGGTTTCTTCGGTTTTGTAATCCCGCTCGGCGCGGGCCTCGCCACGGGGCAAGCGAAGAGGAGAGTAGCCAGTTTCCTCGAGGTCTGGGCACCCATTCGGCAACAGATCGAGTCCACGCGAAGCACCCTCGCCGAGGTCGAGACGGAAATCGAACGAATCACCCAGGAACTTGAGAATGCCTTTACCAAGCGTCGCGAGCTAGCGGAGGAGCTTGAACGGCTTGTCCACGAACCGGAACTGCACCGCTTGCGAACTGAAGCAAGGAAGGCCCAGGCGCGTTGGTGGTGGGACCTTGGCCGCTGGCTCGTGGGGAAGGGAGGGAACGATAATGACAAAGAGTAAGGTTACTCTCACGTTATTCCTACTGTTCGCCACCGCTTGCACCGGCATGCCACCCACGCCAAACGTCACCGCCGTCGTGTGCGACATCTCGACTTCGAGCGAGTGCGACAACTCTGTCATCCGCGAAGCCCTCCAGGACTTCATGTTTTCCTCGCCGCCGTCTGGCTCGACGATGGAAGTCTGGATCATCGGCTGTGATATCGCCGATGTGCGCAAGGTCTTCGAGATAGAGGTGCCCCATTCCTGGGGTACTGGGGTGACCGCACGGCGTCGAGCTTGGCAGGTTTCGCAGAAGGAGCGGATCGCTTCGTTCAGACTTCCTGACCGCGTCTCATGCTCCGGCATCGCCGCTGGCATCTTCAAGGCCGCCTCAGTACTTCATGAACGCGAAGGCGTCAACCGCCACTTGTGGTTGGTGTCTGACCTCCGCGAAGTCAGCGAGCTTGCCGACTTCGAGCGGAAGATCCCCACGCCCAGGAAGTTCGTGACGGCCCTGCGGAACGCGAGTCTGCTTCCCGATCTCAAGGGCATCCATGTCGATGTCTGCCGCGTCCACGATCACGCCACGCCCGATGTCCCAAGATGGACGGCCAAGAAGTCCCGCGCCCTCAAGGAAGCATGGAGCGCCGCCTTCGCGGCCATGAACATCTCGGAGGTCACCCTCAAGGAGAAGTGCGTCTGGGAAGGAACCGGGAAGACGACAACCCCCATTGCGGTCATACCGTAGAGGGAGGCAGAGATGTCCCTGCTGCGTTCATTGTTCTCCGACCCGCTGGGCACCGTCGTCCGCCTGGGCCTTCTCCTTCTTGCGCTCTCTCTGGCGATGAACTGGTGCGTGGCTGCCGTCCATCACATCCCTCCCTGGGTCGGGCTCGTCGTCCTCCTCGTCGTGGTCCTGTACATCTGGGCGCGTCACCGAACGAGCCGAGGCAAGAGCCACGAGTAAAAGCCCGCGCGACGTACCCGCGCGGGGAGAAGAGCATGAGCTTCCCTCGGATCATTGCCGTCGCCCGCGGCCTCATCCATGGCTCCGAGGCCAGAGCAGCCGAGAAGATGCGGACCGAGCGTTTCAACGAGGCGTGCGCCGACACCGAGTGGGAGAAGCTCGCGCAGTCGATGACAATGCTCAAGGACACCAAGAATGTTGTCCATGTCGGCGAAGCCATCAACCGCGCCGAGGAATCCTTGGCGCTCTGTGTCGAGCTTGAGCGCCTGTGGGGATCGCACCTTCTCATTAACGGCGCAACCGGCACGGGGAAGACCTATGCGCAGCTTGGCCTGATGGAGTTCTTGCTTCCCCGCGTCCTTCAGGGCGATGCAGCAGTAGTGAGTGTCGAAGGCAAGGGCGAGCTTTCGGGACTTCTCATCGGAAACCTGCTTCCCAAAGCCCTCTCGACCTTGCCGCCGAAGACGCGTGAGGCGGCCCTCGCGCGCATCAATTTCCTGAGTCCGTTTTCCGAGGACTGCATCCCGGTCATGAATCTCATCGCACCTCCTCCGGGAGTCAGTTCGGAGTTGCACCTGCTTGATCTACTCCATGCCTTTGAGGTTGCCGCCGAGGCGCCTTTGGGCGTACGCCAACACGAGCTGTTTGTCATGGGGCTCAAACTCCTGGCCGAGCACAAGCTTCACCTACCCTCGTTCCCATTCATCTTCAGCAACCCACCGTTGCTTCAAAGGCTCGTCTTGCAATCTTCCCCAGACCTCCGCGCCTACTTCTTGCACCGCTATCCCCAGGAATCAGAGGAGACCAAAGGCGGAGTGCTGGCCAGGCTCGAGCGCGTGCTCGCGCTCCGCTCCTCTCGGCTGTCCCTCTCGGCTCCTTCCTGTGTGGACTTCCGTGAGATCCTGAGCTGCGGGGTGACGGTCATCTCGTTGGCGGCGCCTTTCGGCTGCCGCGAGGCGCAGAAATTCTGGTCGGCCATGCTCGTTTCCCGGCTCCTGCGCGCCATCTTCGCCCGGCCCAACGATCCACGTCTGCCGCCGGCCGTCATCGCCTCGGACGAGGCGCAGGACTTCCTCCAAGGCCCACACGCCGCTGAGGCGGAACGCGCCTTGACGCAAGCGCGCTCTCGTCGTGTCTCCCTCTGGCTCGCCTGCCAACAGTTCGCACAACTGGAAGCGGCCTCGCCGACTCTGGCTAAGGCCCTGCGCACCAACTGCAACGTGCAAGCGTTGTTCAGGAGTTCACCCGAGGACAGTCATGCCATGCGCCACATCCTGCCTGTGAGCGGTCGGCACCCGCGACCTGCCCCGGCCCCATGGGAAAAGGTCTCGTCTCCATTCCTCAACCAGGGCGAGGAAGAGAAGTTTCTCCTCGATGAAGGCACGCGCCTGCCGGATCGGGTCGGCTGGTGGTGGGACCGGCGGCAACCGTGGCGAGCGGTGAAGTTCAAGACCCGCGAAGTGGACCTGCGAGGGAATGAGGAGATGGCAGAAGAACTTCAGCGGCGCTTGAAGCATGGCAAATGGTCCATGCCCGCAGAGGAACTTGAGAAGTGCGTGGCCGAGGAACGGCAACGCCTGATGACGCTCTCGGGCCAGCCCGAGGATGAGGACGGCAAGACTCCACATGTCGGCCGCCGGCGCAAGTCGCACAACCTACCGGAGCTGGGGTGAAACCATGAGCAAGCAATCGTCAAGCCTGGCCTTGGACGTTCTTGGTCTTGCCCTCTGGATCATGTTCATCGGGCTGCCGCTGCTTCTCTGGTGGGCCGCGAAGCTCTTCTTCCGTCTGCTCCGGCTCCTGTGGCGATCGCCGCAACTTTTCTCGAAGGACATCCGCTGCGTCAACGGACACAAGAACCCGGCGATCGGGTCTTGGAAATGTTCATGCGGAGCAGTGTTTTCGGGCTGGGCCTTCGCCCCTTGCCCGGTCTGCGGCAGGAGCGCCGACTACGTGGACGGCTGCGAGATCTGCGGCGCCTCACTCTTGAATCCACTGAGGTAGATGATGACGGAAACCAGAACATCAAGAACTGGCCGGCAGAAACAGATCGCCGTCATTGTCGAACGCGACTTCAAGATCCTCTACACCGTTGGACGGTTTGGCTTGGCTTCCACCCGGCATCTCTCTGCGTTGTACTTCCGCGGGATCAACAACACCGCCCACAAGAGACTGCGCACACTTTTCAACGCCGGCTTTCTTGAGGCCCATGTGCTGCTGGGCAGTACCTCGTCCACTCTCTACACCTTGACCCTGCATGGTCGAAAGGCACTCGCGGAGCGCTACGCCTTGGAGGATGAGTTGCTTCCCATCCCCCGCACCTTGGACGTAGCCGACCTCAAACACCGCCTGGCCGTCCTTGATGTCCGGGTCGCCTTGGTCCTTGCCACCCGAATGGATCCCGCCCTTCGCCTCGTCCACTTCTTCACCGGCGGTGAGGTCATGCACATTACGCAACCCGCCGGGTTCCGTGTGATTCCTGATGCCTTGGTCCTCGTGGAGAAAGACAACCAGTCGGCCCTCCATCTGCTCGAAGTTGACCTTGGTACGGAACCGCTCTCGGTCTGGGAGAAAAAGGCCCGAGGGTACGCAGAGGCGCTACGCTTTCAAACGCCTCTTCTCGACCAGAGCACTTGGCGCATCCTCATCGTCGCTCCGGGAACCACTCGTTTGACTGCGATCGCCAAGGTCTTCAGCATGCAGATCCAAGTTGAACACTTCCGCCTTCTTGACCTCTCAACCCTCACGCCAGAGACCTTCCTCAACCAAGCGTGGGGCTCGTACTCCACATCACCCTCTAATACCGATCAACTTCCTCACGGGATTCCCCAATGAATTGCCGCGGTAACATCGCTCACCCCTTCCTTTGTAAGGAAGGCTGGAAGGAACCCCGCAAGGAAGGGTGCGTGTGCGTCCACTCAGACCCGTGCTGCTCGCCGGGAGGTTCCCCTCGGGCAGCTTGTCCGGAGGTCCGGTTCCCATCAAGGCTGGGGCAAAGACGCAGGCTGGAACCTAACTTTTTACCAACAACCATATGGGTCTGGACAACTTTCCATCGCCGTACCCCTGCAAAGTCGGGGGCTACGCCAAGCTCACCAAGGAGGAAAAGATCGACTGCGAGGCGACCACAGACTGCCCATTCAAAGGCGACAACAATCCGCAGGGCATACTTGGAACCTACTGCTGGTTTCGGGGCAAGACGCTGGCCTTCGAACTTGACGCCATCGGTAAAAAGAAGCTCTCGGAGCGCTGCTATGAGAACCTCTCCGCCGAAGAAGCGGACGAGTTCGGCGAGCGCCTGCTCAAACTGGCAGGACGGCTTCGAAAACGCTACCGGGATGTGCCGCCTGAGAAGCAGCCGCGGGGCGCCGGCTGGGATCTCACCTTCGACAAGAAGAGCAAGACGTGGACCGCCGGCAGCTACAGTACATTTGCCGAAGTGCTGGAGACACTGGAGGCGGGTAGACGCTGGTACCAGAAAGTCGCCTCGCTCGGTTCGGGCGTGGAAGCCTGGTACTAAGGCGGGGTGTCCGTGGACGCGCTCGGCGACAGGCGCGGGTCGAAGGGCGTGGGCGGGGCCAGCCAGCCTCGCGTCGAGCTTTGGCCTTGAGTCGGGGACCGGTTCCGGACCGGCGGTCCAGGAAACGTCTCTGCGAAAGAGCCGTCCACGGGAGCCTAACGATGCTCCGCTCACCGCCCTTCCTAAAACGGCAACGGCACAGAGGGTACGCCGATGACGGATGATGCAGAGAACGCCACGGCGATCGCGCAGTCGGTGTCCACTGCGCATGATCCCGCGGAGTCGGACAGCAAACCCGCCCTCGAAAAAAAGCTTCTTCTCAACCTCGACGAGGCCGCCCGCCTTTTGGGTATCCCGGTCGGCACACTGCGCACGTGGTCGTGGGCGCGGCGCGTGCCTTGCGTTCGTCTCGGCCGTCGCCGGTTCTTCCGTCGCGACGATCTGATCCGTTGGATCGACATGAACATCTGTCAGGCCACCGGCCGGTTGCCTTCGCGCTTGACCGAGTCAAGGCCGAAGCGCTATCGTCCGGTTCAGGGCGCCCAGCCGGTGAAAGGAGGGTAAATGCATGGGCGTCTATAGACGAAACGGATGCTGGTGTATTGACTACTATGTCGGGCCGAAACGACTGCGCGAGAAGATTGGGAACTCCAAGAACATGGCCGAAGAAGCTCTCAAGATGCGGCTCGCCAAGGTGACTCTGGGCACGCACCCTGCCCCAGCGGATGCGACGGCGACCTTTGCCGAACTCCACCGCCGGTACTCGGAGTGGGCCAGAGACCATCACAAGGAAGTCGAGCTTGAGGAGTACATGCTCAAACGGCTGGACAGGTGGTTCGGAGCCACGCGGCTCGACCGCATCACGCCCTGGCACATTGAGCAGATGAAGACGGCGATGCGTAAGGACGGGCTCTCGGGTCCGCGGGTGAACCGGTACTTGGCCCGCTTGTCTAAAATGTTCTCCCTGGCGATCAAGTGGGGCTTGGTCGAGCGGAATCCCGTGAAAGGGGTCGAGAAATACCGGGAGAATCCGGGTCGATTGCGGTATCTCACCCACGAAGAGGTTGCGAGACTCCTTCTGGCCTGTCGTCCGGATTTGCGGGACGCGGTCACGGTCGCCGTCTGCACCGGGCTGCGTAAGTCCGAGCAATTCGGCCTGACGTGGTCCGACTTGGACTTGGAGCACCGGCTCATCTTCATTCGCGACTCCAAGAGCGGCAAGGCCCGGCAGGTGCCGATGTCGGATCGGGTCCTGGCGACCTTCGCGCGGATGAAAGAAGAGCGGACAGACGAGGTGGTCTTCCCGTCGGCCCAATCCATGATGCGGACGGCTTGGGAGAAGACGCGCCCGCGGGCGGGACTCACTGGGGTGTCGCATGTTCGTTGGCACGATCTGCGGCACACGTTCGCGAGCCACATGATCATGGCCGGCGTCGGCATCCCCAAGCTCCAACAGCTCCTCGGTCACGCGACCATCCAGATGACCATGCGGTATGCGCACCTTGCCCCCGAGGTCATGGCCGACACGGTGACGAGAATTGACTCTCTCGTCACTGGCCAGTTGGCGGCCCAATCGGTCACTAATCGGTCACTGGACGTTTTTCCTTTGGTTGCCTCAGGGCAAAAAAGCAAGTAATATCGCCCAGTGCCGGAGTGGCGGAACAGGCAGACGCGCGGGACTCAAAATCCCGTACCGGCAACGGTGTGAGGGTTCGACCCCCTCCTCCGGCACCACAAGATCAGGCAAGAGGCAAGAGTTGCCAGAACCCGATTCGGTGAAGGCCAAACCCCACGATCTTCTCACCCGAAGGTTCATCGCCGTGACCGGCAAGGGCGGGACGGGGAAATCCGCGGTTTCGGCGGCGATTGCGTTTGCCGCGGCCACGCTCGGCCGCCGGGTGCTGGTGGCATCGATCCAGAGATACGAAAAGACGACCGGTTTTCTGGGCGCGGGGGCGCCCGCCGGAGAGGTCTTCGAGGTCCAAAACAACGTCTTCGCCGTCAACATCACGCCCAAGGCGGCCCTCCGGGAATACGGCCTGATGATCCTCCGGTTCGAGCGCCTCTACCGCCGCGTCTTCGAGGACACCCTCGTGCGATATCTGATGGAGGCCCTCCCGTCGCTCGAGGAGCTCGTGATGATCGGGAAGGCCTGGTACCACACTCAGGAGCGGCAGGAGACCGGCGCGTGGCGCTATGACACTGTCGTGCTCGACATGCAGTCCACCGGACACGCCCTTTCAATGCTTTCGCTCCCCGCCACCATCACCAAGGCCGCGCCCCCGGGTCCGCTTCGCAGCAAGGCAAAGGAGATCCTCGCCGCAGTCACCGACCCCAAACGCGCGTCGCTCTGCGTCGTGACGACCCCCGAGGAAACGCCGGTGAACGAAGCGGCCGAGATCTGCGAAAGGAACGCAGCCGAGGCGGGCATGCCTCCGGGATTCCTGTTTGTCAACCGCGTGATCGAACCCGAATTCGGCCCAAGCGAACTCGATTTGGGCGCGGAGCTTCCGCCGCGGGCGCTTCTACGAACCGCCTTTGTCTGCGCGTCGTTCCGTGAGCGCGTCGCCCGAAGCCAGTCGGGGCACCTCGCCCGCGCCCAGCGCGATATTCCGCTTCCGGCGGTCATCCTTCCCGAGGTCTTTTCGGAGGAATTCGGCACGGCCGAACTCGCCGCGCTCTCAAAGATCATCACGGAACACTGCCATGGAAGCGTGTAGGAAAGAGCCGGTGCGCACGTCTCCCGCGGGAGCGATGCTCTGCGACCACAACCTCGTGGTCTGCCTTGGGCCCGGGGGCGTCGGAAAGACCAGCGCGACGGCGGCGCTCGCCATCGTCGCGGCCCGCGAGGGGCGTCGCACGCTGGCGTTCACAATTGACCCCGCAAGGCGGCTGGCCGGAGCGGTGGGGCTGTCGGGCGCGAAGCCCGGCGTCGTGATCCCGGTTTCGGACGGTTTCGACATCCTGATGCTCGACGTCCACGGGACGTGGGAGCGGGTCGTCGAGCGCCACGCCGTCTCGCGCGGGCAGTTCGAGCGGATCAAGAGCAACCGCTTCTACGACTACCTCACAGACAACTTCCCGGGCTTCAACGAGTACATCGCGGTCGAGAAGCTCCACGAAATCCTCACGGAGCAGCGCTACGACATCGTCATCGTCGACACTCCGCCGACGTCGTACGCGCTCTCGTTCCTGGAGGCCCCCAACCGCGTGCTCAACCTGCTCGACAACGACTTCGTGCGCATCTTCCTGCACCCGTACCTCAAGCTGGGGCGGTTCACGCTCCGGTACGCGACCCAAAAAGAGTTCTTCATCCTGCGCCAGCTCGCGAAGTTCACGGGTTTTGACATGCTCCGCGAGCTCGCCATGTTCATCTTCGAGTTCGAGGGGATGTTCAAGGGTTTCCGCGACCGGGCCGAGGAGGTCCGCAACCGGCTCCGTGCGCAGAGCACGGCGTTCTTCGTCGTCGCGTCCACCGACCGGCGGCGCCTGCTCGAGGCGGGGACCACGCAAAAACGGCTTCGCGAGGCCGGCTATCCGTTCACCGGCTTCTTCATCAACCGTTATTGCTGGATGTGCCGGGATGACCGGCCGGCAGAGGGGTTTGGAGAATACGCCGGCTGCCCGCTCGCCCATCTCGAACTCGACGCACGGGCGTTCGCCGCCGAGGCGCAAGCCCAAGGGATCCCACCGGACCTTGCCGACAGGCTGCACTCGAACCTCGCCGACCACGTCGCGGTCCAGCGGCGCGTGTCCCTTGAGGTCTCGGCGCTCCTTTCGGAGACCGGCCCCGGATTCACGCACTTCACGACCCCGGCCTTCGCCGACGACATCCACGACCTCCCGGGCCTCCGGAGACTGGCCGAGGCGATCAGGCCGCTTGGTTGACTCACGACTCCCGACAAACGTCAAACGACTCGGACAAACGAACTTCAACTCGGGACCTGCGACTCGGGATCCGGAGCTTGGTGCTTGGCTGTCTGTCGTAGGTCGTGAGTCGAAAAGCGCCTCCGACGTGCTTTTTTCGCGCCGATGCGTATAATGGCTGCAACAGACAGGAGGGAAAGCCATGAAGATTTTTTCGGCGGTCGCGTTCCTGGTCCTTGTTGCCGCGTTCTTCGCCTGCGGCGAAGACGACAGCGGCGGGGATTTCCTTGACGGGCTCCCCGAGGGCGAATCGATCCGGATCAAGCTCCCCGGGTCCGAGTCTTCGGGGTCGGCGCTTTTGGCCGAGGAAGACGGGTCTGGCGGCGGGATGACGCAAAAAGGGCTTGGCGACTGGGCCGAGTTCTACCTCTTCACGAGGGCGATGACCCAGCAGGTCAACGGGGGCGTCTACCACCTCCTGCTGATGATCGAGGACATCGCCCGGCAGGAGCCCACGACCAAAGAAGAGAACAAGTGGATCTGGGGGCCGCACACCCCGGGGGGCCTCGACCCGGCTTCGTACAGGGTGACGATAGAGAAGACCGGCGAAAAGGACTACTCGTGGGTCTTTGACGCCAAGGCAAAGGACGCGGGCGACGATGCGTTTTCGCCGATGATGTCGGGGACGCACACCAAGGGCAACCGGCCAAGGCGCGGGGCCGGGACCATAAACCTGAACTTCGACACCATGGCGGCCCTGGACCCGACCAAGGTCGAGCGGGGGACGGCCGAGGTCACCTATCAGAGCGACACCCACCCGGTGACCGTGACGGTGAAGTTCGTCGATTTCACCGGCGAAGACGGCAAAGGCCCCACAAACGCACAGTACCTGTACACCGAGCAGGAGGACGGCTCGGGCGAGTTCAGCTTCTCGATCGAGCAGGACATGGACGGCAAGGGGAAGATCGAGGACGCGCGGATCCTCACGCGCTGGAAATCAAGCGGCACCGGCCGGTCGGACATCAAGATCTCGGGCGGAGACCTGGCGGACGACGGCGTCACCGACGTGGTGGCGGTGGAGTGCTGGGACACCGGATTCAAGCGGACGTACTTCGAGGACTGGGCGAACGGCGACATCCCCATAGACGCAAAGCAGGGCGACGCCTCGGCGTGCGCGTTCTCGGACCGGAAGCTGCCGGAATAAGGTCAGGCGGACTGTTTCTTTTCGAACGTCAGCAGGGGTTTGGCGTTCCGCGCGGCCACCTCTTCGGTGACCGTGCACTCGCGGACGCCCTCGAGGTACGGCACCTCGTACATGATGTCGAGCATGACGTCTTCCATGATCGCCCGGAGCGAACGCGCGCCGCCTTTCCGGCGAAGCGATTCCCTCGCCATGGCGTGAAGCGCTTCGGGCGTGAAGCCCAGCCGCAGTCCCTCCATCTGGAAGAGCTTCTGGTACTGCCTGACGAGGGCGTTTTTGGGCCTGGTCAGGACCTCGACAAGCTCGTTTTCGGAAAGTTCTGCCGTTGGCACCACCACGGGCAGGCGCCCGACGAGCTCGGGGATCAGCCCGAATTTCAGAAGGTCTTCGACTTCGACCTTCTCGATGATCTCGCCCAGCCGGCGCGGCCCGGGCGTCTTCGCGATGTCGGCCCCGAAACCGATCCCCTTTCGCCCGATCCGGCGCGAAATGACCTCGTCAAGGCCGTTGAATGAACCGCCGCAGATGAACAGGATGTCCGAGGTGTCCACCTGCACGTACTCGGCCTGGTTGAACTTCTTGGCGCCCTTTGGCGCAACGTTGGCCCGGGTCCCCTCGACGACCTTGAGGAGCGCCTGCTGGACCCCCTCTCCCGACACGTCCCGCGTCGCCGTGGGCGACGCCCCGCTCCTCCGCGCGATCTTGTCGATCTCGTCTATGTAGACTATGCCGTGCTGCGCCCGCGAGACGTCGTTGTCGGCGATCCAGAGCAGGTTCTGGATGATGTTCTCGACGTCCTCGCCGACGTACCCCGCCTCGGTCAGCGCGGTCGCGTCCGCAATTGTGAAGGGGACCTTGAGGAACTTCGCGAGCGCCTGGGCGAGAAGCGTCTTGCCCGAACCAGTGGGGCCCAAAAGCAGTATGTTGCTCTTCTGGATCTCGACCCCCGACGGGTCGTTGCGCGCGGCGATCCGCTTGTAGTGGTTGTAGACCGCGACCGCCAGGATTCGCTTGGCGGTCTCCTGCCCGACCACGTACTGGTCGAGGAACACCTTGATATCGGCCGGCGGCGGGACCTTGAGCCGGCTCCGCGCCCCGCTGACGCGATCGGCCGCGATGATCTCGTTGCACGCGCGCACGCAGTCGTCGCATATATAAACGTTTGGGCCGGCGATCAGCTTCTTGACGTCGCGCTGGCTCTTCCCGCAAAACGAGCACGTGAGGTTCGAGCCGAAAAAATCAGTCTTGGCCATCGGGGGTTCCGCCCTCCGCCGCCATCTCGGAGATGCGTGCCGCCGCCACCTCGCGCAGGCGCCGGTCTAGCTCGCGCGGGTCCACGGGCTTGCCGACCCACTCGAGGCCGCCGCCCGGGTCCCGCTCGGCCGCGATGACGGCGGGGATGGAGCTTGTGGGCGGGTTCATGCGCATGAGGCGCACGGCGTCCTCGCCCTTGATGAGCGGCAGGTCCTCGTCAAAGATCACCGCCACCGGTTTCAGGCGGTGGGTGAGCTTGAGCGCCGTGGCGCCGTCGTTTGCCGTAAAAAAGCGCCAGCCCAGATCCTCCATGCGGCACGCAAGCCGCACCGCGTCGCGCTGATCGCCAATCCCCGCCACCACCACCGGCATCGTCCCGCGTTTGCCCAGGGGCGAACGCCGGTCCACCACGTACTGCCCGCCGCCCCTCGACTTGATGAAGCTCCGAAGCTCCATCGCGTTCTGCCAGAACTCGCCCAGGCTCCCGACACGCTTGGTCACGACCGCAATCGAAAGCGAAACCAGCGGCACCTCCAGCAGGTCCCCGGAACGCGTCTGGCTGATCACGTAACCCCGCTCGCGCTCCTCGTCCGAGTAGAAACCGGCGCGCCCCTTCTCGAAAAGCTCGGTCATCCGCGCGGCCACCGGCTGGGCCCTGTCACGCCCGGTGATGACGATGAAGTCGTCGCCGCCGGCCTGGCCTATGAAGTCGTCCTTGCCGCCGCGTTCGAGCACCGCCGTCCGCGCGATAGCCGCCGTGAAATGAATGAGGCGGTCGCCCGCAGCGAAACCGGCCGACTCGTTGAAAGTCCGCAGGTTGTCTATGTCGGCGCACAGATAGGCAAAAGGTTTCTCGGCCCTGGTGCGGGCCCGGAATTCGCGCGCGATGCCGGAGCTCCCCGGGAGCAGGGTGGTGGGGTCCACGTCGTCGCCGCGCGAGAGGCGCTGGCACAAAGCCTCGGCCCGCCCCACCGCCTCGGCGACCGAGAACGGCTTGGCCACGTGGAAGTCGGCCCCCGCCGAAAGGAGCGCGACCACCTCTTCGTCGTCGGCCCGCGCGGTCATCACAGCAATCGGGATGTCTCCCTCCGACGCTTCTTCTTTCAGGTGCCGGCAGGCCTTGGCGCAGTCGAGCTTGGGGAGACCGCGGTCGACAAAGACGAAGTCCGGCCTCTCCCGCCCCGCGGCGCCGATCGCCGAAACGCCGTCCGACACCTCGACGACCCGATGGCCCCGCGCCTTGAGCGCGTCGGTCAGGATCTTCCGCGTGTGCTTGTCGGCGTCGGCGATGAGGAACTTGAAACGCTGCGCGTCCTTCGTCATCTCCGCGCCACTGTAGCCCAGAAACCCGGGGCGATCAACTTCCGGCCGATGGAGTCTTGAAGTGCGGCGGCCCGCCGTAGCCCTTTTCGAAGATCGAGCCGTGCCCGCATCCCGGTGAAGCCGATTTCACCAGATGTTGATGCACGGCGGCCTTCACGCCCCATCTTTTTCCATCCCCCCGCCCCGAGCCACGCCGCACGCCAATCTGTTTCCCTCAACTCCGTGCCACCGAACACCGGTCACGAGCGCGACCTATGTGTTATGTGACGGTGTCTGACACCCCGCGCTCCCCCTTACGATCTGCTCGGGGGCACTCTTCGGAATGGGCGAGACCGACGCGCAGCGCGTCGAGCTTGCGATGGACCTCGCGCGCTCAAGGTCGATTCGGTCCCGCTCAACTGTACTACGACTATCCAAAACGGTGGCACACGCCCTTCATGGGTTCAATCCCGACGTTTTCCCTTTGAAGTCAAGTATGATCATGGAGTTCGGCATCACGTCGATCTTGTGGACCCCTAGGGAGACGACCGATTTTTCCACCAGAATCTGCGAATTGACGGAAGCCGGTCCCGGTCCCACGTCAACCGCGGCGTACAGGCCGTCTGAATTGGTGGCGTCGCGTGCGGAATCGGGATCGGATGCTTTCTCATTCCCCATGTCGTCAAGCGTCCCTTCGGCGCCGTCAAAGTATGCAATCCGCTTCACAGGAACCGAGATCCCAACCACAGCACCCATGATGTGATTTGAATCGCAGTCCTTGATACGCCCAGCGACCATCCCATGGTCTTTGTCGATACCGGAGGAAAAGCCGAGAGTACGCGGGATGAGAAGCCAAGTGGCCTCGCTTGTCACAAATGTGTTCGCCTCGGCGTTGTCCTTGCCGGAAATCGTGCCACTGGCAGCGGTCGAAGCATCCAGGTAGACGTGGAACTGCCACGTATCCTTGAAGCCGCAATCCGGGAGCGATGGGGGGCACGAGGTTTTCCGGACCAAACGCGTATTCGTTGGGACGCCTGTCATTTCGTAGTAGCCTCCGCTTTCACAGTCGATGTTGTCAACCGCAACCGCCGGACCGGCTATGGGATCGTCCAAGTACCCGTCGAGGAAATAGGTGACCTCAAGATCGACCGTGTTGCTGGCAAGGCCGAAAACACCGAGGCATCCCGTCACCTTGACCTCCGGCCCGGCCCCCGGTTCGGCGGGGTCCAGGTAGCACGCGGTATCCGGCTGGCCGACGGGCTCGCCTTTGGGCGCCACCGCGATCGCCTCCTCCGAAGGAACAACGTCCGCGCAAAGCAATCCAGTCGTACATGTTTGGGCCGGTCCACACTCGAAAGCGCCCCATTTTTCGTGGTCCAAGTCCAAACACACTCGGCGCGAACCGGAAAATACGCATATCCCGGTTTCGCATGGGTGTTCGGCGTCGCAGAGCGAGAGACAAGACTTCCCCTCGGTCACCGGGAGACACTGGAAGCCGGGCACGCAATCGTGCCATTCCTCGCACGCCTCGTTTCCGGCAACATTCCCCGGTGGAGCACAGAGGGCGGTGAATTGCGTGTCCTCGTTGAAGTAGCACACCCCATCGTGGGCGCCGCCGCTGTCGGTGAATTGGCAATTCGCGCCATCGAAAACGTCACAGGCCACGGCGCAGATCATTTCGGCGCCCGAAAGCTCGACACACGTACCGTGCCTCCCGGGAAGAACTTAAGGGACGTTGGTGCGGAGCGTGCATTGCGACTATTTCGCCATCAGGGGTATCTCCTTGACGCCAGTTGGCCTTACCGCTTCAATTCTGGCCGAATCAGAACTGAGTACGGGTGAGGCTCGATCTGAACGGCCTGTTGGAGAAGTCGATAGAAGAGTTTGCCCCGCGAGGCGGACTTGCGCCGG